>NZ_JALNUL010000014.1:0-115762 GCF_026540775.1 Methylobacterium sp. GC_Met_3
CTTTTTGCGGAAATCTGCCCCCCCCCCCCCGCCCCGTCGGGCCTGTGCCTTCGGGAGCCGATGCCAGCTTGCAGGTGCGTGCAGGGCGCCTCAATCTGGACACGCTGCGTCTTGAGATGGTCGGGCCGGTGGCGCCCACCCGCTCCGGTGCGGCGGAACCCGGCCGCGGGTTCTTTTAGAGACCCGCCTGACGCTCCGTTCGCCATCGTCTTCTCAGGGCCATCGAGTGAAGCGCGCGCGACTTAAGATCGGTGATGTGGCCTCCTCGAGCTTCGGGCGCGGGCTCCAGGCGCCGCTCGATGAGCTCGGCGCAACCGCGAGCCAGATTGATCGGCGGTCGGTCAATTTGCGCTGGCTCTGCGCCAGTACCCTCACGGGCCTGACCGGAGCCTGCCTGATCGCGGCGGCGCTTCATGTCTCTCTCCAGGGCGATGTCTCCTTCGCTGCCATCCCCGAGCGCGTCACCGTTCCTGCCCGTCCGCAGCCGAGCGAGAGCGGCGCCAATCTGGCCCGTAAGGGCGACCGGCTCGTGCGCAACCTGATGATTGCGTCGGCCAAGCAGAGTTTCCGGGCACCGGTTACGGTCAGGCTGGGTGATCGCGAGATCATCAAAGCCAAGGCGTTCGTGCGGCTCAGCACGCCGCTGTCGATGACGACCGGGGTCTACACGACAGAGCCGCCGCGCTTCGATCCCATGAAGTTCGTGTCCGACGAACCTCTCGAGCGTGCACCCGATGCCGCGGCCGACGCCCCCGGGGCTGAAGTCACAGTCGTCAAGCGTGACCTCGCCGATGTCGCCGACGCGGCCAATGCACCAGGGCTCACCGACGACGACGTCACCGCGCAGGTCGAGGAGGAACGGCGCATCGCCGCCGAGGCCGGCCGCCGGGCCACGATTCCGATCGCGCCGCAGATCATGCTGTCGCGAACCCTTCGGCAAGGTTCCGCCGGCGACACGGACGGTGCCGGACCCAAGGATGCGAATCCGTTCAAGTCCATCGAGGTTCTCGTCGTCCCCGAGAACGTCACGAAGGTCGCCAAGCTCGAGCTGAAGCCCAACGAGGCGCCGCTCGTCGAGGAGCGCGACCTCGCGCTCAAGCGCGGCGAGACCGTCGAGAGCACGCTCAAGGCCACCGGATTCGCGGGCGACGACGTGATCCGCGGCGTCGTCGCGGCCCTCGGTGGCAAGGCGCGTCTGGCCGCTCTTGCCGAGGGTCAGCCGATGCGCGTGCAGATCGCGCCGGGCCCGCGCCCCGGCGACCCGCGCCAGGTCACACGTGTGGTGCTGTACGGCGAGGCCGGCATCGAAGGGATTGCTGCCCTGAACGATCGCGGTGCCTTCGTCTCGGTGGCTCCCCCTGCCGAGGAGGCACCCTCCGCCAAGCCGCAGCAGCCGGCCGATGCCGGCGACGATGAGGACTTGGATACGGGCTCTGGTCCCCGGCTCTATCAAAGCCTTTACGAAACGGCCGCGCGCCACAGTCTGCCGCGATCGACCGTGGAGGATATCGTCCGCATCTTCAGCTACGACCTCGACTTCCAGCGCCGGATCGGCAGCGGTGACGATGTCGATGTCTTCTATAGCTACGACGACGAGGCGAGTGCGGACCGGCCAGACCTGCTCTACGCGGCGCTGACAGTCGGCGGCGAGACGCACAAGGTCTACCGGTTCCAATCCCCAGACGACGGCACCATCGACTATTTCGATGAGCAGGGGCGATCACTCAAGAAATTTCTGCTGCGCAAAGCCATCGCCGATGGGATCATGCGCTCCGGCTTCGGCTACCGGCGCCATCCGATCCTGGGCTACGCGCGCCTTCACACGGGCGTCGATTGGGCGAACCCGATCGGTACGCCGATCATGGCCACCGGGAATGGCGTGGTGATACGGGCCGAGATGACGTCGGGCGGCTACGGCAACCGGGTCGAGATCCAGCACATCAACGGCTACGTGACGACCTACAACCACATGCAACGGTTCGGCCGCGGTATCCGGGAGGGCGTCAAGGTCCGGCAGGGACAGGTGATCGGCTATCTCGGCTCGACGGGTCTCTCGACCGGACCCCACCTCCATTACGAGGTGATCATCAACGGCCATTTCGTGGACCCGATGAAGATCCGCGTTCCCCGCGGCCGCGAACTCGACGGGCGCCTGCTCGCCGAGTTCAGACGGCAGCGCGAGCAGATCGACGTCACGATGCAGAAGTCGAAGAGCGCGACCGCCCTTGCCCAGCGCGACGCGATCGTGCGCTGAGGCCATTCCGTCTGTTCAGCCGAACCCGAGCTGCGTGCGAATCTGTCTGGGCGTGATGCCGGCCTCGCGGAGATCGGCGAGCGATTGCGAGCCCCGCGACTTGGCGAGTTTCTCACCTTCCGCATCGAGCAGCAGCGGGTGATGCCGATACTGCGGCGTCGGAAGTCCGAGGAGTTTCTGGAGCAGAACGTGGAGGTCGGTGGCCGCCTCCAGGTCGCGGCCGCGCACCACATGGCTGATCCCCTCCGCCGCGTCGTCGTGCACCACGGCCAGATGATAGCTCGTCGGGATGTCCCGGCGGGCGATCACCGCGTCACCCCAACGGGCGGGATCGGCGGCGATCCGCTGTGCGCCTGTCGCGTCGAAGGCGACGTAGGCGAGGTCCGGGCCTGTGTATCGGAGCGCGGCCGTCATATCGAGACGCCAGGTATGCGGCGCGCCCCAGGCGAGGTTCTCGGCGACGCGGGCGGGGTCGAGGCTCCGGCAGGTGCCGGGATAAAGCGGGGCGCCGTCCGGATCGCAGGCCGTTGTGTTGCCTGACTCAGCCAGAGCGCGGACCTGGCCACGCGAGCAGAAGCACGGATAGGCGAGCCGCCGGTCGATCAGGTCGTCACGGGCGGCCCAGTAGTCCCCCATGTGGTCGGATTGGCGCCGGACCGGTTCGGGATAGCGCAGGCCGAGCCAAGCGAGATCGGCGAAGATCGCGTCGATCAGCGCGGGCTTGGAGCGCTGTGGGTCGATATCCTCGATACGCAGGCGGCAGATCCCGCCCATCCGCTCAGCGAGATCGGCGTTGAGCAGGGCGGAGTAGGCGTGTCCGAGATGAAGGCGCCCGTTCGGACTTGGCGCGAAGCGGAGAACCGGCGCGCCGAGGCTCACCCGTCGGCGCGGCGCAGGCAGTGCGGCGCGACGGGCTGGCAGGCGATGCCCGGGAGCGAGCACGCCGGTCCCTCGGCGAGGCGCTGGCAGGCCTGGCAGCCGTCGGTCCATTCGAGGCAGGTCGGATCCTCGGCGACGGAGCGCGCCGGCGCCGGGTGACGGGCCGGCAGAAGCGCGCCGAGCAGGACCGTGGCGATCACCAGGGCGACGATGCCCCAGACGACGAGCGCGTCGCTCGACGAGCGCGGTTCGGGCGACGGATGAACGGCTGACGACATGGGATCCTGTTGGCGTGGGAGGAGCCGACCTGTCAACGCGGGCGCGGCTCCGAGTCGTTCGTGTGGGCCGAACCGATGTCCACGCGGCGGAGAGCCTCCTAGGCCGCCTGCGCCGAGCGGCGCTCCAGCAATGCCGGAAGGAGCTTCAGGTTGAGCGGCTTCGCCAGGAACCCGTCGAAGCCGGCCGCCCGGGCGGCGGCCTCGTCCTCGCGGCTGACATTGGCGGTGAGCGCGACGAGATGGAGATGGTCGGGACCGTCCGATTCGGCGGCGCGGATCCGGCGGGCGGTCTCGTGCCCGTCGAGGCGCGGCATGCGCACATCGATCAGCGCGAGGTCGAACGGGCCGTTCGTGTCGAGCTGTTCCAGCGCCGCCATGCCATCGACGGCATGGACGACCTCGGCGCCGAGGCGTTCCAGGGCGCGCGTCGCCAGCAGGGCGTTGATCGGGTTGTCCTCGGCGAGAAGGACGCGCATCCCGGCGCCGGCCCGCGGCAGGGCGGCGGGCGGAGTGGCCGGGACCTCGGTCGGGCCGGGGGGCGCCAACAGGCGCTCGAACAGGGACCGCTCCCGGACGGGCTTGATCAGGTAGCCGTCGAACCCGGCTGCCCCCGCGGCGCCGAAGCCGCGCCGATCGAACGGTGAGAGCAGCACGAGGCTGCAGCTGACGCCGCAGGCCCGGGCCGCGTCGGCGAGCTGCCGCACCGCCGCATCCCCCAGCGCCCGATCCGCCAGCATGACGTCGAAGGCTGCGCCCGACAGGGCGTCGAGCCCGGATTCCAGGGTGTCGACGATCACCGTCGCTGCGCCGCCCCGGGACAGGCCGCGGGCAAGGTAGGGCGCCTGGAACGGTGAATCGGCCACGATCAGGCAGCGCCGCCCGTCGAGGCGCGGCAGCGGATCGGAGCGGTCGCTCGCGACGACCTCCGGAAGCGGCAGCAGGACCCGGAAGGTGGTGCCCCGCCCGACGCAGGAGGTCGCCTCGATCCGTCCGCCCATCCGGGTCACGAGGCGCCGGGTGATGGCGAGACCGAGCCCGGTGCCCTCGTGGCTCCGGCTGGCGCTGCCGTCCCCCTGCTCGAACTCCTCGAACAGGATCGGCAGACGATCCTCCGGGATTCCCGGCCCGGTATCCGCGACGGTGAGCACCACCTCGTTCGGGCCGGTCTCGCTTGGCGCGAACGTGAGGCTGACACCGACGCCGCCCCGCTCGGTGAACTTGATGGCGTTGCCCGCGAGATTGATCAGGATCTGCCGCACCCGGTCGGCATCGCCCACGAGACCCGTCGGAAAGCCTTCGGCCACGTCGAGGGCGATCTCGATCCCCTTGTCCTGCGCCCGCGGCGCCAGCAGCTCGACCACGCCCTCCGCCACGGACGGCAGGCTGAACGGCTCGGCGGCGAGATCGAGACGGCCGGCTTCGATCCGCGAGAAGTCGAGGACGCCGTCGATCAGGCCGAGCAGCGCCTGGCCGCTGGTGCGCACCGCCTCCACATAGGTGCGCTGCTCCGGATTGAGTTCGGTCCCGAGGACGAGTTCGGCCATCCCCAGGATACCGTTGAGCGGTGTGCGCATCTCGTGGCTGACGGTCGCAAGGAACCGGGACTTCGCGACGCTCGCCGATTCCGCCCGCTCCAGCGCGGCGTCGCGGCTGCGGATCGCCTCCACCCGGGCGGTCACGTCCCGGCCCGCACGCAGCCAGTGCATCGCGTCGCCATGCGCCACCGGCATCTCGACGAAGGCGAACCAGCGCACGCGGCCATCGACCGTGCGGACCTGCGCCTCCATGCGGCGGACCCCGTCGCCGCCGATCTCGACGGCGTTGCGATCCAGGATCTCAAGGTCGGTCTGCGCGCCGAGCAGTTCGATCGGCTCGCGCCCGAGGAGGTGGGCATACTCCTCGTTGACGTAGGTGATGCGGCCCCGGGCGTCGCGCTGGACGATCACCTCGGTGGTCGCGGCCACGAGGGCACGGTAGCGGTCCTCGCTCTCGCTGATCCGCCACAGGCGGTCGTGCATCCGTTCGGCCTCGCCGTCGTCCGGCCCGGCCCGCCGCACGCGCCATCGATCGACCGCGAGCGCGGCGGCGACCACGAGCGCCAGAACCAGCGCAATGTCCTCGACGACCATCGATGCCTCCCCGGCAGGAGGCCGGTCCGCCGCAGGATCGCAGGCGAAGCTGAAGGCCGTGTTGGGAAATGCGCTTAACCGGCGGTTGCAGCGCGTGTCGTCGAATACGCCGCCGAAGCGCGATCCGATTGGCAGCTCGCGAGTTGCCTGCCAGGACGATGGGCCCAGGACATTCGGCCCGGACGGAGACACCCCATGCCCGGTGAGCACTATGACGTCATCATCGTCGGATCCGGCCCGGGGGGCGGGACGATGGCGTGGCGTCTGGCCCAGACCGGCAAGCGCATCCTGCTGGTCGAGCGCGGCGACTATCTCCTGCGCGAGCCCCGCAATTGGGACAGCCAGGCGGTGATCGTCGACGGTTACTATCAGGCCAAGGAGACGTGGTATTCCTCGGACGGCGAGAGCTTCCATCCCGGCCTGCACTATTACGTCGGTGGAAACTCCAAATTCTACGGCTCGATCCTGTTCCGCCTCCGCGAGCAGGACTTCTCCGAGATCCGCCACGAGGACGGGATCGCGCCGGCCTGGCCGGTCGGCTACGACGAATTCGAGCCCTATTACCAAGCCGCCGAAGAGCTGTTCCACGTCCACGGCCTGCGCGGCGAGGATCCGACCGAGCCGTGGTCGAGGAAGCCCTACGCCCATCCGCCGGTGGCGAACGAACCCCGGATTCAGGAGCTGTTCGACAACCTGAAGCAGGCCGGCCACCAGCCGTTCCACCTCCCCGTCGGCGTGCGCCTCGTGGAGAAGGACGGTCGGGCGGTGCCGACCTCGCCCTGTATCAAGTGTGAATCCTTCGACGGTTTCCCCTGCCCCACCAACGGCAAGTCCGACGCGCAGACCATGGTGGTGGATCCGGCCCTGCGGGACTGCCCGAACCTCACGCTGCTCACCCGCACCATGATCGAGCGTCTCGTCACCGATCCGGCCGGACGGACCGTGACCGGTGTGGTGGGTGAGCGCGACGGCGCGCCGTTCGAAGCCTCGGCCGACCTCGTGGTGGTGGCCTGCGGGGCCCTGTCGTCGGCCCTGCTGATGCTCCGTTCGGCGAGCGACCGGCACCCGACCGGTCTCGCCAACGGCTCCGATCAGGTCGGGCGCAACTACATGCGCCACAACAACTCGACGATTCTGGCGATCTCGAAGACGCCGAACCCGACGCGATTCCAGAAGACACTCGGCCTCAACGACTTCTATTTCGGCGATCCCGACCCGAAGGACGGCTGGGATTTCCCCCTCGGCCACATCCAGATGGTCGGCAAGTCCGACGGCGCGCAGATCCACGGCGAGGGCTTGCCCGGATTCCTGCAATGGTTCCCCAACAAGCCGTTCGATTGGATCGCCAAGCATTCGGTCGATTTCTGGCTGACCTCCGAGGACATCCCGCTGGCGCAGAACCGGATCTTCTACAAGGACGGAAAGGTCCATCTCGATCTCACCGAGACGAACAGCGAGGCGCACAAGCGCCTGCGGCATAAGCTCCAGCAGATCTGCAGCTTCACCGACATCCACCCGCAGCTGTTCGACCGCTCGCTCTACCTCGGCAAGAACGTGCCGATCGGCGGCACCGCCCACCAGGCCGGGACGCTGCGGTTCGGCGACGATCCGGCGACCTCGGTCCTGGACCGGAATTGCAAGGCCCATCAGCTCGACAACCTGTACGTGACCGACGCGAGCTTCTTCCCCTCGATCGGCGCCGTGAATCCGACCCTGACGATCATCGCCAATGCCCTTCGGGTCGCCGACCATCTCGTGGCGCGGATGGGTGCCAAGGACGAGATCCCCGCGCCGCGCCTCTACGACTACACCGAGCCGCGCGAGCCGATGCCGGCGTGACCCGGCAGGTTGGGTTGCTCTCGGACGCGCATCATCGTCCCCGCGCGCCTTTCGGCGCCGGGGGCATGGCCCAAGAAGCAACACGCGGGACGCGGGACGCCGCGGGAACCCAGGTGTCGGCCAAGTAACGCGCGGGATCCGGTCCCCGCGGCGCCCGCGGCATCGACCGGGCATGGTCCCCGGCCGGTGCCGTCTTTCTCGTCGCGGTGTCTCCGACGTCCCGATCCTGCGACTCCCCGTTAGCGGTCTCGGGCGGGGTGCACGCACCCCCGGAACCCGCATCGGCGCCGTGGCCTTCCAGCCGTCCCCCGCCTCGTCGTGGGCGGGTCCGCAGGTCGCTCAGGGTCAGCCCAGACGCGGGTCGGCGCGGGGGGCATTTCCTCCCCCCGCCGGGCAAACTGCCGCCCGGTCTCACGCCCGCATCCGAGGCACGCCCCGTACCGGTCCGCCGCCCGGGGCGATGGCGGCTGAGAGCCACCGACGCGGGCACCGCCCCGTCCCCGGACCCGCCCGGTCAGCCACCGGGCGGGCCCCCGAAGGACGCCCCGGGATCGCTCCCAGGCCGCCGCGGACAGGTGGCGGCTAATGAGCACAAAATAGGAACATTGTCAAGGACGAATGGCAGGCGGGCTGCGGCCGGTTCTCCCCTCCCCCCTCTGCCTACGGGCTACACAGTTTTGAGGTACACGGCTCATGAGGGAGCGCGACGGGCCCCCCCTCCCGTTCGGGAGAGGGTTGGGGTGAGGGATGAGAGCTCCCCGGACGGAGCACGCGATCGATGCGCTGCGGCTGCGCGCTTCATTCTGAACATTCTCGACCCTCACCCTGTCCCTCTCCCGCTCGGGAGAGGGGACCCGCGCTCTTCCGGGCGGGCACGCCCCGCCGAGACCGCAAACCTTTGTAGCTTGTAGCCGCAAGGGGGGACGGTGGCCCCTGCGTCAGCGGGTGTCGGGTCGGGACGAAGTCCCACAAAAGGGGAGCCCGAGTTCCGGAAGGGATGCGACCTTCACGATGGGCCGAGCCATATTCTGCACCGTCGCTCCCCTCTTCCGACCCGCGGAGCCCGCTTGCCTCTTCCTCAATCCAAGACTGTCAGCGAAATCTACCTCGAAACCCTAAATCGCGCCGTTGTTGCTATAGCTCGGCGCCGAGACCAACGAACCGAATCGCCCGTGGCCATCGACCATATCGACCTCAGCCGGATCGACCTGAATCTCCTTGTCGCCCTCGACGCGCTCCTCGATGAGCGCAGCGTCACCCGGGCGGCGGCCCGGATCGGGGTCGGCCAATCGGCGATGAGTTCGAGCCTTGCCCGCCTGCGCCGCCTGTTCGACGACGAGCTTCTGACCCGCGCACCGGACGGGATGCGACCGACGCCTCGGGCGCTCAAGATCGCCGAACCCCTGCGCGCCACTCTTCGGCAGGTTCAGGCGCTGGTCCATCGTGAGGAACGCTTCGAGCCGGCCACCGTGGATCGATCCTTCACGATCAGCCTGCCCGACAGCGTCGAGGTGCTGCTCGGGCCGCGCCTGATCGCGCAGCTCCGCCGGGAGGCGCCGGGTATCCGGCTGCTGCTGCGCTCCGTCGAGCGGTCGCGAATCCTCGACGAACTCGATGCCGACCGGGTCGATATCGCCATCGGGTTGTTCTCAGAGGGGCAGATCCACCACAAGCAGCGGCTGCTCTACCGGGACAGCTACGTGGTGCTGTTCAACGCCGCGTTGATCGGCCTCGAGCCGCCGATCGGCCTCGACGATTACCTGCGGTTTCCCCACGTGCTGACCTCCCTGCGGGAGACGGCCCACGGGGTGGTGGATGACGCGCTCGCCCAGATCGGCCGGTCGCGGACCCTCGCCGTGACCACGCCGCGATTCCTGGTCGTGCCGTTCCTCGTGCGCGCCGCGCCGGTGATCGCCACCATGCATGCGCGGCTTGCCACCTCCTTCGCGAGCGCGCTGGAACTCAGCGTGAGCCCGGTGCCGGTCGCGCTGGAGGATGTCGCCGTCTCGATGCTCTGGCACGCCTCCTACGACCGCGATCCGGCCCATCGCTGGCTGCGGGACCTGCTGGTGCGGCTCGCCCACGAGCCACCGCCGCCCGGCATCATCTGACGCGATGCTCGAGATCCTTGTCTTCGCATCAGCGTTTTCCGAAAGCCAGCGACCACCTTTCGGGTTGATGCTCTACAGGCACGGATCCTCCGCGGCCTCCAGCCGCCCGCTCGCGATCGCGTCGCGGAACAGCGCGAAGTCGGCGGCGTTGCGCGCCGCATAGGCGCTCGCCCAGTCGGCGATCGCGGCGGCGAGATGATCGTTCTTGCCGCTGCCGCAATAGCCGGTGATCGCCGCCGCATCCCCGGTGCGGGCATGGGCACGGGCCAGCAGGGTCCCGTAGGCATACGAGAAGGTCTGAAGCGAGGCCCCCGACATCCGCGCCAGCGGAATCGCACCCTTCAAATTCTTCATCTGGCGCACGTAGAACGGGCGGTCGGCGATGCTGGTCCAGCCGAGCAGCGGATCGCCCACCGCCTGGAGCAGGCGCTGGCCGTAGATCACCCGCTCGCCCTCGTGACCGGCGTAAGGATCGGGCATCCCCGGCAGGTACGGCGCGTGGGCCGGGCGGACCGCCTCCTTGACCTGGAGGAACAGCGCGTCCGCGTCGGAATTGCCGAACAGCAGGGCCAGATAGGCCCGGGTTCCGACGCTGCCGACACCGACGACCCGGTGGGCCACGTCGACCACATGGTAGCGATCGAGCATGAAGCGCCGCTCGCGCGGCAGGGTCTCGGCGTAGCGCTCCAAACCGGTGACGACGCTCTCCCGCGTGGCGTCGTCCACCGGGGTCAGGATCGGCGCGTCCGTCTTGAGACGCCAGCTCCCGTCGGTCCGTCGTTCCGCCACCTGCGACAGCAGGCTCCGGTTGTTCCGCCGCCGGGCCTTGTCCACCGCGTGCCGCACAACGGCCCGGCCCTCGGCATCAAGCCGCAGCCCGGAGATGTGGGGCGTGTCGACCCGCGTCGTCTGATACCAGATATCGAGGGAGCCCTGGGGCGCCAGCCGCCGCATCGTATGCTGGTAGCCGTAGACCGCCTCGATGACCGCCGCGCGGGAATCGCGCGCCGAGGCGCCGGCCTCCGCGGTTGCGATCGCGAGACCGGCGGCAAGGCGCTTCAGGTCCCATTCCCACGGGCCGATCGTCACCTCGTCGAAATCGTTGAGATCGAGGACGATGTCCTGCTGGGGCGTGCCGAACAGACCGAAATTGTCGGTGTGGGCATCGCCGTTCATCACCACGTCGATGCCGCTGCGGTGCCCGCGCGACAGGTCCCAGGCCATGACATGCGCGGCCCCGCGCAGGAACGCGAAGGGCGAGGTCGCCATCCGGGCGACCCGCAACGGGATCAGATGCGGTTGGCGCCCTTCATGGGCCGCCTCGATCAGGGCGATCGGGTCGGGCCGGTCCGGATCGTCCGCGCATTCGCCCAGGGCCGCGTGGGGCACCGCATCCCGGAGCGCCTTCCCGACCTGACGGCGCTTGTCCCACGATTCGACGCCGACGCGCAGGTCGATGCGCGGGAAATCCGCGATCGGCGCCAGAACCGGACCCGTGTCCGGCTCGGTCGCCCCGGCGGCCATGTCCGCCGCTGTGTCCTGCTCGATGGCCGTCCGTTCCATGTATTCAAAATTCCCTGACCGCTCGACAACCTTGACCGTGCAACGACGTTCCGGGGTGCGGCAAGTCTGGTGGAGATAGCATCGCGCCGCCTCTGTGACTGTTCGGGCCTGAACCGGTCTTGACCACTTCCGGTGGCGGCTCTCTAACCACCCCAAGCGCCGCCAAGACATTCTTCGCCGAGCGACGCCGATACGCCGACGCACCAGCGAGACCTCGCATGCCCAAGGGTTCAGATCTCCTCGTCGCCGCCCTCGAGAACGAGGGGGTCGACCGCATCTTCGGCATCCCCGGCGAGGAGAACCTCGACGTCGTCGAGTCCCTGCGCACGTCCAAGATCGAGCTGGTGCTCACCCGCCACGAGCAGGCGGCGAGCTTCATGGCGGCCACCCATGGCCGCCTCACCGGCCGGCCGGGCGTGTGCCTCTCGACGTTGGGCCCGGGCGCCCTGAACTTCTCCACCGGCGCGGCCTACGCGCATCTCGGCGCGATGCCGATGATCATCATCACCGGCCAGAAGGGCATCCTGTCCTCGCGGCAGGCCAAGTTCCAGATCGTCGACGTGATCAGCTCGATGAAGCCGATCACCAAGATGGCCCGCCAGATCGTCTCCGCCTCGTCGATCCCCGCAATCGTGCGCGACGCCTTCCGGGTCGCCACCGAGGAGCGGCCCGGGCCGGTTCTGCTGGAACTGCCCGAGGACATCGCGGCCGAGGAGGCCGAGGCCAACATGGTGCCGCCGCACCCGATCGACATCCCGGTCGCCCACCCGACCGCGATCGACCGGGCCGCCGCCATGATCCTCAAGGCCAAGCGCCCGCTGGTGATGCTCGGCGCCGCCGCGAGCCGGCCGCGCGCCACGGGCGATCTCGGCGGCTTCGTCCGGCGCACCCAGATCCCGTTCTTCACCACCCAGATGGGCAAGGGCACGGTCGCCAGCGGCACCAGCCTGTACATGGGCACCGCCGCCCTGTCCGAGCGCGACTACGTCCACGAGGCGATCGACAAGGCCGACCTGATCATCGCCATCGGCCACGACACGATCGAGAAGCCGCCCTTCTTCATGGGCCAGGCCGACCAGAAGGTGCTGCATATCGGCTACATGCCGGCCAACGTCGAGCAGGTCTATTATCCCGATGCCGAGGTGGTCGGCGATCTCGGGCCGACCCTGAAGATCCTGGCCGACCGGCTGGAGGGCAAGCTGCCGAATGCCGGCGCCCTGCTGCCGCTGCGCGAGCACATCCTGAACCACATCGCCGACCGCGCCGGCGAGGACCGCTTCCCGGTAACGCCGCAGCGGCTGGTGCGCGACGTCCGCCGGGTGATCCCGGAGGACGGGATCGTGTGCCTCGACAACGGCATGTACAAGATCTGGTTCGCCCGGAACTACCGCACCTACGTGGCCAACACGCTGCTGCTCGACAACGCGCTCGCCACGATGGGCGCCGGCCTGCCCTCGGCCATGATGGCGGCGATGCTCTATCCGAACCGCCGGGTGATGGCGGTGTGCGGCGACGGCGGCTTCATGATGAATAGCCAGGAGCTGGAGACCGCGGTGCGGCTCAAGCTCAACCTCGTGGTTCTGATCCTCGACGACTCCGCCTACGGGATGATCCGTTGGAAGCAGGCGGTCGATAAGTTCGCCGATTTCGGCATGACCTTCGGCAATCCGGATTTCGTGCTCTACGCGCAGGCCTACGGCGCCAAGGGCCATCGAGTCGAAGCGGTGAACGACCTCGTGCCGACCCTGGACCGCGCCTTCGCGGAAGGCGGCGTCCACCTCGTGGCGGTGCCGATCGATTATTCCGAGAACACCCGCGTGCTGGTCGAGGAGCTGCGCGAGAAGGTGAAGGATTTCGAGCCGGCCGAGTGACCTCGGTCTCACCAACGGTCGGCCAGCAAGACAGGGCAGTGCGATGAACCCGTTCACCTTCCAGACCACGCCGAACGTGCTGTTCGAGGCCGGCGCCTCCAAGAAACTGCCGGAGATCGTTGGCAGCTTCGGGGCCAAGCGCGTGTTGCTGGTCACCGACAAGGGCGTGCGCAGCGCCGGGCTTACGAAGGCCGCCGAGGCGGCTCTGGCGGAAGCCGGCATCACGCTCGACGTCTACGAGGATGTCGTGGCCGATCCGCCCTCCACGGTGATCGAGGCGGCGGCCAAGCACGCCCGGGAGCTCGGGACCGACTTGGTCCTGTCGATCGGCGGCGGCTCGGCGCTCGATACCGCCAAGCTCGTGGCCTATCTCGCGAAGTCGGATGAACCGCTGGATTCGATCTACGGCGTCGGTCTCGCCAAGGGCGACCGGCTGCCGCTGATTTTGGTCCCGACCACGGCCGGGACCGGCTCCGAGGTGACGCCGATCTCGATCGTAACGACACCCACCACCGAGAAAAAGGGCGTCGTCGCGCCAAAGCTCCTGCCCGACTGGGCGGTGCTCGATCCGGAGCTGACGCTGGGGCTGCCGTCCCACGTCACGGCGGCCACCGGCATCGACGCGATGGTCCACGCCATCGAGGCGTTCACCAGCAAGAACAAGAAGAACCCGATCTCGGACCAGCTCGCCAAGCAGGCTCTGGCCTTGCTGTCGGCCAACATCCGCACGGCCTGCACGGACGGCAAGGATCTGGAGGCACGCTCCGGCATGCTGCTCGGCGCGATGCTGGCCGGCATGGCCTTCGCCAACGCGCCGGTGGCGGCCGTGCACGCGCTGGCCTATCCGGTCGGGGCGATCTTCCACGTGCCGCACGGGCTCTCGAACGCGCTGGTGCTGATGGGGGTGATGCGCTTCAACCTCTCCCACGCGGAGGCGCTCTACGCCGAGCTGGCGCCGATCCTCGATCCCGCCGCCGCGGACCTGCCGCCGGCCGAGGCCGCCAAGCGCTTCGTCGACAGCCTCGACGCGATCTGCCGCGACTGCAAGGTGCCGGCCTCGCTCGCCGAGGTCGGCGTCGCCCGGCAGGATCTGGAGCGGATGGCCACCGACGCGATGAAGCAGACGCGGCTCCTCGTGAACAACCCGCGCGAGGTCACCTACGACGACGCCTTCAAGATTTACGCCGAGGCGCTGGGCGAGGCACGACCGGCGGCGTGACGCCGATTCCGCATCCGACGCTCAACCTCATCCTGAGGTGCCCGCGCCAGCGGGCCTCGAAGGAGGGTTCCAGGGATCACGTGGCTCGCTGGAGCCCTCCTTCGAGGCCTCCGCTGCGCTCCGGCACCTCAGGATGAGGGGATCGGATTGGAGAGCGGCGGTTTGGATGGGGGTCCGGACGGGTCTGTGAGCTGACGACACGCTCCGCGTCATCGCGGAGTCGGAAATCCGGGGGAACGCCAGCATGGACCAGTTCGACGCGTTCCGGGCCATGGGCGAGCTTTGGACCCGGGCCGGCGCGGGCTTCTTCACCCCTGGCACCGGGCAAGCCACCCCCGGCTTCGGCTGGCCGGGTTTTCCGACGACGGATCTGACCGGGCTCACCACGGCGCAGGCGAAGCTGACCGAGGCCTGGACCTCCGCGACCGCGCTGTCGCAGACGCTCGCGGCCTCGCTCCAGGGCGGTCCCGGCGCGCCGGATCCAACCGCCGGCGCGGTGCTCGCCAAAATCTTCGATCCGCAGGCCTGGCTCGGCGGCTCGGCCGAATTCGATTCCGCGCTGACCCGCATGTCCGAAGGCCCGCAGCTTGCCGACCTGTGGCAGACCGAGCGGCGCTACGCGGCCCTGTTCACCGCCTGGACGGCGCTTCGGCGGGCGCAGAGCGAGCATCAGGCCGTGATGCTCGACGCCTGGACCCGTGCAGCCGGCACCTTCGCCCAGGAGGCCAATGCCCGCGCCGAGCGCGGCGAGAGTTTCGCCTCCGCCCGTGAGATGATGAGCCGGTGGATCGAGACCGCCAACACGGTCCTGCTGGAGATCCAGCGCTCGGACACGTTTCTCACCTCGCAGCGGGCGGTGCTGCGCGCTTCCACCGATCTCCGGCTCGCCCAGCAGGATGTGGCAGCCTTCCTGGCGGAGTTCTACGGCCAGCCGACCCGGGCCGAACTCGACGACGTGCATAAGAGCCTGACCGAGCTGCGCCGGGAGGTCCGGGCGCTCCGCCGCGAGCGCCGGCAGGCCGGCAAGGCGTCCAAGGCGGGCGGTTCACAGGTCGGGGAGAACGCCCATGGCTGATCAGGAAAGCCCGAAGGGGCCGGCCGCTCCGCTGAATCTCACCCCCGCTGCGTTGCTGGCCGAGGTCGGCACCCTTGGGCGCCGCCTCAGCGAGGGCGCCAAGCTGTTCGCCGATGTCAGCGACGCGGATGTCGAGATCGCCACCACGCCGAAGGATCTGGTCTGGAGCCAGGACAAGGTCACCCTCTACCGCTACCGGCCGCTCGCCGAGAGCAAGGGCCTGCCGCCGGTGCTGATCGTCTATGGGCTGATCGGCCGCTACACGATGGCCGACCTTCAGGAAGACCGCTCGCTGGTCCGCAACCTGCTCAATCTCGGCCTCGACCTCTACGTAGTCGATTGGGGCAATCCGGGGCGGGCCGACCGCTACGTCTCGATCGACGATTACGTGGATGGCTACCTCGCGGAATGCGTCGCCTTCATCCAGGAGGCGGTCGAGCGGGAGAAGGTGAACCTGCTCGGCATCTGCGAGGGCGGTGTCTTCACCACCTGCTACGCGGCGCTTTACCCCGAGACCGTCAACGCGATGGTGCTGACCATCACGCCGATCGACTTCCACGCCGATGCCCGCGACGCCCGAGCGGGTCACGGCTTCATCAACGTCTGGACGCGCTCGCTCACGCCCGAGGACATCGACCGGCTGATCGACGCGCAGGGCTCCCTGCCCGGCGCCTTCATGGGCTCGGTGTTCTCGATGATGACGCCGATGCGGACCATGACCAAGTACAACCTCGATCTGCTCGACGCCCTGGACGACAAGAAGAAGTTCTTGAATTTCTTGCGGATGGAGAAGTGGATCGCCGACCGTCCGGATCATCCGGGTGAAGCTGCCAAGCAGTGGTTGAAGGATCTCTATCAGGACAACAAGCTGGTCCAGAGTGCCTTCGAGCTTGGCGGCCGGAGGGTGGATCTCAAGGCCATCACCTGCCCGGTGCTGAACGTGTTCGCGCAGGACGACCACATCATCCCGCCGGCCACCTCGCAGGCGCTGAGGGACAAGATCGGCACTGCGGATTACACCGAGATGGGTCTGCCCGGCGGCCATGTCGGGGTCTTTGTCGGCGGCAAGGCGCAGAAGTTGCTGGGCTCGGGCATCGCCGATTGGCTGGGTCAGCGGGGGTAGGATGCTCGCTGATCGGTCCTCACACAGCGCAACGCCCCTCCCCTCCCCCGCAGAGGGGGGCTACCGGATTCCCGTATCACTGTCGGACGCCACGAGTTTGAGGAATAAGCGCGTTTCTCCTCCCCCTTGCGGTGAGGGGTCAGGGGTGGGGATGGCGCAGGATCGAGCGGTCCGGTGCCTTCTGCACCACCCCCACCTCCAACTCCTCCCCGCAGGGGGGAGGAGAGCGCGTCTCGGCCAGCGATGTGTGAATGTCGTAGCCCGGAGACGAGGAAGGGAAAGGCGCACGGTCCGGCCACCGAGGATCACCCCATGGGCAGCCTGAAGAACAAGATCGTCAGCGCCGACGAGGCCGCCGCCATCCTGCAGGATGGCGACATGGTCGCGGTCTCGGGCTTCGTCGGTATCGGCACACCCGACGAGCTGATCCTGGCGCTGGCCCGCCGTTTCGAAGCCGGTAACGGCCCGCACGGGATCGGCCTGATGTTCGCCGCCGCCCCGGGCGACGGCAAGGAGCGCGGCCTCAACCGGCTGGCACTCCCGGGCCTCGTGAAGCGGGTCGTCGGCGGCCATTGGGCGCTGGTGCCGAAGCTCGGCGCCATGGCGGTCGAAGGCCAGATCGAGGCCTACAATCTGCCGCTCGGCGTCGTCTCGCATCTCTACCGCGAGATCGCGGCCCATACGCCGGGCCACATCACCAAGGTGGGCTTGCGCACCTTCGTGGATCCGCGCCTGGAGGGCGGCAAGCTGAACGCCGTCACGACGGAAAACCTCGTCGACGTGGTCGAACTCGGCGGCGAATCCTGGCTCCACTACAAGGCGTTCCCGGTGAACGTCGCGCTGATCCGCGGCACGACCGCAGATCCCGCCGGCAACATCACCATGGAGCGCGAGGCGCTGACGCTGGACAACCTCGCCGCCGCCATGGCGGCGAAGAACTCGGGCGGCTTCGTCATCGCGCAGGTGGAGCGTCTGGCCGAGGCCGGCTCGCTGAATCCGCGCGAGGTGCAGGTCCCGGGTATCCTGGTCGATTGCGTGGTGCTCAGCCAGCCGGAGAACCATCGGCAGACCTACGGCACGCCCTACAACCACGCCTTCACGGGCCGCCAGCGCGTGCCGCTCGACCGGATCCCGCCGATGGCGCTCGACGCCAGAAAAATCGTCGCCCGGCGCTGCGCGTTCGAATTGCCCCCTGGGGGCGTGGTCAATCTTGGCATCGGCATGCCGGAGGGCGTCGCGGCCGTCGCCGCCGAGGAGCGGGTGCTGAAATACCTGACCCTCACCGCCGAGCCCGGCGTGATCGGCGGCCTGCCGCAGGGCGGGCTCGATTTCGGCGCCGCCCTGAATCCGGCCGCTGTGCTGCACCAGAACCAGCAATTCGATTTCTACGACGGCGGCGGCCTCGACCTCGCCTGCCTGGGGCTTGCGCAATGCGATGCCGAGGGCAACGTCAACGTCAGTCGCTTCGGTAAGCGGCTCGCAGGCGCGGGCGGCTTCATCAACATCTCGCAGAACGCGAAGAGCCTCGTGTTCGCCGGCACCTTCACGGCCGATGGGCTGAAGGTCGCGATCGAGGGCGACGGCATCCGCATCCTCACCGAGGGCCGCTCCCAGAAATTCATCGCCGCCGTCGAGCAGGTGACTTTCTCGGGCGCCTACGCGGCCGAACGCGGCCAGCCGGTGCTCTACGTGACCGAGCGTTGCGTCTTCCGGCGGACACGGGCCGGGATGGAACTCGTCGAGGTCGCACCGGGGATCGATATCGCGCGCGATATCCTCGGGCAGATGGGGTTTGCGCCGATCGTGCAGAACCCGAAGCCCATGGATCCGCGCCTGTTCCGCGAGACCGTGATGGGGCTGGAGCCCTGGCTGCTGGGCCTCTCGCTCGCGGAGCGGATCAGTTACGATCCGGAGCGCAACATCCTGTTCTCGAATCTCGAAGGTTTCCAGGTGCGGACCATCGACGATGTCGAGCTGGTACGCCGGGAATACGAGCGTGCCTGCCAGGAGATCGGCCGCAAGGTCCACCTGATCGCCAATTACGACGGGTTCGAGATCGACGCGACCGTAAGCGACGCCTACTTCTCGGCCATCGCTTATTTGGAGAATCGGTATTACGAGACCGCATCGCGCTATACGACCAGCGCGTTCTTGCGATTGAAACTCGGTGCCTCGTTGGCGAGCCGCGATCTGGCTCCCCATGTCTTCGAGACAAAAGCCGAGGCGCAGGCGAGGAATACGGCCCAGAGCGTACCTCTCAAGCCGCGACCCGGCATGTCCCAGCCCGACATGCCGCGGCCGCCGAAGGAACCGTTGGATGCCTGAACTCGAAACCCCCACCCTGAAGGATCGCGCCCTGCTGGTCGAAGCCTGCCTCGTCGGCGGCGCATGGACCAAGGCCGGCTCCGGCAGCATCGATGTCACCAACCCCGCCACCGGCGCGGTGATCGCCCGGGTGCCGAATGCCGGCGCCGAGGAGACGCGGGCTGCGATTCAGGCGGCGCACGCGGCTTATCCGGACTGGCGCGCCAAGACCGCCAACGAGCGCGCCGTGCTGCTGCGCAAGCTCGCCGCGCTGGTCACCGAGCATCAGGAGGATCTGGCGCAGATCCTCACCGCCGAGCAGGGCAAGTCGCTGACCGAGTCCCGCGGCGAGGTCGCCATGTCGGCGGCCTACGTGCTGTGGTTCGCGGAAGAGGCGCGGCGCGTCTACGGCGACGTGATCCCCTCCCCCTGGGGCGACCGCAAGATTCTCGTCACCAAGGAGCCGGTGGGCGTGGTGGCGGCGATCACGCCGTGGAACTTCCCGTCCTCGATGATCGCCCGCAAGATCGCCCCGGCGCTGGCCGCCGGCTGCCCGATCGTGATCAAGCCGGCCTCGCAGACCCCGCTCTCGGGGCTGGCCTGGGGCGTGCTGTGCGAGCGTGCGGGCTTCCCAGCCGGCGTGGTCAGCATCCTCACCGGCTCGGCCCGGGCCATCGGTGCCGAGATGACCGGCAACCCACTGGTCAAGAAAATCACGTTCACCGGCTCCACCGAGGTCGGCAAGGTGCTCCTCGAGCAGGCCTCGCACACGGTGAAGAAGGTCTCGATGGAATTGGGTGGCAACGCGCCGTTCATCGTGTTCGACGATGCCGATATCGACCGCGCGGTGGCCGGCGCGATGCTCGCCAAGTTCCGCAATTCCGGCCAGACCTGCATCTGTACCAACCGCTTCCTGGTGCAGGACGGGATCTACGACGCCTTCGCGGAGAAGATGGCCGAGGCCGCCAACCGCCTGAAGGTCGGCAACGGCCTCGAGGACGGCGTCGCCCAGGGTCCGCTGATTGACATGGCGGCGGTGGAGAAGACCGAGGCGCATATCCGGGACGCGGTCGAGAAAGGCGGCCGGGTGATCGCGGGCGGCCACCGGCACGCGCTGGGCGGCCAGTTCTTCGAGCCGACCGTGATCTCCGGTGCGACCCCCGGGATGGATGTCGCCCGCGAGGAGACGTTCGGGCCGCTGGCGCCGCTGTTCCGCTTCCGCGACGAGGCGGAAGCGATTCGCATGGCCAACGACACTGAGTTCGGGCTCGCCTGCTACTTCTACACCCGCGACCTCGGCCGCACCTTCCGGGTCGCGGAGGCGCTGGAATACGGCATGGTCGGGATCAACGAGGGGATCATCACCACCGAGGTGGCGCCCTTCGGCGGCGTGAAGGAATCGGGTCTCGGCCGCGAGGGCTCGTATCAGGGCATCGAGGATTACCTGAACACGAAGTACCTGTGCGTGGGTGGGCTCGGGGCATGATGCCCGGGGTCCATTGAGACCCATATCCCCTCCCCTGGCGATCCCGGGCCTGCCCGGGATCGCTCAAGCTCGCGGAGAAGGGCCAGGGGTGGGGGTGGTGCAGAAGGCACCGCACCACTCGATCCTGCACCACACCCCCACCTCAAACTCCTCCCGACAAGGGGGAGGAGAGTAGGTTGCGTCTAGGGTCGCTGCGCGTCTTACTTCCCGCTCGGCGCAGCGCCGCTGCCGGTCGTGCCGTTGCCCATGCTGCTGCCGGCAGGCGCGCCGGGGGTGCTCACGCGGGGGCCGCCGCTGGTGCCGGGCGCCATGCCGGCGCCGGTGGAGCCGGTCTGCTCCATCGCCCCGGTTCCGGTCCCTGTGCCGCCCACGGCGCCGGATTTGTTCACGTTGCCCTGGTTGGCGCCGCCGGTATGCGGTGCCTGTGCCAGCGCCGCGCCTGAGGTGGCGAGCACGAGCGACGTGGCCAGCGCGAGGATCGTCTTCGACATGGGGTCTCCTGAGTCCGCGTAAGATGGTCCCAAGCCAACCCCAAGCCGATGAGAATGTTCAGCGGGCGAGCGTCCGGCCACCCCGTCCAAGACCGGCGTCGGGCGTCTCCGCCCGCCTCCCTCGTCCGCGGCGGGGGCCGGTTCTCCGACGGTGATCCGCACCCCGTGTCATGACCGGCGGCGTCTAGGCCGGATGCGCGTTGTGGATCTGGTCGAAATCCAGCGACGCCGTGTCGATCACGATCTGCGTCCGGCTGATCACCTCCAGCTTGCGCAGGATCTCGGAGACATGCGCCTTCACGGTCGAATCGCCCACCTGAAGCTCGTGGGCGATCTGCTTGTTGAGCTTGCCTTGCCGGATCATCATCAGAACGCGCACTTGCTGCGGGGTCAGCCGGGCGAGGCGCTCGGGGAGCGGCGCCTTCTTGGAGCGCGACGCGGGGGCGTTCGCCTCGGCGAGGCCCGGCGGCAGGAACAGCGCGCCGCTCAGGACCTCGGTGATCGCCCGGGTCAGCGTTGCCTTGTCCATCGCCTTCGGGACGAAGCCGGCAGCTCCGTGCTGCAGGGACTCGCGCGCGATGCGCGGATCCTCGTGGCCGGACACGATCAGGATCGGGATCCGCGGAAACCGTGCGCGGATCGTGATCAGCCCGTCGAACCCGGCGGTGCCGCGCATCGACAGGTCGAGGAGCGTCAGGTCGATATTCCGGTTGGCCGTCAGCACCGTGCAGGCCGCCTCGATCCCGTCGGCCTCGTGCAGCACCGCATCCGGATGCGCGAGGCGGATCGTGGCCGCGAGGGCATCGCGGAACAGCGGGTGGTCGTCGACGATCAGAAGATGCACGGACAACGCGATCCTTCGCCCAAGATCCTCACGGGATCCGTCGAAAACTGATCGAAGCGGCCCCGGGGCGCAAGCGGGCGTTGAGACGACCACCCTCACTCCGGGGCCTGAGCGGGCCGACCCGCCTATCCACCCTCTGCTTGGTGCGCGGTCAGCGCGCCGTGGTTCACCGACACGGTCCGGCCGGGCTGATGCGCGGCGCGCTGCCTGAAGTCAGGCCGCGCGGACCGATGCGAGGAAGCGGCCGACCTCCTGCCCGAGCGTGTCGAATTCGACCGAAAGCTCAGAGGCCGAAGCCAGAAGGCCGCCTGCGGTCGTTCCCGTCGTCTCGACGGCTTCGGCCACGGCCGTGACGGTCGAACTCACCGCGCTGGCGCCGGCCGCCGCCTCCGCGACCGTGCGGACGATGCGTTCGGCGGCAGCGCCCTGGTCGCGCACGGAGGCCGTGATTTGCCTGGCGAGGGTGTTCATGTCGCGGATGTGCACGGTGATTCCGTTCACCGCGGAGACGGCCCGCTGCGTGGAGGTCTGGATCCGGCCGACCTGCGAGGCGATGTCCTCGGTGGCCTTGGCGGTCTGGCTGGCGAGTTCCTTCACCTCGGCCGCCACCACCGCGAAGCCGCGGCCGGCCTCTCCGGCCCGGGCCGCCTCGATCGTGGCGTTCAGCGCCAGCAGGTTGGTCTGGGCGGCCACCGTCGAGATCAGCGCCACCACGTCGCCGATCCGTTCCGCGGCCGCGCTCAGCTCCTGAACAAGGGGCACCGCCTCGGCCGCCTGCGCGGCGGTCCGGCTGGCGAGATCGGCGGAGCCGCTCACCTGCCGCTCGATCTCGCCGAGCGACGCGCCGAGCTGCGCCGTCGCCTCGGCCGCCGTCTCGGCCGTGCGCGCCGCGTCCCCGGCCGAGGAGGCCACGTCCGACGACCGGCGCGCCGAATTGGAGGCCGTCTCCGACATGTCGGCCGCTGCCGTGCGCAGGCCCGCTGCGGCGCTGGACACATGATCGAGGATACCGCCCACGGTCGTCTCGAAGGTCCGGGCCAGGTGCTCGGTCGCGTTCCGCCGTGCCATGTCCAGCTCGGCCCGGGCCTCCGCGGCTTCCTGCTCCAGGACGCTGGTGCGGGCCAGCTGCGCCTGGGCCTCCATCTCCGATTGGCCGAGCGCCCGGAACGAGTCGACCGTCGTGCGGCAGACCCAGATCAGGACGGCGGCTTCAACCACCACGATCACCGCGTGCAGCGCGACGCGGCCGATATCGGTCGCGGCATCCGGGAAGACCAAGGCCGGAACAGCCAGATCGAGGGCGAGGTGATGCACCGCGGTCGCCACGGTCGCCGCCAGGATCACGCGCCAGTCGCACCAGCCGACCAGCACGGCGAGACAGGCGAAGAAGTACATGTGCAGATCGACCTGCCAGCGATGCCCGGCGAAGACGATCAGGAAGATCGCCGCCATGCCGATCAGGGCGAGTCCGCTGACGATGCGCGTGGCCCGGCCAGTCGGATCCCGCCACCAGAGCATCGTCGCCGTTCCGGCCAGGACCATGACGGCGGCGATCGGGCCCAGCGTCGGCAGGCCGCTATTCAGCGCGGCCTCGGCCCCTGCGACGACGAGCACGTGCACCCACAAGATCGCGATGAGGGAACGGCCGAACTTGAGCCGGAGCGTATTGAGGTGGTTCATCGTGCTGAGCGTCCGAAATCAGGATCCGAATTGCGGGTGACGGCGTGGGACCGGTCGGCGCGACCGCAGCCGCGGGCCGAGCTGCCGTCGAAGACGAGCCGGGCCCCCGCCGCATAGAGGCGAAGGACGAAACCGGAGTCATCGGCGCGGGCGATCACGACATCCCGCTGACCATCGACGTTCAAGATCGACCCGCCCGCCTCGGCCACCATGCGGACCACCGCATCGGAGCCGGATCCCGCGCGGCCGAAAAGCACCACCGTATCGGACCGGGGGGCGGCCAGGAGTACCAGGGGGGTGATCAGGGCGACGGCGCCTCCGAGTGCCCCGAGCACAGTCTGGGATCGTATCCAAGCCAGTCTCTTCCGGGATTCGGAGTTTGCTACTGCCGACATGGGCCCTCGCAACTCCAATCGAACTTAAGATATTGTATGTCTTTCGCTTTTAGGTAGTAAATTGTGTAGCAATGTTACTGTAATATGAGTCTAGCATCGAATTTCTCCAAAATTATGAACATTAAATGCATTTAATACGAAATATGTTCGACCTTAGCGCGGATGACGGGTGTCTATATTGCAGGTTTTGCGGGTCTATGGGGGAACAAGAATAGGAGGATTGTAGAAATTCTGCGGATATTTCGGAATCGATATTTCAAATAAGCGTCGGTATCGATCGGTATTCTGGTCTGGTTCAATGCCACTTGGTCCTGTCGCGGGGCTGGATTGCATCGCATCAGGCCAACGATTCCGGCGGCAGGTTGCGCGCGGCAGGCTCATTCGTACCGCGCGGCGCAAGGCATGCTTTCCTCTCGGTCTGTGCCGTGAGAGGCCCGGGACCGACGGGGCTGCGCTCATCGCGCCCGAAAAGTGGAGATCGTGTGTGAGGCAGGACATGGTGCCGTCATGGCCGGGGCAATCGTGGGATCGGGCCGATCCCGCTGCGGCCGGTCTCGATCCCGTGCGCCTTGCGGAGGCGGTGGCCTATGCCGAGGCGCACGAGAGCGCGTGGCCGCGCAGCCTGTATTATCCGGATGGGCGCTATGTCGGGATCGTCGAGTGGAACGAGACCGGACCGTGGAGCGCGATCGTGGGCCCGGTGCGGGAGCGGGGCGGCCCGGCGGGCGTGATCCTGAAGGGCGGCCGCCGGGTGGCGGCCTGGGGCGACACCGGTCGTCCGGACATGACCTTTTCGGTCGCCAAGAGCTACCTGGCGGTTCTGGCCGGCCTCGCTCACGATGACGGGCTGATCCCCGAAGTGGATGCCCCGGTCCGCGACAGCGTGCCGGACCCGCTCCTCGACGGCCCGCATAACGGCGCGATCACGTGGCGCAACCTGCTGCAGCAATCGAGCGAGTGGCAGGGAACGCTGTTCGAAAAGTCCGATCAGGTCGACCACTTCCGCCAGATCGGCCCGGGGGCGGACAACAGCCGCAAGGGTGAGAAGCGAGCGCCGAACCCGCCCGGTTCCCACTACGAGTACAACGACGTGCGGGTGAACCTGCTGTCCTACTGCCTAATGCGGTTGTTCGGCCGCGCCCTGCCGGAGGTGCTGCGCGCGCGGATCATGGACCCGATCGGTGCGTCCACCGACTGGGCGTGGCACGGCTACGACACGGCCTGGGTCACGGTCGACGGCAATCGGATCCAGTCCGTCCCCGGCGGCGGCCATTGGGGTGGCGGCCTGTTCATCGGCGCCGACGACCACGCCCGGTTCGGGCTGCTCATCGCCCGCGGCGGCGTGTGGAACGGCCGCCGGCTCCTGTCGGAGCGTTGGATCCGCGCCATGCTGACCCCGTCGCTGACCCTTGAGAGCTACGGCTATCTCTGGTGGCTCAACCGCGGCCCCGCCGCCAGGCCGCAGCTTTCCGCCAACGCGTTCAGCGCACTGGGAGCCGGCAACAACGTGATCTGGTGCGATCCGGACCGCGACCTCGTGGCGGTGCTGCGCTGGATCGATAAGAGCGCCGTCGACGGGTTCCTGCTGCGTCTCGCGGCGGCCCTGCGGGATTAGCCGCTCAGCGCCGCGATGGTCTCGGCCATCGCGCGCCCCCTCGGCACGAGGCTGCCCACCTCCAGGTACTCCTCGGGCGAATGCGCCTTGCCGCCGACCGGGCCCACGGCGCAGAGGGTCGGGCAGCCGACGCTGGCGGTGAAGCCGGAATCGGCGCAGCCGCCCGCGAACTCGCCTTCGACCGGCCGGCCGAGCCCCGCGCTGACCGTGGCATAGGTCTCGAACAGCGCCCGGGAGGCCGCATCCTGCACCAGCGGCAGGAACTCGCCCTTGATGGTCAGCTGCGCCGTGGTGTCCGGCACCGTGGAGGCCGCCACGATCGCGGCGATCCGGTCCATGGCCTCCGCGCGGTCGGGCGGGGTGACGTAGCGCAGGTCGATCTCGCAGGTCGCCCGGGGCGCCACGGTGTTGACCGACTGGCCTCCGGCGACGAGCCCGACATTCACCGTGATGCCGCGCGCGAGATCTGTGATGGCGTGGAACGCCACGGTCTTGTGGGCCAGTTCGAGAATGGCGCTGCGCCCCTCCGCATAGTTGCCGCCGGAATGGGCGGCCTTGCCCAGCACTTCGAGCTGCATGAACACGCCGCCCTTGCGGCCGGTGACGACGTTCCCGGTCGGCCGTCCCGGCTCGGAATTCAGCACCGCCCGGGCGCCGCGGGCGGTGTCCTCGATGATCGGCCGGCAGGCCGGCGAGCCGATCTCCTCGTCGCTGGTGAACAGGCCGACCAGCGGCACCGGCGCGCCGCCGGCCCGGTGATAGGCCGCCAGCACGAAGGCGTTCATCACGAGGCCGGCCTTCATGTCGGCGACGCCCGGCCCGTAGGCGCGGCCTTCAGCGACGTGGAACGGCCGGCGCGCCACCTCGCCCTTTGGGAAGACCGTGTCGCGATGGCCCATCAGCACCACCGGCCGGTTGCCGCCACCGGAACCCGCGACCTCGGCTTTGAGCGCGTCGCCGTAGCCCGCGACCGGGATCGTGGTGACCGGGATGCCCTCGCCGGCCAGGAACGCCGCGATGCGGGCGCCGACCGCATCCACGCCCGGCTTGTCGTATGATCCGGAATCGAGATTCACGAGGTCTTCGAGGAGCGACAACATCGCCCCCTCCTGCTCATCGAGCCAGCGGAAGGCGGCGGACGCGCGATCGGTCATGGAGGTCCTCATTCCGGGATCGACGCGACCGCCCGCAAAGGCTGCGCCGCGCCGAATGGGCATGCGCCGAGGCGCGGCTATTCCACCGTCACCGACTTGGCCAGATTGCGCGGCTGATCCACGTCTTTCCCCATGAACACGGCCGTGTGGTAGGCGAGCAGCTGGATCGGCACCGCGTAGACGATCGGCGCCACCGTGGCGTCGAGCGCCGGCATGGTGAAGGTCGCCAGCGTTTCGAGGCCGTGCTCGGCCGCGCCCTTGGCGTCGCCGATCAGCACGATCCGGCCGCCGCGGGCGGCGACCTCCTGCATGTTCGACATCGTCTTCTCGAACACCGCATCGTGCGGCGCGATCACGATCACCGGCACGCTCTCGTCGATCAGGGCGATCGGCCCGTGCTTCAGCTCGCCCGCCGCGTAGCCCTCGGCGTGGATGTAGCTGATCTCCTTGAGCTTCAGCGCGCCTTCCAGCGCCATTGGGTAGCTGGTGCCGCGGCCGAGATAGAGCACGTCCCGCGCCTTCGCGACCTCGCGGGCGAGACCTTCGATTGCGCTCTCCTGGGTCAGCGCCTCCGCCATCAGGCCCGGCGCCTTGATCAGGGCGTCGACCAAGCGCCGCTCGCCCTCTGCGTCGAGGGTGCCGCGCGCGCGCCCGGCCGCGATGGCGAGGCAGAGCAGGACCGTGAGCTGGCACGAGAACGCCTTGGTGGAGGCGACGCCGATCTCCGGTCCGGCCAGTGTCGGCATCACCACGGAGGATTCCCGCGCGATGGTCGAGGTCGGCACGTTGACCACGCTCAGCGTGTGCTGGCCCTGGGATTTTGCGTAGCGCAACGAGGCCAGGGTGTCGGCGGTCTCGCCCGATTGCGAGATGACCAGCGTCAGCCCGTCCCGTTCCAGGGGCGCCTCGCGGTAGCGGGCCTCCGATGCAACGTCGATCTCGACCGGCAGCCGCGCCACCTGCTCGAACCAGTACCGCGCGACGAGGCCCGCATAATAGGCGGTGCCGCAGGCGGTGATGTAGACGCGGCTGAGCTTGGCGAAGTCGAAGGGCAGCGGCTCGGGCAGCATCACCCGGCCGTTCGCCATATCGACGTAATGGGCGAGCGTGCGGCCCACGACCTCGGGCTGCTCATGGATCTCCTTGGCCATGAAGTGGCGATACTCGCCCTTGTCGATCCGGTAGGCCTGGGTGGCGATCTTCTGGCGCGGGCGCTCGACCGTGGCGCCCGACGCGTCGCGGATCTCGGCGCCGTTCCGGGTGAGGATCGCCCAGTCGCCTTCGTCGAGATACGTGATGGCGTCGGTGAACGGGGCGAGCGCCAGCGCATCTGAGCCGAGATAGGTCTCGCCCTCGCCGAAGCCGATCGCGAGCGGCGCGCCGTGGCGGGCGCCGATCAGCAGATTTTCCTCGCCGGCGAAGATGAAGCCCAGCGCGAAGGCGCCGCGCAGCCGCGGCAGGGCGGCTGCCACCGCCTCGACGGGTGCCATCCGCCGGTCCATGTTGCGGCTGACAAGCTGGGCGACGACCTCGGTGTCGGTTTCGGTCTCGAAGACGATGCCGTCGGCCTCAAGCTCCTGCTTCAGCTCGCGAAAGTTCTCGATGATGCCGTTGTGCACGACCGCCAGCCGCTTGGTGGCGTGCGGATGGGCATTGGTCTCGTTCGGCCGGCCGTGGGTGGCCCAGCGGGTGTGGCCGATGCCGATCGTGCCGGCGAGCGGCTCCTGGACGAGCCGCGCCTCCAGGTTGACGAGCTTGCCCGAGGCCCGCCGCCGCTCCAGGCGGCCATGCTCCAGGGTGGCGATGCCGGCGGAATCGTAGCCGCGGTATTCGAGCCGCCGCAGGGCCTCGATCACCTGCCCCGCCACCGCGTCGCGTCCGACGATGCCGACGATGCCGCACATGGGATGTCTCTCGCTTTGACGTCCGGATGGCCGCGCGCGGACGCGCCGCGCAAGGTCCGGGCCGTTCGCTCAGGCCTTAGCCGAGCGTGGCTTGTACCGGATCATGGCCGGGCAGGGCCAGCCCCGGCCGAATCGATGCTGTCGCGGCAGCGGTCCCGCTATGGGGGCGTCGTCCCGCGTTTGGTGATGGTCGGATTCCGGCTCGACCAGTAGCCGGCCAGTACCGAGCCCGACAGGTTGTGCCACACGGAGAAGACCGCCCCCGGCAGGGCGGCCAGCGGTGAGAAATACAGCTTGCCCAAAGCCGCCGCGAGGCCGGAATTCTGCATGCCGACCTCCAGAGCCAGCGTGCGGCAGGTGCCCTCGTCGAAGCCGAGCAGGCGCCCGCTCCAGTAGCCGCAGAGCAAGCCGGCGCCGTTGTGCAACACTACCGCCAGCAGCACGAGCGGCCCGACCGCGGCGATGCTCGCCCGGCTGCCGGCCACGACGGCGCCGATGATCAGCAGGATGGCGACCATCGACACGACGGGCAGAGCGCGCTCGAGGCGCCCGACGAGGCGCGGCGCGAGCCGGTTGAGCGCCAGCCCCAGCGCCACCGGTGCCGCCACGATCTCCACGAGGCTGGCCAGGAGCCCCGCCACATCGACCGGCACGGCGGCGTCGACGTAGAGGCGCACCAACAGCGGCGTCGCCACGAGGCCCACCAGCGTCGAGGCCGTGGCGATGGTCACCGATAGCGCGACATCGCCGCCCGCTATGTAGACCATCAGGGTGGAGCTCGTGCCGCTGGCGACGCTGCCGACCAGCACCATGCCGGTCGTCAGCTCCGTGCCCATGCCGAGGGCGTGGGCGATGGCCCAGGCGGCCGCGGGCATCACGAGGTAGTGGACGACGACACCGGCCGCGACCGGCGCGGGCCGGGCCAGGATCCGGCCGAAATCCGCGGGCGTCAGCGTCACGCCGAGGGCGAACATGATCACGGCCAGCAGGGCAGCGACGTGCGGGAGCACCGGGAGGAACACGTCCGGCACGACGTAGGCGGTCGCCGCGGCCAGGATGGCGCAGACGGGAAACAAGCGGTTGAGCAGCATCGTGCGGGCCGGATCCGGAAAGGCGGCGGCCGTGTTCCAGCTGCGCCAAGGCGCGTCAAGCTTGGGCGTCCCCGCGGGCGTCGCTGTTGGATCCAAGCGTCTTCCTACCGGAGCGGCGGCGGTCTCACTTCAACTAACCGGAGGTGGCTTTCGGTATGTGCCGGCGACCGTTCGTGCGGCTGGTGTAGGTCTGGTGCTGAATGGCTGCTTGGGGTGGATATCTGCTGGTCTGCTATCGGCTGTTGAACCTTGAAAGCGGACTCTCGCTTCTCGGCGGTTCGCGTTGCCAGTCCGGGGCTCGAAGTCAGACAATCCGTTCAACCCATTGCGAACGCGACGGTCCCGGGGCGAACGGGTCGCCGAAATATTGCGTTTCCCGAACGACTTTCCCGTCGCGAAACTCCATAATGCTCACGGTGTAGGACGGCTTACCGTCATACGTGAGTACGTACTCCGTCACCCATAGATCGCCAGAGCCGACAATCCGTCGCACATCAAATCGCTTCTTGTTTGGTTGCGCCGTACGAGATGCCTGGATCTTGTGCCGCCCGCTGATGCGCTCGCCAGATTGAGGATATTCAAGCACTGCGTCGTCGCCATAGATCTGATGCTCTTCCTTGAAATCGTAAGCGTCCGAGGCTGCCCAGTGCCGGTCGAGAGCGCGTCTGATCTCCTGATCGTTCATGGAAGACATCCCGCGCCTATTCAGCTTAACCGTCGGTTCGAGCGGATGGGTGTGAAAGCACGCGCATTCCACCGTTGAGACCGAAGCGCTACCCACGACTGCTTTGGAGCATTAGGCAAGCCACGACCAACGTCAATTATGGGTCGCACTCGGTCATCGCAGACTCGAGCTGTTTAAGCGCGGGCCCCGGATCCCCAAGCCTCAACGCCCCCCGCGCAACGCCTTCTCGGCGAGCAGCGCCGCCCGCTTCAGCTTGGCCCAGCCGGGCTTCACCACCTGCCGGCCGCGGGCGACCGCCATGGCGTCTGCCGGCACGTCGTCGGTGATGACCGAGCCGGACGCCACGTAGGCCCCCTCCCCCACGGTCACCGGCGCCACCAGAGCGGAGTTCGAGCCGATGAACGCATGGGCGCCGATCGTGGTGCGGTGCTTGAGCACCCCGTCGTAATTGCAGGTGATCGTGCCGGCGCCGATATTGGCCTTCGCGCCGACCTCGGCGTCGCCGAGATAGGTCAGGTGCGCGGCCTTGGCGCCGGCCCCCATCCGGGCATTCTTCAGCTCGACGAAGTTGCCGAGTTCGGCGCCGGTCTCCAGCACCGCATGGCCACGGAGGCGCACGAACGGTCCGATCCGGACACCCGCCTTCAGCTCGGTCTCGGTGAGATGGGCGAAGGCCCGCACGGTGCAGCCGTCGCCGATCCGCACGCCTGGCCCGAACACCACGTTGGGTTCCACCATCACGTCGCGCCCAAGCATCGTGTCGTAGCTCAGGAAAACCGTCTCGGGGGCGATCAGGGTGGCGCCGCCCAGCATGGCGTTGCGCCGGAGCCGGCCCTGGATCGCCGCTTCGGCGACGCTGAGCTGCACCCGGTCGTTGACGCCCTGCGCTTCCGCCTCGTCCACCGGCACGACGGTGACAGACAGGCCGTCCGCCACCGCGAGCGCCACGGCGTCCGGCAGGTAGTATTCTCCGGCGGCGTTGTCGTTGCCGATGCGGGTGAGCAGCGACAGGGCATGCCGCCCGGACAGCGCCATCAGCCCGGCATTGCACAGGGTGACGACCCGCTCGGCCGCGCTCGCATCCTTCTCCTCGCGGATCGCCAGTACGCGGCTGCCCTCGGTCAGCACGCGCCCGTACCCGGTGGGCGACGGGCTCTCGAAGGCGAGCACCGCGATGGCCGCACCCTCGGCCAGCGGCGCGCGCAGTCTCAACAAGGTCTCGGCGGTGACGAGCGGCGTATCGCCGAACGCGATGACCACGTCGTCGTCCGGGTCGGCGAGCACGTCGCGGGCGGCCAGCACCGCGTGGGCGGTGCCCAGACGCTCGGCCTGCGGGAAGATCTGTGCGCCGGGGGCGGCCTTCGCGATCTCGGCGGCGACGTCGTCGCGTCCGGGCTCGGCCACCACGGCGATCCGCCCGGCGCCCGCTGCCTGTACGGCGGCCAGGACGTGGCCGAGCATGCTCCGCCCGGCGATCCGGTGCAGCACCTTCGGCAGATCCGAGCGCATCCGCGTGCCTTTCCCGGCCGCGAGCACGATGGCGGTGAGGCTGCGCGGGGGCGTTCCGGTCGGATGCATCGCGGGTCCAGGCGTCGTCAGGGCGCGCCACGGATGGGCCGGACCGGCGCGCCGCGCAAGCCCAGCCGTTTGTTCAGCGCAGGGCCAGGGCGGCGTGGTGGCCCGAGCCGTGGGCGAAATGCTCCCGGCGGCGTTCGATCGAACTCGGGATCCGAAGGGATTCCCGATACTTGGCCACGGTTCGCCGGGCGATGTCGACGCCCTCGCCGCGCAGCTTCTGCACGAGCGCATCGTCGGACAGCACGTCGTTCGGCGTCTCGCCATCGACCAGTTGCTTGATCCGGTGGCGCACGGCCTCCGACGAATGGGCCGCCGCGCCGGCGGCTCCCGGGATCGCCGCGGTGAAAAAGTATTTCATCTCCAGCGTGCCGCGGCTGGTGCCGATCGCCTTGTTGGAGGTGACCCGCGAGACGGTCGATTCGTGCATGCCGATCGCCTCCGCCACCGTCTTCAGGTTCAGCGGACGCAGATGGGTCACGCCGTACATGAAGAAGCCGTCCTGCTGGCGCACGATCTCGGTGGCGACCTTCAGGATCGTGCGGGCGCGCTGCTCCAGGGAGCGGGTGAGCCAGTTGGCGTTCTGCAGAGCCTCCGACAGGAAGGCCTTGTCGCCATCGGCGGTCGCGCCGCGCACCACCCGGGCGTAATAGCTTTGATTGACCAGCACCCGCGGCAGGGCCTCGCTGTTCAGCTCGACCAACCAGGAGCCGTCCGGCGCCGCGCGCACGAACACGTCGGGGATCAGCACCTCCGCGGCGTGCGAGCCGAAGGCCCGGCCGGGCTTCGGATCGAGCCGGCGGATCTCGCCCAGCATGTCGACGAGATCCTCGTCGTCCACGCCGCAGAGGCGGCGCAGCCCGGCGAAATCGCGCTTGGCCACGAGGTCGAGGCGCGAGACCAGCGCCTGCATGGCCGGGTCGAACCGGTCGCGCTCGCGCAGCTGGATCGTAAGACATTCGGCGAGGTCGCGGGCGGCGACGCCGGGCGGATCGAACGCCTGCACCAGGGTCAGGACGCGCGCCACGGTCTCGGGGTCGGCGCCCAGGCGCTCGGCCACCCCCTCAACCGTTTCGCGCAGGTATCCCGCCTCGTCCACCGCATCGATCAGGAAGCCGCCGATCAGCCGCTCCATGGGGTTGCGCGTGGCGAGATCGAGCTGGCCGGCGAGATGGTCCCGCAGCGAGGTCTCCGCCGTGAGGGTGGCCTCGAAATCCGGGGCTTCCGCGTCGAAGCTGCCGCCGCTGCTGCCGTAGGGTGGCGGCGTGAGCGAGAGCATGTCGCCGCCGCCGATCTCCCGCGCCTGGACCGGCACGTCGTCGGGGAAGACGTTGTCGAGGCGCGTGTCGAAATCGCCCTCGATCTCGCCGCGGCTGGGATTAAGCTCGTTCGACAGCCACGAGTCGGGCTCGGCGCCCTCGAAACCGTCGCCGGCTCCGTCTTCCGCGTAGGCGGGTTCGGCTGCTTCGCTGGTTCCGGTCGGCTCGGGCTCTGCCCGTTCGAGGAGGGGGTTTCGTTCCAGTTCGGCCTCGACATAGGCGGCGAGGTCGAGCTGCGAGAGTTGGAGAAGCTTGATCGCTTGCAGGAGCTGCGGCGTCATCACCAGGGCCTGGCCCTGACGCACTTCCAGCCGTTGCACCAAACTCATACGAGGCCCCGATGCCCTTCCAGCGCGGTTAGCCGGCCACCGCCGAGTGTGTGGCGGCATGAATCTTGCTTGAGTTAGTTTCCCATCTGTAGACCGATCGCGGCCGAACGTCAAAGCGTGTGCGGGGCCGTGCGCTGCCGCCGGGAGCCGCGGGGCTCGGTGCGTGGCGGAACAGACTCACCCACCAGCGTCGCCGGCAACCTAGAGGGTCTCGTTTAAGGAAGTTTTGCGCGGTTCATCCCTCGTCGACCGGCCGGTTCCGCTCAGGTTATCCCCACTTGATTGCAGCGGAAATTGTCTGAGGGCGGATGCATTCACCGCGCGACACGCGATCCGCTGCACGCGTGAACCGACTGTTGCCGCGGATCGCGGACGTCAGCCCTCGGCGGCAGGTCTCGTCGGGCGAGAGTTCTCTCGGGCTATTTGTGCGCCGTGCGGATCGCAGGGAGAAACGATCAACCGTCCCGTCAGCTCGGTGCTGGTCGAGATCGCACGTTTTATCCCGCATCCGGGCTCGGTCGATGTCGGTCGCGGCATCCACATGCCCGCCCACCGTCACTGCGGGCAATCGCCCTGAAGGCCATGGGCGGGGCCTACGCTTCCGTGGCGGCCGGACACTGCCGACTGATTGGGCCGCTCACCAACCGCAGTTCGGAACCGGCGGCTGCGCCTTTGCCAAAGCCGATTTCTCGATCTGCACCATGGCGCCCCAGGCGTATTTCTGCGCGTGGGGCGTGACGTTGGTGAACAGGCAGCCGAGCTGGAAATGGGTCGCGCCCATCTCGCCGGAGAAGGCCATGCAGTCCACGAAGGCCCAGGTCGTGGGAACCGGAATCATCGAGCGCCAGCGCGGCATGGCCACCGGCGAGCAGACTTTCACGGCGCCGGTTGACGCGTCCGCGTTGAGGGAGTCCCCGGGCGCCTGGGCCGCCGCGGGCCCAAGGGTCAGGGCGAGCGGAAGCAGCGCAGCACAGGCGCGGAGATGGCCGTATCGCATCATCGGGTCAGTGCATCGTCCGCCAAAGGGTCGCGAGGATCGCGAAGCCGACGAGGTTATAGAGGATCACCCACAGCCAGACACCCAGGACCGCGCGGCTCGGCTGCCGCGGCTTCTGCCTCCCGAGGTGCAGGCGGTTGCGATCCTCGGGCGTCGGCCAGATCGCGTTCTTGGGCGCCCGGAGCAGGCGCGTCAGCGTCTCGGGCAGGTGCGGGCCGGGCGGTCGCTCGCCGTTCATGACGGCCTCGGATGCGGCGATGGGCGGACCGCGGTCGCGGCCTGTGCCGGGCTTCTACAGGGGGCGGCCCCGGCGCGGCAATGCAGCCCGCACCGCCGGTCGGCTAAAGAACCGTCCCCTGGGCCTCCGGATCGTAGCGGTAGGCCCAGGTCTCGGAGAGCAGCCTCTCGCCGGACTTCAGCCGCAGCCGCATCTCGACCGGCTCCGGCCCCTCGGCATAGACCTTGAAGAAGACCCGCCAGGGGCTCGGCTTGCCGTAGGGCGCCCAGGTGGCGCCGACCTCCTCGGCGCTGCCGCGCGACACCGTCAGCGCGACCATGGCCTTTTCCGGATCAAGCCCCGCCAGGGCCGCGCCCTCGAATTCGAGTACGAATTGCCGCGCGAGGTTGGGCCGGCCCGGGCGGCGGTCGGACTCGGCGAGCCATGAAGCCTTCATCGCCCGCGTGGCGACGCAGCGGGCGAGATCGGTCGAGACCGGTTCCTGCACGGTCCAGCGCAGGCGGTAGGCGTAGCTCCGCTCGTCCCCGGCCTTCGGCGGATCGGCCGGGACCCACATCGCGCCAATGTTGTCGTCGGTCTCTTGGTGGGTCGGGATCTCAACGAGCTGGACGCTGCCCTGTCCCCAATCGCCCTGCGGCTCGACCCAGATGTCCGGCCGGCTCTCCTCGAACCCGTCGTCGATGTAGTGGTCGAACACCCGGTCGCGCTGGAGCAAGCCGAAGCCCCTGGGCGACCGGTCCGCGAAGGCGCTGACGCTGAGCTTCGGCGGGTTGTTGAGCGGGCGCCAGATCAGCTCTCCGGTCCCGGTCTGCATCAGCAGCCCGTCGGAATCGTGCACCTCCGGCCGCCAGTCGCTGGCGACGAACCGGCTGATCCCCTCCGAGTACCAGAGCATCGAGGTCAGCGGCGCCACGCCGAACCGCTCGACGCTCCGGCGCATGTAGAGCTTGCAGGCGACGTCGATGACGACGTGGGGTTCCTTGCGGGCGACGAACTGGTAGGCGCCGGTCAGGCTCTGCCCCTCGAGCAGCGCCAGCACCGTGACAGCCCCGTCGGCGGCCGGGCTGACGTAGAACCGTGTGAAGACCGGGAACTCCTCGGTCTTGCCCGGAGCGGGCGCCGTATCGATGGCGATACCCCGGGCCGAGGCTCCGTACTGCGCCCCGTCGCCTGCGGCGCGGAAGTAGGACGCGCCCAGGAAAGCCAGCCAGTCACCGTCATCGCCGGGCTGACCGGCCGGGAACTTCTGGTAGCGGAAGCCCGCGAAGCCGGCGCCGTCCGGCACGTCCTTGCCGGGGTTGCCGGGCGGGTAGCTGAACAGGTCGTGGCTGTAGAGCACCGGGCGGGCCTGACCGCCTTCGAGCGCGTAGACCTGCACCGGGTGCCGGAAGAAGTTTCCGAGGTGGAAGAAGGTCACCGGATAGGCGCTGTCGGCGTAGAGCGCGTGGGCCGGCGGGTAACGGATCTCCTGCAGCGGCCCGTACGTGAGGGCGTCGAGCGCCTTCGAGGCGGACGCCTCCGGCGGCGGGGTGTAGGGCCGGTCGCGCAGGCTGCGGGCGAGAGCCTTCAGGCGCTCGAGATCCATCGGCTCGGGCGGGCCCAGCCGCGGTCCGGCAGCGGCGAGCGCGGGCTTCGGGAACGGCGCGAGGGCCAGGAGCCCGAGGGCGGTCAGGACGCGACGCGTGATCAAGCGAGAGCCTTGGGATACGGCCGGGCCACGGGGGCGATGCCGCCCTCTAGCCAGCGCGACGCGGCGGCGCAATTTCCCTGATGCAGCTCAGCTCCGCGGCCCGCAGGTGCCCGTGGGGCCGTCCGTCGACCAGAGTTCGGCGCCGCCACCGGGGGCACACTGCCCGGGCAGCGCCAGGGTGATCAGCTTGGACAGTGCCCGATTCTCGTCCTCGCCGTAGCCGATCTCCCCGACCATGCGGCCGGCCTTGTCGAACAACGCGACGGTGGCGGAGTGCTCCATCGTGTAATCGCCGTCCTTCGTCGGCACGCGCCGGTAGGCGACGTGGTAGGCATCGGCCATGCGGGCGACCTGATCCGGAGTGCCGACGAAGCCGCGAATGCGGGAATCGAACGAGACCAGATAGTCCCGCAGCGACTCGGGCGTGTCGCGCTCCGGGTCCAGGGTGACGAACACCACGTTGAGCCGGTCCGCGTCCCGGCCCATCCGGCCGAGCGCCCCCGACAGGGTGGCGAGCGTGGTCGGGCACACCTCCGGACAATGGGTGAAGCCGAAGAACAGGGCGGTCGGCTTGCCGAGGAGGTCGGCCTGGTTCACCGGACGGCCGTCGAGATCCGCCATGGCGAAGGCGCCGCCGACTTTGCGCGGATGGCTGAACCGCGAGCCCTGCTGGGCGACGATCGCCCCGGTTCCGACGGCGACGAGGCCGATCAGGGTGGCGGAAGCGATGAGGGCGATCGGGCTCGGTGCCATGCTGTGACCTACGACGGCGCGTCGATGCCCGTCATATGGGGTTGCCGTCGATCGGCGCGATGCTGCGCGGGGTCGCAACTGGGGGAACACGTCGGGGAACAGCGATAGAGGCGGCCGGTTGCCCGGTCGAGAGCCGGCGCCGCCGCTCTGCCGGCCGCCGCCTGCAGTTCTCCCCTTCCCCTACGAGGCAGGAGCCGCCGCCATGGCCCAGCAAATCCCCGTTGGCCCGGAAGCCAGGGCCGATGATCCGCGGCGCGACGCCGAGCGGGACGATGAAACGCACGCGATCACCGGCGACGTCGCCTATCGCCGCCTCGTCCTCGTGAACGTTGTGTTCGTCGGCGATCCCGGCGCGGGGGATCGTGGCTGGGTCCTGGTCGACGCCGGCGTGATGGGTGGCAAGCGCGCCATCCTGTCGGCGGCCGAGGCACGCTTCGGCGCCGGCGCGCGCCCTGCCGCCGTCGTGCTGACCCACGGCCATTTCGATCATGTCGGCGTGTTGGAGGATCTGGCCGCCGAATGGGACGTCCCGGTCTACGCGCACACGCTGGAACGGCCCTATCTCGACGGCAGCGCCTCCTATCCGACGCCCGATCCGAGTGTCGGCGGCGGGCTGCTCGGCCGCCTCTCGCCGCTCTACCCGACCTCGCCGGTGGACGTGTCCGGACGCTTGAAACTCCTGCCGGAGGATGGCTCGGTCCCGCCCCTGCCGGGCTGGCGCTGGCTCCACACGCCGGGCCATGCACCGGGGCATATCTCGCTCTGGCGCGCGGCGGATCGCACGCTGATCGCGGGCGATGCCTTCGTGACGGTGGCCCAGGAATCGGCCTACGCGGTGGCGCTTCAGGAGCCGGAGCTGCACGGCCCGCCGATGTACCTGACCATCGACTGGGACGCGGCGCGCAACTCCGTGCGGACGCTGGCCGCCCTCGAACCCGAGCGGGTGATCACCGGCCACGGCCGCCCTCTTCAGGGACCGGAGATGCGCCGCGCCCTGAATGCCTTGGCGGCGGATTTCGACCGCGTGGCGGTCCCGAAGCACGGGCGCTTCGTCGAGGCGCCCCTGCGCGCCGGGGACGGCTCGGCCTACAGGGACGAGCGGTGAGCGCGTCCCCGTAAGTCGCCCGGCCCCGCGCTCAGGACGCCCGCGCCAGTTCCTCGACTTCGGGCGGCACGTAGGACGCCTCGTTGGCCGGGCACAGGATGTCGTCCATCTCGGATTTGGGCATCGCGCGACCGAACAGGTAGCCCTGGCCGAAATGGCAGCCCTGGTCGGAGAGCCAGTCCAGGCTCGCATCGGTCTCGATGCCCTCCGCCGTCGTGGTGAGGCCGAGGCTGGTCCCGAGCTTGATGATGGCGTCGACGAGCTTGGCGCGCTCGTCGCTCATCGTGATGGCGTCGACGTAGCTCCGGTCGATCTTCAGCTTGTCGAACTTCAGTTCGCGCAGGTGGTAGAGGCTCGAATAGCCGGTGCCGAAATCGTCCAGCGCGATGCGCACGCCGAGCTGCCGCAGCGACAGGAGTGTCGCGCGCGTCGCCTCCAGATCCTGAATCAGGGCGCTCTCCGTGATCTCGACTTCAAGCCGCTGCGGCGGGAAGCCGGTCTCGGTCAGGATCGCCAGGATGCGCTGGGCCAGCCACGCGTCCTGGAACTGGTGAGGCGCGATGTTGACCGCCAGGACAAGGTGGGACGGCCAAGCTCGGGCGTCGAGGCAGGCGCGGCGGATCAGGTTGTAGCTGAGATCGGCGATCATCCCGGTCTCCTCGGCGACCGAGATGAATTCCGAGGGCGCGATCAGGCCGCGGACCGGATGGCGCCAGCGGGCCAGCACCTCGACGCCGACGATGTCCTTACCGGGCAGCGAGACGACGGGCTGGTAGAAGGGCTCGATCGCCCCCGTCTCGATCGCGACGCGCAGCTCCGCCTCGGTCCGGGCGCGGGCGCGCAGTTCCTCGTCCATGGTGCTGCGGAAGAAGCGGTAATTGCCGCGTCCGTCCTTCTTGCCCTGATACATGGCGAGATCGGCTGCATGCAGCACCGCGTCGGAATCCGCGTGCTCCGGGGCCACGATGGCGACCCCGACCGTGGCGCCGACCTTGAGGTCGTTCTGATTCCACGAGACCGGCTCGGAGATGGCGGTGATCACCGCTTGGGCGAGGCGCGTCAGGCCTTCGCTGCCGTGCTCGACGGGGACCAGCATCGCGAACTCGTCGCCGCCGAGCCGGGCCGCCACGCCGCCGGCCGGAAGGAGCTGATTCAGACGCTCGGCCACGGCGCACAGGACGGCGTTGCCGGCGGCATGGCTATAGAGGTCGTTGACCGGCTTGAACCGGTCGAGATCGATCAGCAGGACGGCCGCGGACGGCTCGGCGCTGACCGTGGCATGCGCCCGTGCGACCGCGTCGATGAACCGGCGCCGGTTGGCCAGACCCGTAAGCCCGTCATGCCGGGCGATCGCCTCGGCCTGCGCGGCCGACGCGTCGCGCTCCAGCATCAAACGGCGCAGCAGGATCGACTTGCGAACGGCCGCGCCACACATGGCCACGCCCATGCAGGCAGCCAGCATCAGGAGATCGTTGAGCTGATAGTCGGAGATGAGGCTGCTGAGGGAGTCGAAGGTCCCGAGGTTGACGCCGACGAACCAGATACCCGCGCCGATGATCAGCAGGCACAGTGTCTCGTACAGCTCGCCCCGGCCCCACGCGTTCGACGTTTCGCTCGGCATGTTTTGCGCCCAATCTCCGACGCAATACAAGGGCACTAAAAGTGCTAAAAGGCTGTGAATCCAGTCCTCACTAAGTCGTGCCTGCCAATTAACGAAGGTCGGCATTGCCATTGATCACCGCGTCAACGGATCTCAAAGGAGGCTCTGGGGATCGCGCGATGGCCTGCCATTTCCATCGCGCTCGACCCGACAGTCCGGTGCCGATCAGGCCGATCGGCCGGCGACCTCCTCCGTCGGCAGCGCGCAGCGATTGTGGATATCGGTGGCGGCCACGGCTCCATGCGCCATGGCAACCACAATCTGATCGAGGCCGCGCACCACCCCGCCCGCCGCATAGAGGCCCGGCACGCTCGTGCAGTTGTGGGGATCCACCACGAGGGCCCCGGTCCTGTCATGCTCGGCGCCGAGATCGACCGCGAGCTTGGAGCGCAGCCGAAGCCCCAGGGCCGAATACACCACCGCGAACCGGTGCTGCGCGCCGTCGGCCGTGCAGAGCACGGTGATGCGGCCGTCCTCCACGTCGAGCCGCATCACCGGCTCCTCGACGATCGCGATGCCGTGGCGCTCAGCCCGCGCCCGGTCGGGTGCGTCGAGCGGATGGCCGAGGGTGAGCAGCGTCACGTCCGGCGTGTAGGTACGGGCCAGAAACTCCGCCTCGCCGAGGCCCCTGGCGCCGTGTCCGATCACCGCGATGCGCTGGTTCCGTGCCTCGTAGCCGTCGCAGATCGGGCAGTAGCGCACCAGCCCGCGCCGGATCGCATCCGGCAGGTCGGGGAAGTCCGGCTCCACATCCTCAGCCCCGGTGGCAAGAAGGATGTGCCGGGCCCCGATCGAGCAGGGGTAATTCCCACCCGGAGGATGGATCTCGGCGCGGAAGCCACCTTCAACCCGGACGAGTTGCGTGACGTCGCCGGCCACCATCCGCCCACCGTAGCGGGCGACATGGGCGCGCTGTCGCTGCAGGATATCGGAGCCCGAGATGCCGTCGGCGAACAGCGGCACGTTGTGGCTCATCGAGATCCAGCCGGCGCGGGACCGCCCCGCATCGACCAGAAGCGCCGACCGACCGTAGCGCGCGAGGTAGAGGGCGCCGGTCAAGCCGCCCGGGCCCCCACCGACGACAAGGCAATCGAGGGGCTGAACTTGCGGAGAACCAGATAGCAGCATGGCTCATCCGATCCTCTGGACGCTTCACGAGCGGGGAACCCGGCCCGGCCCGGCCCAGATCCGCGCCGGCCCTAAGGGTTTGCTGGCTCCGGCGAGCGGGCAAGCGAGGCCAGGATGAACGCCATGAAGAACAGGAAGTATTGATTGACCGAGAGTTCCTCGAACATCATCGACGGGATGAGGAACAGGGCGCTGTAGAACAGGAACGGTCCGAACCGCCCCGGCGCCGATAGGATCCGCACCAGTCCGGCGATCAGCAGCAGGGCGACGGCGACACCGTTCTGGAGGGCCAGCGAGACGAATCCGTTATGCGGCGTCACGAGGCCGGTCAGGGCCTTCAGCTCCTCCCGGCGGGCGATCTCGCCGACGCCGAACGGATAGGCGACGACGAGGCGTAGGGCCGTGATGCCGGAGAGGAACCGCTCGTCGAAATTCTCCGACACGTTGTGATCGTCGGCAAACCGCTTCTCGATCGCCTGCGCCAACGCGTTGGGCAGCGGGATCTCCCCCGTCAGCGACCATCCGACCAAGAGGATCGCCAACGCGCCGAGCACGCCCAGGACCATTGAGGCCTTGAGGTTGCGCCGCATCAGCAGGGCGAAGACGATGAGCGGCATGAACAGGCCGGCCCGGTTGTTGGTCAGCGGGAAGCTCGCCATCAGGGCGACGAAGTACAGGACGTAGATCGCCTTGAGCCGGTAGCGCAGGCTCAGGATCAGCGCCGCGACGCCGCCCAGCGCGAAGACGTGGCCGGTCTCGTTGCCTGAGGCCCAGAGGCCGCCCTGCTTGTCCTCGACGAACAGCTTCAATTCCTCGTCGAGGCCGTCGGTCGGCACGGCGAGGCCGAAGCGTTCCAGCGGCACCCCCGAGGATGCCAGCAGCAGGATCGCCAGGGACGCCAGCAGGCCCGCGAGCAGGCCGGCGCAGAAGGCGTCCTCGACGCGATGATCCCGAAACAGGACCAGCAGGATGAAGGCCTGCACGACGTAGAGCAGCAGGATGAGCGTCAGATAGACGTCGCCCGCCTGCTTGTGCGCCTTGAGGAGCATCGAGACGCCGACCAGGGCGAGGACCGCGCCGAGGGGCGCGATGCTGCGCAGGGCCTCCGTGATGACGGGCCGGCGCAGCCCCAGCCAGGGGATGAGCAGGAACGGCAACAGGTCGGACAGCCGCTGGAACGGCAGTCCGAAGCTCGACGTCAGCACGTTGAACTGCAGTGCCGCCCCGAGCAGGAAGACGGCGGCGCGCTGCGACCCGGCGGTGACCGCCGGGATCGTCGCTGCCATCGGTGCCGCCTGTCCCGCCATGGTGCCGATCCGTTCAGAGCGCGCCGATCCCCGGCCGCCACATTCGCGCACAAAGGTTGGCGGAGGGTGGAGATCAGGTGGTCCGGCGCAGGAAGAAGCCGAGGGCGGAGCTCACCGTGTCGCGCATGAAGACCTGGGCGAGGCCGGCATAGGCCAGGATGCCGATACCGACCGCGGCGAACAGGCCGAGCCGGTCGCCCAGTGCGGCGTGGATCGGATCCTGGATCAGCAGCACGAGGGCTGCCATCGCGGCGGAGCAGGCGGTGACCGGCAGGAGTGCCCGGACAAGCTGCCGATTGCTGACCGGCACGATCCGGCCCACCGCCGACACGATCGCCGGCGTGAACAGATAGGCGCGCGCCACGTGCCCGGCGACGAGGGCAACGAGGCCGAGCGGCGCTGTCACCACGGCGGCCACTGCACCGAGGCCGAACTGCGCGCCGGCCAGTCTGAGCGCCGTGCCGTTGCGCCCGAGCGCCGTGAAGATCATCCACAGCATCGAGGTCGCGACGAATTCGGGTGCCAGGAGTGCCAGGATCCGCAGCACCGGGGCCGCGTCGTGCCACTGGTCGCCGAACAGGAACGGGATCAGCGTCGGCGCGACCGCTGCCATGCCGAGGAAGGCCGGCACCGCCACGAAGCACGATGCCACCGTGAAGGTCTGGAAGGCGGCCGCCAGTTCGTCCGGCCGGTCCTGCAGCCGGGCATAGGTGGTCAGGCCGACGGTCGTGAGCGGGATCACCGCCACTTGGCTCACGAGGTCGATGCAGCGCCACGCGAGGCGCAGATAGCCGATATCAGCGGCCGACAGGAAATAGGCCGCGATAACCTCCTGGCTGCGGATCGAGAGGACGAGCAGCAGGTAGGTGCAGAACACCCGCGAGCCGAACGCGATCTGGCTCCGGGCCGCGGCGAGGTCGACGTGGCGCGACGGAACCCAGCGCGACGCCGCCCAGGTCAGCAGCGTCGTGGCGGTGGTTGCAACGAGGCGTTGCACCACAAGGCTCCAGACGCCGTAGCCGGCATACGCCATCGCCAGGGCGACCGCCCCGCCGGCGAGGTTGGCGCCGAGCGCCCGCAGGGCGAGCTTGCGGAAGCCGAAGCTGCGCTGCAGGCGTGCCTCGTGGATCGCCCCCGCGGCGGTGATCACGAAGCAGATCGAGAGCGCGGACAGGACCGGGCGCAGCTCCGGCATATCGAAGATCCAGGCGATCGGGCCGGCGGAGGCCGCCAGCGCGATCGCGCAGAGGAACCCGGTGCCGAGCATCACCCAGAACGCGGTGGCGGCGAAGGTCTCGTCGAGATCGGCCCGCTGGACGACCGCGTCCGGCAGGCCGCAGCGCGCCACGATCTGCAGGATGTCGATGAACACGACTGCGATCGCCACCATCCCGAACTCGGCCGGGGCGATCAGCCGCGCGAGTACGAGGAACACGCCGAAGCTCAGCACGACGTTGCCCACGGAGGCGAGCGCCACCCAGCGTGCCGCCGCGAAGGACCGTCCGGTCACCTCCGCGCCCGTCGGGCCCGGCATGAAATCGGAGGCATCGGCCGCTGCGGCGGCCTCGGTGAGCGTCGGCGTGCCGGCGGTCACGAGCGGGTCGCCCGACGCTCGGCCACGAGCTCGGCGTAGAGGTCGATGTACTTCTCGGCGACGCGCTCCGAGGTGGATTCCTGGATCACGTGCTGGAAGCTGCGCTCGTCCGGAAGGTCACCCCGGCCGCGGGCGATCACGGCCGACAGGCGCGCGGCGAGGTCGGCATCGTCGCCGGGCGTGAACAGCCAATCGGCATTGTCCTCGCCGATCAGCTCGGGAATCCCGCCCGAGGCCGCGCCGATCACCGGCACGCCCATCGTGTAGGCCTCGTAGATCGTCCGCGGCGACGGCTCCGCCCAGAACGAGGGCACGACGAGCACGTCGATCTCGCTCAGGAAGTCGGCGGGCTTGGTCCAGCCGACGAACTCCACCGGCAGGCCCTCGGCCTGTGCCTTGAAGCGCTCGATCGAGTCGTCCATCGCGTGCCCGGCCACAAGGCAGCGCCAGTTGCCGGGGCCGATCCGCTTGAAGGCGTCGATCAGCGTGCCGACGCCCTTCTCGGTGTTGATCCGGCCGAGATACCCGAAGGTCATCGGCTTGCCGGTCCGGTCGATCGTGCGGCGCGCCTCCGGATCACCCTCCGGGACGGTGCAGGAGTAGAAAATGACCCGGCGGCGTTCCGGCGCCAGATGCGTGAACAGGCCGTGATTGACGTGGGTCTTCAGGATCTCGGTCCCGACGCTGACGACCGCGTCCACCGAGCGGTTGGTGATCTGCTTGCCGGCATTGACCACTTTGCAGCCGAGGTGCCAGCGATCGCAGGGCTTGCCGTTCTTGAACATGGCGGCGTTGCCGCAGATCAGATCGTACTCGCAGACCGTGTGGACGATCGGGATCCCGCGCTTGGCCGCCTCGCGCCAGACCAGGGTCGAGACGTCGAGCAGCGAGTGCGTGTTGACGATATCGGGGCGGAAATCGTCGAGGACCCGGCCGAACTCGGCCGCGATGGCAAAATTCCACTGCTGCTTGAGCTTGGCCCAGGCACGGCCGAACCGGCTCGCCTTGGGCCAATCCTCGAGCCAGAAATCGTTGTGGTGCGCCATGCGGTAGACGGTGACGCCGCCACGAACGCTTTTCGGCTCCGGCTCCCGGGCGATGCAGGCCGCCGCCACCGTGTGGCCGGCCGCGACCAGCTCCTCGGCGAGGTGCTCCACCGAGCGCTCGGCGCCGCCCACGATGTAGGGCGGGTAGAGGGCGCTGAGGTGCAGGATCCGCAGCGGGCCGGTCGCGGCGTCCAGGGAAGCGGCGTCCGGCGCCCGTTCCCGGGCGGTCGGGGCCGGGGCCTCGGGCAGCGCCCGGGCATAGGCTTGGGAGAGGGTCGGGGTGATCATGGGCGGCACTCGCTGAGCTGCGGCCGCTCCGCGCGTGCGGGGCTACCGGATTCGTGTTTCCCCTCCCCCTTGTGGGGAGGGGTCAGGGGTGGGGGTGGTTCAGAAGGCAACGCTGCGCTCGATCCAGCACCACCCCCACCTCCCGCTCCCCCCTGCAGGGGGGAGGAGAGTACGTCGCGGGTCGGGGAGGAAAGCGTTTCCCGGGTCGCCGCGTACAGGTCGACGTAGGCGGATGCCACCGCGGCGGGGTCGGTCCCGGCGCGGATCGTATCGGCCCGGGCCAGGCCCTCCGCGAGGCGGCGCGGTTCGGCGACGATCCGCGCCATGGCGGCTGCGAGCGCGGCGTCATCCCCGGGCGGGACCAGCCAGGGACCGGGTCCGATCTGCTCGCCGATGCCGCCGATGGCGGTGCCGATCACCGGGACGCCGCGTCCGTAGGCTTCCGCCACGGTGCGGCCGAACGGCTCGGGCCAGATCGGCGGGACCACGAGGCAGTCGATGCCGTCGAGGAAGGCGTCGCGCTCGGCGAAGCCCGCGAACGAGACGGGCAGCCCCTCGGTCATCGCGCGGTAGCGATCGAGCCCATCCGCCGCGCGGCCGGCGACCGTCAGGCTCCAGCCCTGCGGCGGCAGCCTCCGGCAGGCCGCGAGCAACACGTCGACGCCCTTGGAGGCCTCGATCCGGCCGAGATAGCCGAACCGCACCGGCTCGCCCGGGGGCCGCGTCCGCCGCACCGCGGGGGGGCTCGACGGGATCGGATTCCAGATCACCCGGCGCAGGTCGTCCGGCACCGCACCGAAGAAGCCGGCCGCGAGATGCCGCGCCAGGAGGTCGGTTCCGACGGCCGCCACGGCCGATATCGCGCGCTGGCAGCGTCGATGCGGCTCCGCGTAGAGCCGGCATTTCAGGTGCTGGCCGGCGCAGGCCTTTCCGTGGCGCGCCATTGCGCCGTTGGTGCAGAGGCTGGTGAAGTCGTGCAGCGTGTGCACCACCGGAACGCCGAGCTTGGCCAGCATCGGCCAAAGCGTCGGCGGCAGCTCGGAGATCGAGTGCGTGTTCACGACGTCCGGTTCGAACGCGCGGACCGCCGCGGCCATCCGGGCCAGGGTCGTCGGGTTCCACTGGGTTGCCAGCTTGTAGCGCAGGCGGTCGAGGCGCGCGTGATCCGGCCAGTCGAGGATGTGGAACGGCGTGCCGTACCCGGTCCGGTAGACCGTGACGCCGTCCTGAACGACCGGCGCTTCTTCCTGCCGGGCCGTGCAGGCGACCGCGACGGCGTGGCCGAGGTCCGCCTGTGTCCGGGCCAGGGTCTCCACCATCAGCTCGGCGCCGCCGACCTGCTCGGGCGGGTAGAGCGAGCTAAGGTGCAGGATGCGCATGGGGCACCTCCTGCGTGGCTCTGTCGCGCGCGGTGTCGCGGAGCGCGTCCAGCATCAGGGCCTCGTAGCGACGGGCCGTCTCGGCCCAATCGTAACGGCGCGCGTTGTCGTGCCCGCGGGCGATCAGCGCGCCGCGCAGGCCCGGCTCGTCGAGGAGGCGGCGCAGGCAGGCGGCGAGCGCGTCGGCGTCGTCGGGGTCGAAGGTCAGCGCGCCCGCGCCCGCGATCTCCGGCGTCGCAGACCGGTCCGAGCAGACGACCGGGCAGCCCAGCGCCTGCGCTTCGAGGACCGGCAGACAGAACCCCTCCGAGAAGGACGGCACGCACAGGCACAGAGCGTTCCGATAGAGCGATGCCAGCCGCCCCTCGCCGATCCGCGAGAGCCGGGTCAGCTGGACCGGGGCGCCGTCGAGCGCCGTGGCGATCGCCTCGTCCGGATCCTCGCCGACGTGGACGATGCCGATCTCCGGACGGCCGAGGGCAGCTGCCGCGCGTGCGAGCGTGGAAAAGTTCTTGTTGTACATGGCGTTGCCGACCGCCAGCACGTACGGCCCCGCCGGCAGTTCGGGGGACGGATCCGCCGCGTCGGGGTCGATCATCGCGGCCGAATGGACGGTCTGGGTCCGGTCCCGGACGAACGGGTAGAAGCGGCAGAGGTCGGTCTTTGTAGAATCCGAGACCGTGATCACCCGGGCACTGTTGGCCAGGACGAAGCGGAAGATCGGATCGGTGGTCAGGGCTTCCCGCGAACGGCTCCGGCCCGGCATCGTCCGGAAGTAGAGATCGTGGACGACGCTGACCCGGGCGCGACCGCCGAACGCCGCGCCGTAGGGATCGGCATTCAGCACGAGGTCGATGTTCAAGGCGCGGCACAGCTTCGGCACGGCCAGGGCCTGCCGCATGACGTCGAACAGCATGACGCGGGGCCGCGGCACGGTCACGACCTCGATCCGGTCGCGGATTTCGTTTGGGAGCTGGTCCCGGGTCCAGGGCGAGCGCAGCACGACCGCGAAGGCGCCCCGGTCGAGCAACCCGGCGATTACCCGGAAGGCCACGAGGGCGACGCCCGAGGGACGTCCGCCGAACTGGGTCGGCATGTTCACGAGGACGCGCGGCATGGCGGTTCCGGCAACTCCGTTCGTGGATGAGGTTGGCCCGTCAGGCGCGAGCGGTGACTTCGAGGATGAGGTTGGACAGGGCCTGCTGCATGCCGGCCGCGCCGTAGCGGGTGAGCGCGCGGTCCCGGGCAAGGCGGGTGCGCGGGGCGAAAGCGTCCGGATCGGTGAAGAGCTCGGCCAGCGCCGACGCGAGACGGTCGGGCCGGCGCGGCGGCACGAGGGTGCCGGCCGCGCCCCCGTCGAGGATCTCCGCCGAGGCACCCGCGTCGGTGGCGATCACCGGCACGCCGGCCAGCATCGCCTCCACGAGCGTCCGGCCGAACGGCTCGGGATCGACCGACGGGTGCACCACCGCGTCGACCGCCTGCATCAGCCGGGGGACGTCGGCGCGCTGGCCGAGGAACAGCGCCCGGTCGCCCACGCCAAGCTTCCCCGCCTGCGCGCGCAATCCGGCCGCGTATTCATCCTCGCCGAACAGGGCCGTGCCGACCACGATGCAGCGCAGGTCCGGAAGGCGCGCCAGCGCCTCGATCACCACGTCCTGCCCCTTCCAGGGCGCCAGACGGCTGAACACCCCGATCAGGGGGCCAGTCGGCAGGCCGAGTTCCGCCCGCAGGGTTGCCGGAGATCGGGCATCGAGCTCGAGATCGAGCCCGTTCGGCACGACGGTCACGCGGGACGCGCGTCCGCCGGCTGCGATGAACGCCTCCGCGGCGGCGCGCGAGGGCACGACGACGCGGGCGGCGCACAGGTTGGCGAGCCGCGCCTGCACGATCCGCTGGGTTCGGCCGAAATGGGTGCCGTCGAGGATGTCGTGCAGGTGCCAGATGATCGGCCGCCCGACGAGACGCGCCGGGATCGCCGAGAGCAGGAACGCCTTCTGCGAGTTGGCGTAGACGACGTCGCAGGCGCGGGCCGTGCGGGCAAGCTCCAGGGCGAGGCCGGCGAGACGCCCGAGCTTCGGCAACGCCCGCAGGACCGAGGCGTCCCGGCGCAGGCCCGACAGGCCTGTCCCCCGCCGGGCGAGGCGGATCTCGATCCCCGCGCCGCGCAGGGCCTCGGCCAGCGCGCCATCCTCGAACAGGAACGCCGTGGAGCCGGCCCAGGGGCGCACGGCATCGCGCAGGACGAGTTCGGCCCCGGACATCGTTCCCGTGTGGGACACGAACAGGACCCGGGGCCGGGCCTGCTGCCCGGCCTCTGCGCCCTGGACGGCCAGTCCGTCGATCGACAGTGCACCGGCCATCACGCGGCCTCGGCGGTGCGCGGCTGGGGCAGACGCAACACGTCATAGGTCGGCTGACGGCCCGACTTGACCATGGTCATCGCGATCCCGAGCACGTTGCCGCCGGCCTGCCGGAGATTCGTGACGGTCTCGACGATGTCCGAGATCTGCGAGCGGCCGTAGCGGGCGCAGCACAGCACGCCGTCCACGTGGCGGGCGAGCATCGAGGCGTCCATCAGCAGGCTGGTCGGCGGGCTATCGAGCAGCACGAGGTCGTAGCGGCGCGTCCAGCGCAGGAAGTCGACCATACGCTCGCTCATCAGCAGGTCGGTCGAGTCCGAGGTTGGCATCCCCGCCGGGATCACGTCGTACCGGCCCGTCGCGACCACGGCCTCGGCGGCCGTGACCTCGCCCCGCAGCACCCCGACGAGACCTGGCCCACGCCCGAGCCCGAGCGAGGCATCGAAGTTCGGCCGGCGCAGGTCGCACTCGATCACGAGCACCCGCCGTCCGCTCGCGGCACCGATTGCGGCGAGCGCGAAGGCCGTGAAGGATTTTCCTTCGCGCGGCTTTGCCGAGGTGACCAGGACGAGTCGGGATGCGCTGCCGCCCGCCAGGACGAGATGCGCGTGCAGATTGCGCAGCACCGTCTGCATCACCGGATTGGAGCGGGCCCGCTCCAGCGCTTCGGGCAGAGCGAGTTCCCGGCGCCGGTCGGACAGGCGGCCGACGAGACCGGGGGCGTCGAGGGTCGGCAGCTGGGCGAAGACCGGGGCACCGGTGCCCGCCATGAGCTGCCCGGGATTGCGGACCCGCTGGTCGGTGTAGTCGCGCAGGAGGGCCGCCGCCGCTGCGAGCACGCCCGCGAGCACGAGGCCGCCGGCGAGGAACGGCACGGGCTTCGGCGAGAACGGCTCCTGCGGCAGCTCGGCGAGGCTCACGAGCCGGGTGCTGCCGGTCAGGATGCGGCGCTCGGTCTCCAGCTCACCGGCGCGCTTCACGAGGTCGGCGTACCGGTTGCGCTGGATCTCCGCGTTGCGCACCATTCCTTCGATCGAGGCCTCGTCGTCCATGGCCGCGGCGGCCTCGGTCTTGGCGGTCTCGAGCTGGGCGCGCAGCGACTGCGCCAGGGCGTTCGAGGCCTCGTAGGACTTGCGCAGCCCCTGGGCGACATTCTTGATCTCCTGGTCGATCCGCTCACGCAGGTTCGCGCGTTCGGTCGTCAGGGCCCGGATGGCCGGGTGGTTGGCGCCCAGCAGCGTGCTCTGGTTGGCGAGCTGCGCGGAGACGCCGCTCAGCTGCTGCTTCAGGGACACGATGGTCGGGCTCGACAGCACCGCCGGGGCGGTCTCCGCGCCGCGTAAATTCCGGTTCTCGATCTCGCCCAGGCGCGCGGCGGCATCGGCCTTGGCGGCCTCGGCGGTCGAGAGCTGCTGGCTGATGCTGGTCAGGCGCTCGGCGCTGATCGGCGCGTTGGTGCCCTTCAGGAGACCCTTCCGGCGGCGGAACGTCTGGATCCGCGTCTCATCCGCGCGGATCGAGGCGTCGAGCTGGCTGATCTCGGTGTGCAGCCAGTCGGAGGCCGCCTTGCGGCTGGAAGCCTGGGCTTCGCGCTGGTCGTCGAGGAAGGCGTCGATCAGCCCATTGGTCATCGCCTGCGCCACCTCGGGCAGCGGCGAGCGATAGCCGATCGTGATGATCCGGGAGCGGCCGGAACTGATCACGGTGTAGCGCTTCTGCAGATACTCGACCAAGGCGTTGCGGTCGGCGGTGAGCTTCGTGCAGGCCGCCTCCTTCTTCTCGGAGATCGGCCCCGGCTTTCCGCCGTTGGCGGCATGGCGGCATTCGGCCAGGACGGAGGCGGTGAGGCCCCCGTCGATGGCGAGCCGCAGTAGCCGCGGCGAGCGGATCACCAGGATCTGGCTCTCGATATCGGCCGGATCGCCGATCTTCTGGATCCAGGCCATGGAGGCGTTGTGGGCGCCGGGCTCCGCCTCGGCGACGATCACCGAGCCGGTCGCCACGTATTGCGGCGCGATCATCTTCAGCGCGGTCACGGCGAGGCCGAGGATCACGACGAAGACGGTCGCGAAGAGGTAGCGGCGGCGCCAGATCCGAAGGAGCGGCGCGGCGAGCGGGCCACCCCGCGTCTGCTCCTGCGCGGCGGCGCGCATCGGGGGGCGTTCATTCAGATCGACGGTGACGAGCGACATGGACATCGGCGTCAGCTCACAGCTTCCAGGCGCGGAAGGATGCGCATCGGCGGCTCGCAGGCCGCCCGGTGGAGGGCCATCTGCTCATCCACGAAGCGGGAGAACCGCACCCGGAACAGCTCGGCCGAGAACTGATCGGCCTGCGCCCGGCAGGCCTCGCGGGTGAAGTTGTTTTCCTGCTGGATGAATCCGCGCACGCAGTTCGCGATCGCGTCCGGGTCCGACCTGTCGAAGAACATCCCGGAGCGCTGGGGACCGCGCGCCTGCACCGTCTCGCGCGCGCCGCCGCGCCCGAGGGCCAGCACCGGCGTGCCCTCCGAGGAGGCTTCCAGCACGATGATCCCGAAATCCTCTTCGGCCGCGAAGATGAAGGCGCGGGCGGTGGCCATGAGCCGGCGCAGGCCCTGGTCGGACACGAAGCCCGTGAAGGAGACGTTGGGGCCGGCGATCGCCTGCAGCCGCGCGGCGTCCGGGCCGCTGCCGGCCACCACGAGGTGGAGGTCCGGAAGATCCGCAAAGGCGCGGATCACCGCCTCCACGTTCTTGTAGGGAACGAGGCGGCTCGCCACGAGGAAGTGGTTGCCGCGCGGCCCGTCGAAGCGGTCGCTCGACAGGGTGATCGGCGGATGAATCACCTCGGCCTGGCGGCCGTAGACCTTCTGGATGCGCCGGGCCACGAAGGCCGAATTGGCCACGATCGCGTTGGGCCCGGCGGCCGTGCGGACGTCCCACAGGCGCATCCGGTGCAGGACCATGCGGGCGAGCGCGCCCTTGAGGCCGGTGTCGCAGCCGCTCTCGCGCAGATAGGTGTGCTGCAGATCCCAGGCGTAGCGCATGGGCGAGTGGATGTACGAGACATGGAGCTGATCGGGCCCGGTCAGGACGCCCTTCGCCACGGCGTAGCTCGATGAGATGATCAGATCGTAGTCCGACAGATCGAACTGCTCGATCGCGATCGGCATCAGCGGCAGGTAGGCCCGGTGCCGTGTGCGTGCGAGCGGCAGGCGCTGCAGGAAGCTCGTCTGCGCGTGATCGTAGCCGATCCGTGCCCGGTCCGCCGCCGGCAGGAAGTCGAACAGCGTGAAGACGTCGGCGTCCGGGTAGATCCTGAGCAGTTGCTCGAGAACGCGCTCTGCCCCGCCGACGACGTAGAGCCAGTCGTGAACGATTGCGACCCGCATTCGAGATTCCTTGTCGACGCACCGTGACGCGCACCGGACGACAGTTCGCCTGCCGACGTCACGTGAGCCCGTGAGCTGCCTCACGTATGAAACCTTAGATGAGGCGCCGGCTTTAAAGAAGGAATGAATACGGCTTGCGCTAGGTCGATTATTGCTTATCTCGACATAACGGATCGACAACAAACTTAATTTTAATGCTCTGGTATGGTTAAATTATTGTTAAAAACTTATCTCCACTCGGCATCTGCAGGTTGTGATCCGGCTCGTGGCAAAGCGAAGTCCCGATGAGACATTACCCGCGCTGAAAGCCGCCGGGTGCGGTCGATACGCCGTGTCGTCTGTGCTTCCGGGTTCAGCCGCACCGCTGATGCGTCCCGGAGGATGTGCGGCGGGCGGCGCGACGGGGCGGCGGTGCTGTCAGCGCGTCAGAGCGCTCTGCAGAGGCGCCGGCACCGGTCGCCGGTCGAAGCGACGCCGGAGGGCGGTGTTCATCGGGGCCTCGACGTGGCGGAACAGGACCGACCCGAGGGCGGCCGAGGCCGCGAAGGCGAGCACGAAAATCAGTCCGGCGCGCAAGAATCCGCCGACGGCAAGGAGCGCGACGACTTTCGAGGCCGTGTGGAGCATCAGGTTATGGATGAGATAGAATGAGTAACTGGCGTTACCCTGCGAGAGCAGCCAGCGTGAGCGCAGGGTGATGCCGCCCTGCTCCAGCAGCAGCATCGCGCCGACGACGAGGCTGGCAGCCGATCCCCAAATCAGGGGCCGGAGGAACCCCGTCATCTCCGGCGACACCCCGAGATTGTAGGCCACGGCCTGCCCTCCGAGTACGAGCAGCCCAGCCGCCCCGAAGGCAGCGCCTGCCACGCGCCGGACCGGGAAGCCCGGGGGCAGGCTGCCGAGGCGCAGATACGCGTAGCCGAGGCCGATGCCGGCGGCGAATTCGAGCACGATCGGCTTCGTGTAATAGGCCCAGTACAGGCCGGGCACCGGCAGGAGCCCAAGGAGCGTCAGGCTCAGGAACAGCCCGACGGCCGCCAGGGCGCGCCATCCGCGGGTCGGGACCAGCAGCAGCCCGGCGAACACCATGTAAAAGAACATCTCGTAGTTGAGCGTCCAGCCGACGGAGTTCAACGGCTCGATGTAGCCACCCCGGGAGAACGGCAAGAAGAGCATCGACTGGATCAGGTATTCCGGCTGCAAGTCCATGATGCCGATCGGTCTGAGGCCAACCAGCGCCATCAGGGCGAGAGCCAGGGTGACTAGCCAGTAGACCGGGACGACCCGCGCAATCCGCCGCGTCAGGAACGTGCCGACGCTCGCCTCACCCTCGCTGGTGCTCACGAACATGATGAAACCGGACAGGACGAAAAACACGTCGACGCCGGCGGCACCGAACGCCAGCAGGTCCGGCCTCGGCAGGACTGGGCCGGCGTACAGGCCGAAATGGGTCATGAAGACGAGGTAGGCCGCGAGGGCGCGCAGGATCTGTAAATTGTAGAGCATGGCTCGCTGGCTGCTCGCGGAACATCGTCTGCCCGTGCGGGCGCAACGACGAGCCACCATGCCGGATCCGGAGCCGCCGAGTCACGGAGTGTTCGGATTCTTGCTGAACAAGCCGCCTTCGCAAGCCGGAATACGTACCCCAAATCAGTCTTTTCCACATGTCCATGCTGAGACACTGGTGGATTCGGCTTGGAAATTGGTTGGAAAGGCTGGTGCGGTCAGTATGACTTGAGCGGTTCCACCGGGAACCTCTTCTTAAGGCCACGCTTCTGCCAACCACACGGCCGGTGGAAATTTACTATTAATCAGTAGAATATTTGACGCCTCATGGGGCGGATCAATAGTATGTCCTTCACTTCATTAAGGAGTTCCGCCTTGACCATCGCTCAAGATATTCGCGAAATCCTGGGCTCGAACGAAGCCTTCGCCGGGAAGGTCGATCAGCTCTCGGACGACGACAGCCTGTTCGACATGGGCCTCGACTCGTTCGGTTCGGTTCAGCTGATGCTGGCGCTTGAGGAGCGCTTCAACGTCGAGTTTCCTGACGAGCTGCTGAACCGCAAATCCTTCTCGTCGATCCGCGCGATCAGCGAAGCCGTCTCCACCCTGGTCAAGCAGGAAGCCGCATGAGCACGCTCGCCACGCGTGCAGAGCGGGCGGCGGCGGTGGCGGCTCGCCACGCCGATGACGTCGACCGCGAGGGCCGCTTTCCCGCCGAGGCGGTCGCCGCCCTGAAGGCCGAGCGCCTTCTGGGCCTCCAGATTCCGGGGCAGTTCGGCGGTGAAGGCGCCGGGCTTGTGCAGATCGCGGAGGTCTGCAGCACGCTCGGCCATGCCTGTAGCGCGGCCGCGATGGTCTTCGCGATGCACCACATCAAGGTGTCGAGCCTCGTGACCCACGCGCTCGACAGCGCGTGGCATTGCCGGTTGATGGAGCGGATCGCCCGCGAGCAATTGCTGGTCGCCTCCTCGACCACCGAGGCGGGTATCGGCGGAGACCTGCGCAACTCCCTGTGCGCGGTCGAGACCACCGGCGAGACCTTCTCGCTCGGCAAGGACGCCTCGGTGATCTCCTACGGGGCGCAGGCCGACCTGATCCTCGCCACCGCCCGGCGCCACCCGGAGGCCCTGACCTCCGACCAGATTCTGGTCGCGCTGATGGCCGATCAGATCACGCTCGCCCGCACCAGCCAGTGGGACACGCTGGGCATGCGCGGCACCTGCAGCGATGGCTTCCGCCTGGAAGCTCGCGACGTGCCGGTCGAGCAGATCCTGCCCAAACCCTTCGCCGAGATCGCCGCCGTTTCGATGCTGGCCGCGTCGCACTTGCTCTGGAGCAGCGTCTGGTACGGTATCACCACCTACGCGGTCGATCGTGCCCGGGTGTTCGTTCAGGCCGAGGCGCGCCGCTCTCCCGGCAAGGTGCCGCCCACGGCCCTGCGGCTCGCCGAGGTGGTCAATGCGCACCAGACCATGCGCGGCACCGTCGTAGCGGCCCTGCGCCGGTTCGAGGATGCGCACGGCGACGCCGATACGATCGGGTCGCTGGGCTTCAGCGTGATGCTCAACAACCTGAAAGTCACCGTCTCCGACATGGCGGTCGACATCGTGCGCCGGGCCCTCTCGATCGTCGGGCTCTCTGGCTACAAGAACGACACGCCTTACAGCCTCGGCCGACCGCTGCGCGACGTCCTCTCGGCGCCGCTGATGATCGGCAACGACCGCATCCTCGCCAACACCGCCAAGCTTCTGCTCGTGCAGAAGGGCAGCGGCCAGCTCATGAGCGCGTGATGGACTCGATCTCTTCTCCCCAGGGCGACCTCATCCTCGACGACGAGCCGGAGGGCGGCCCGACCTTCCTCGACCGCCTGTTCGATCACGGCCTGCTGATCCGCACCGGCGTCGACGGCCTCTACGGCCGCAGCGGCGCCTTCGAGAGCGTCGTCGAGGCGCTCGACCGGCTGATCTCGCGCCTCGGCGCTGCGGACGGCGCCGAGGTGATGCGCTTCCCGCCCGGCATGAGCCGGCCGGCCTTCGAGCGGAGCGGCTATCTCAAGGGCTTCCCGAACCTCGCCGGCACGATTCACAGCTTCTGCGGTGACGGCGCGGGCCATGCCGAGATCCTGGCCTGTGTCGAGGAGGGCCGCGACTGGACCAGCCAGCAGGAGGCCACCGACGTCGTCCTGACGCCCGCCGCCTGCTACCCGCTCTACCCGGTGGCCGCTGCCCGCGGGGCGCTGCCCGCCGAGGGGCGCCTGTTCGACCTGCAATCCTACTGCTTCCGGCGCGAGCCCTCGCTGGAACCGACCCGGATGCAGCTGTTCCGGATGCGCGAATACGTGCGCATGGGCAGCCCCGAGCAGGTGCTGGCCTTCCGCGAATCCTGGCTGGAGCGCGGCACCGCCATGATGCGGGACCTCGGTCTGCCGCTGGAGATCGACGTCGCCAACGATCCGTTCTTCGGGCGCGCCGGCCGGATGCTCGCCAACAATCAACGGTCGCAGGGGCTCAAGTTCGAGTTGAACGTGCCGGTCAACAGCGTCGAGAAGCCGACCGCCTGCCTGAGCTTCAACTACCACCAGGACCATTTCGGCAGCACCTGGGAACTGCAGCAGGCGGATGGCAGCGTCGCCCACACGGCCTGCGTCGGCTTCGGCCTAGAGCGGATCACCCTGGCGCTGCTGCGGCACCACGGGCTCGACCTCGCCGCATGGCCCGAGGCCGTGCGCACGTCGCTCTGGGGCTGAGCCGTGACCGCCGCTTTGCGCCTGCCGTCGGGGCTCGGAATCGCGGCCCTTTATTGCCCGCACCCGCTTCACGACGGGGAGCGGGATTGGCCGGAGACGAATTGCTACGTCGATCTCTGGATCGAGCTGCTGCATGGCCGCGGCCTCGTCCCGGAGGCGATGTTGGGCTTCACGCTCCGGCAGGATTTCGAGGGCGACCAGTTCACCTTCTTCAAGCCGCCGCCCGCGGATATCGAGCGGCTCTACGGCCTGGAAGTGCTGGAACTCGCGGTCTATGCGGGCCTCGAAGCGCACGCGCTGATGCAGATGGCGGCGGCCCGGCCGGTGCTGGTCGAGGTCGACGCGATCTACCTGCCCGACACGCACGGCACCACCTACGGGCGCGACCACGGCAAGACGACGATCGGCATCCTGGCGCTCGACCCGGCGGCCGGGGAACTCGACTACCTGCACAATGCCGGCCGCTTCCGCCTCTCGGGCGCGGATTACGCCGGCATCTTCGGCCCCGCTACGCTGCCGCCCTACGCGGAGTTTGTGAAGACGGTCGCCCCGCCCCTGCCGACATCCGAACTTCCGGATGTCGCGCGTGAGCTGCTTGCCAAGCACCGGGCACGAGCCCCGCAGCGGAACCCGGTTCTTGCGTTTCGCGACGCGCTGGCTGCCACGGCCGAGGGGCTGGTGGTTCAGCCGCTCGGCGTGTTCCACGCCTACGCGTTCAACACGACCCGTCAGCTCGGCGCCAATTTCGAGATGCTGGCGAGCCACCTCACCTGGCTCGACGCCAACGGCTCCGGTGGCTTCGCGCCCGCCGCCGAGGCCGCCACCGAGCTGAGCCGGGAGGCGAAGGCGTTCCAGTTCCAGCTTGCCCGCGCCTTCCACCGCCGCAAGGCGGATGGGTTGGCCCAGCGCCTCGACAAGGCGGCGGCGACTTACGCGCGGGTCTTTGCGTCCCTGGACGACGCGCTCGGCCGCTAGGGGCAGGCGATGGCCCTCATCCGCAACGTCGATGGTCGGGCGCCCGAGGCGCTGCCCGGCTCCTGGCGACTCGCCGTGACCCCGCCCGGCGCCTGCGCCGGGCCCGGTGATCTCGATGGCGTGACCGACTGGATCCCGGCCTCGGTTCCGGGGACCGCAGCCGCTGCCCTGCGCGCGGCCGGGCGCTGGTCTGAGACGGCGCCGACGCCGATCCATGACCAGGACGTCTGGTACCGCACGGAAGTCTTCGGCCCTGGCCGGTACCGCCTGCGGTTCGAGGGCTTGGCGACGCTCGCCGAGATCTGGCTCGACGGCGTGCCGGTCCTCACCACCCGCTCGATGTACGAGCCTTACGCGGTCGAGGTCGATCTCGCCGCCCGATCCGACCTCGCGCTCTGTTTCCGGTCGCTACGCGCGGAACTCGACCGTCCGGCCAAGCGCGGGCGCTGGCGGCCGCGGATGATCACGCCGGGATCGCTGCGCCATGTGCGCACCAGCGCGCTCGGCTTCATGCCGGGTTGGGCCCCGGAGATCGACCATGTCGGGCCCTATCGGCCGATCACCATCGAGGCGCTGCGCCCCGGCGCCGTTTCGGCCGATCTCCGGGCTACCCTCGACGGCGAGACTGGCTGCCTGACGGTGCTGCTGACCATCGACGGGCGGGCCGAGGCGGTCACGCTCCGGTGCGACGGGCGTGAGACGACGCTGACCGAGAGGGAGACCGGCCTGTTCGCCGGCGAGCTTGTGCTGCCGGGGATCGCGCCCTGGTGGCCGCACACGCACGGCACGCCGAACCTTCACGCAGTCTCCGCCCGCATCGATGGAAAGACCGTCGATCTCGGCCGGGTGGGCTTCCGGTCGCTGGCGCTGACACGGCCCTTCGCGGAGGGGCTTTCGCTCGCGGTCAACGGGCCGCCGGTCTTCTGCCGGGGTGCCCTCTGGATGCCGCCGGATCTCATCGGGCTCGGCCCGGACGGCACCCGGACGCTGCTTACGCTGGCCCGCGAGGCTGGCATGAACATGCTGCGCGTGCCGGGCACGACGCTCTATCCGGCGACCGATTTCTTCGACCTCTGCGACGAACTCGGGATCCTGGTCTGGCAGGACCTGATGCTCGCCAATTTCGATTATTCGCATGACGATCCGGGCTTCTCCGCCGCGCTGCACCGGGAGGTCACCGCGTTCCTCGACAGGACCCAGACGGCACCGTCGCTCTGCGTGCTGTGCGGTGGCAGCGAGGTCTGGCAGCAGGCCGCCATGCTGGGCGCGCCGCGCGCGATCTGGGCCGACGCCTTCTGCGAGACGACACTCCCCGCGCTCGCTGCAGCCCAGCGCCCCGACATCGTGGTCGTACCGAACTCGCCCTCCGGTGGGGCCCTCCCCTTCGCGCCGCGCGGCGGCTGCACCCATTATTTCGGTGTCGGCGCCTATTGCCGGCCGCTCGACGATGCCCGCCGGTCCGAGGTCGGCTTCGCTAGCGAATGCCTCGCCTTCTCCAACCCGCCGGAGCCCGGCACGCCGGGGCCTGCGGGTCCGTCGGATCCGGGCTGGGCCGCCGGTATTCCCCGAGATCGGGGTGCGGACTGGGACTTCGAGACCGTGCGCGACCATTATGTCGGCCACTTGTTCGGCGTCGATCCCGCCGCCCTGCGCACCGACAATCCGGAGCGCTACCTCGATCTCGGCCGGGTGGCCGTGGCCGAGGTGATGGAGGCGACCTTCGCCGAGTGGCGTCGCCCGCATTCGCCGACTACCGGCGGTCTCGTCCTGATGCTGCGCGACCTCCAGCCTGGTGCCGGCTGGGGCGTGATCGACTGGACGCGGCGTCCCAAATCCGCGTGGTACGCCCTGAAGCGCGCCTTCCGCCCCGTGCAGATCGTCATCACCGACGAAGGGCTGGACGGCCTGCACCTCCACGTCCTCAACGAGACCGCGCAGCCCCGCAGCCTGACGGTGACGCTGACGTTTGCCGATCGTAACGGCCGCGTTGCGGCCCGCGCCGAGCGGGTTGTGACTGCCGGCGCCCGCGAGACGCTGACGCTCAGTTCGGCCGAGTTGCTGGGCCGCTTCTTCGACGCCACCGACAGCTATCGGTTCGGCCCCCGGGTCCACGATGTCGCCCATGCGCGCCTGACCGATGCGGACGGGTGCACCATCGCCGAAGCGTTTCACTTTCCGGGGCCACGCCCGATCACGCAGGACGCCATCGGCCTCACCGCCGAGCCGGTGATGACGGAGGCGGGACCGGCCCTGCGGGTCGCCACCGAGCGGCTCGCCTTCGGCGTGCAAGTCCGCGCCCCCGGCGCACGACCGACCGACAGCGGTTTCCATCTGGCGCCCGGGACGTCGCGGATCATCGCCTTTCCGGATTGTGCCCAGCTTCCCCGCGGAACCGTGCGGGCCATCAACGGCACCGAGAGCGTGGAGTTCGGCCATGACGTCTAGAGCCCAGCCCTTGTCGGTCCCCGCCCCGGTTCGATACGATCCGGCGCCGGTGACCTTCGAAGGTCTGTTCGGCTGGTTCCATCCGGCGGCCGGTCGGCGCGGCGTGGTCCTCTGCGGCGCGTATGGATTCGAGCAGATGGCAGCCCATCGCCCCTGGCGGGTGCTGGCCGAGCAACTGGCCGAGGCGTGCTGCCCGACCCTGCGTTTCGACTATCCGGGCGAGGGCGATTCCGCGGATCCCGACGCGACCGGTGTGGACGCCTGCGTGGCCGCCATCCGCCACGCCGTCCGGTACCTGCGCGAGACGGCCGGTGTCACCGAAATCGTGCTTGTCGGCCTCCGCCTGGGCGCAACCTTCGCGGCGCTCGCCGCTGAGGCTGAGCCCGCGGACCGCCTCGTCCTCCTGGCGCCGGTCACGACGGGTCGCGCCTACCTGCGCGAGATGCGGCTCCGGGCGCAGACGATCGGCCGGCTGCCCGATGGATCGGTACCACCCGCGAAGCCGGACAACCTGACCGTCGGCGGCTTCCGCATGGAGGCGCCGTTTCAGGCCGCGCTTTCCGGGCTGAACCTCACCCGGATCGCGTCGCCGCCCGCGCCCCACGTTCTGATTCTCGGTACCGATCCGGGGGCGCTGGCTGCGCGCTTCGGCGCCATCGGCTTCGCCGTGGAGACGGGACCCTTCGCGGGCCTTGCGCATCTCGTGGGCGATCCAATCTTCGCGAAGGTTCCGGAGGCGGATTTCGCCCGCATCACCGCATTCGCAACCGAGGGGGCTGCGTCGGCGGCGGTAGGCGCGACAGCCCCGCCTTCGGCATGTCTCGCCGGCCCGGGCTGGACCGAGGAGCCGGTTCGGTTCGCGCAGGGCCTGTTCGGCATCGCCTGCGCGCCGGACCGGCCGGACCCCGGTGCGCCGACTATCCTGTTCGTGTCCACCGGCATGACCGTGCGGTCCGGCTGGGGACGACAGACCACCCGGCTCGCCCGAAGGCTCGCCGGCGAGGGCATCGCCTCGTTCCGGTTCGACGTCGCCGGCATCGGCGACAGTGTCGAACGGCCGGACGGAAACCGACCCCTCTTTGCGCCGGATGGATTCGCGGATGTCCTGCGGGCGGTCGATCAGGTTGCCGGACGTGGCCCGATCGTGCTCGCCGGCGGGTGCAGCGGCGCCCTTTCGGCCTTCCACGCGCTGTACCGGGATCCGCGGATCGACGGGGCGCTCCTGATCAATCCCTACTGCTTCGACTGGGATCCGGAGCAGAGCATCGACAGCGTCATTCGCCAGACCTACGGCAGCGCCTCGACCTACGCGACGCTCCTGAAGCAGGGCGATACCTGGCGCCGGCTGATCCGCGGTCAGATCCGGGTCCGGGCGATCGGCGGCGTCCTGGCCCGCCGCGGTGTCGACGCGGCGCTGCGGCGGATCCGCCGGGCGTTCGGTCCGCGGGTCCCCGGCGGATCGGTCGCGCGCCGCCTTGCCGCGATCCGGCGCCGCGGTGCCGAGATCCGCCTGCTCTACAGCGCGGGCGATCCTGGCTTGGCCGCCTTGCACCGTCACATCGGCCGCAACCCCGACCGGGTCGCGCGGCGCCTCGGGGCGCCGGTGTCGATCGTGCCTGAGGCGGACCACAACCTCGGCTCCGCGGAGGCCCAGGCCGCCCTCGAACAGGTTCTGCGCGACCTCCTGCGCGCGGCCCGGCGCAGTCCCGCGACGACGGCGAACCGGCCGGCGCCGACCGTTTCCGGATGGCTCCAGACCGTGACCGGCCGCGCATGAGCGCCCTCACCCGCCGGTCCGCCCTGGCGCTCGCCGCGGTTGCCCTCGTGGCCAACCGTGCAGAGGCCGCCGCGCCGCCGCATCGTTGCGAAGATCTGATCGATTCGATCGGCGTGAACGTCCATCTCGGCCATGGTGGCACACCTTACGTCCAGCGCTTCGAGGCCTGCGCTGCCGCCCTCGACACCCTCGGCGTTCGGCACCTGCGCGACGATATCGTCCTCACCGGCGGCGAGCCAGCCGGTCAGTTCGCGCGCATCGCCGCCCTCGCCGGCCGCGGCTACCGCTTCAGCCTCGTCTTCTACGACGGTCTGACGCCAGGGCCCCGCGTGCCCCCGGAAAAATTCGCCGCCATCGCCCGCTGGGCCGGCGGCGGACTCATCATCGCGGAGGGCGGCAACGAGCCGCCGATCGCCGGGCAGCGCGACCTTCCGCGTCTGTCGGCCGACCATCAGGCGGCGTTGTTCCGGGCGGTCCGGGCGGACGCGCGCGACCCCGCCGTCCAGGTCGCCGGACCGAGCTACATCCAGAGCAACGTCGCAGCGGCCCAGAACCTCGCCACGCTGGTCGATCTCGGCAACATCCACGCCTATCCGGGCGCCGAGCACCCGGAGACCGGCGGCGGCGGCAGCCTCGCCCGCTTCGTTGCGGCGGCCCGGCCGGTGTTCGGATCGGCGCCGGTGATCGCCACCGAGAACGGCTATCACACGGCGCTCGCAACCAGCAGCGCCCACCTACCGGTATCCGAGGGCATGCGGGCGCGCTATCTCCCCCGCCTGCTCCTGTGGAGCTACCTGCAGGGCGTGCGGCGGACCTATCTGTACGAACTGATCGCCAGCTTCGACCACGGCGATGGCGATCCCGAGAGTCGCTTCGGCCTCCTGGCCTATGACGGCCAGCCGACGCCTGCCTTTACGGCCGTGCGCAACCTTATCCGATTGTTCAGCGGCGGCGGCACTGCGGGCGCGCGCTTTCTGGGCGACCTCGCAATCACCCAAGCCGGCACGACGTCAGATCTGGTCTCGGCGCGATTCGTCCGGCGGGACGGGGCCCTGCTCGTGCCACTCTGGCAAGGCATCGACGGCTGGGACCGGCGCAGCCTCGCCGCCCGCCCCGATGCGCCGCCGAGAGCGGTGGATCTCCTCCTCGCGCAGCAACCTCGGAGCGTGCGCCTGCACCGCTTCGCGGATGACGGATCGGTCGGCGTGAGCATGCTCTCCGCCGAGCGGCGCATGACGGTCCAGGTGACCGACCGGCTCGGCGTGCTGGAAATCACGTAGGCTCTCCCTACGGACAGATTTATCCGCACCGCCGTCCTACATGACACGGATCGGGAAGCGGGATCACTGACGGTGTCCGGGGCGGAAGGCGCAGGCCGCCGACGGATGCGAGCCCGGATACTTGCTGCCCCCGCGGTCCCGCGCTGGTCGTGACCACCCTCGCAACGGATCGACCGATGCTCGCCACGCTCTTCGACAAGCTCGTCGGCGCAACCCTGGTGGTCCTGAATCTGCTCGCTCCGGTCGAGGTCCACGTCGACACGGACCGCGCCTATGCGCCCGGCAATGAGCATCAGGCGGACATCTACCGGCCGAACGGCTCGGGGCCGAGCCCGGTGCTGGTCTTCCTCTACGGCGGCGGATGGCGCAGCGGCTCGAAGGAGGACGTCGCCTATGTCGGCGCGGCTTTCGCGCGGCGCGGCTTCGTCGTGGTCATCCCGGAATACCGCCATTTCCCGACCGCGAGCCTGTCGGACATCTTGGCCGACAACGCCGCCGCGGTCGCGTGGGCGATCGGCCACGCCTCCGAATTCGGCGGCGATCCGCACCGTGTCGTGGTGGCGGGCCATTCCTCCGGCGCGTGGGCGGCGGCCATGCTGGGTCTTGACGCGACGTGGCTGGAGCGGGCCGGGTCCAGTCCCGAAGACCTCGCTGGGATCGTCGGACTGGCTGGACCCTACGCGACCTCGGCACTGACCGATCCCCTGGACAAGCAGGTCTTCACCGGGGCCGACCCCGCGATGCAGCCGATCAACCACGCCGCCGCCGGCCGGCACCCGGCGCTTCTGCTGCTGAGCGGCGCGGAGGACCAGGACGTGCGACCCACCGGGACCATCGCGCTCGCGGATCGGCTGCAAGCAAGCGAGGAGCCTCCGCAGACGCACATCTATCCGGGTCTCGGCCACGGCCAGATCGTGCGGTCGTTGAGTTTTCCGTTCAGCGTGCAGGCCACGACTGCGGAAGACATCGCGCGGTTCGCCGCGGGGGCTCATACCGGGCCGTAGTGCCCCGATTGGGTCGTATTCGCTCGGTTGCGCTCACGCAGCCTTAAGCGTGACGAACGTTTGCCACAGCTTGGCCGTTCTCATTGCCGGCGGTTGTGCTTTCGCCGTGGCAGCCCTCGCGCATCCGCTCAGATACGGTGCTGGCGTCTCCTCGAGGCGCCCATCATGCTGATCCCCGCGTTCACCCTCCGCCGCTGCCTGTTGCTCGGGCTCCTGCTCGTTTGCCTCGTCAAACTTGCGGATGACATCGCGCGATATGAACTGCGGCAGGCGGCCGGTGCAGTCACACTGACCGCTGCCGCAATCGGCGCGGACACTGCCACTCTCGCTAACGAGTAGCCGGCCGCCGACGCGGTCCGCCAGCGTCCACGCTGACGTCCAGGCGCGCGCCGCGCCGCCGTACAGCGCCGCCGCGATGGCTCGGACTCACGGATTTTTACCCGTAGAGGCCGCTCGAGCGCAGGATTCTAAAATTGACTGGTCGAGACGTGGCGCTCGGCTGATGCATCCGATCCGCCGAGCGAAGCCCGGTTCCGCGGTGATCGAGACAGGTTGTCAGCGGAGTGACGAGCTGCCTTCGAACCCGCAGCGAGAAATGGTCGGAGTGGCCGGACTCGAACCGACGACCCCCTGTCCCCCAGACAGGTGCGCTACCGGGCTGCGCTACACTCCGACGCCCCATGGGCTTGGCGCTCTTAGCCGTCGCGCGGCGCCTGTGCAAGTCTTTCGCGCGGTCCGGCCCGGGGCCGGAAGCGCTGGCGCTCCCGGCTCGCGGCCGTTACGGGGTGCGCGCGTCCCCGACAGCACTGACGGTTCATGATTGACCGACCGATTGCCTTCGATCTCACGCGCCTGGTCACCCGCCTGCGCCATGCGAGCCCGTCCGGAATTGATCGCGTCGATCTGGCCTATGCCCGCGCCTACCTGGGTCGCGACAGCGTCGGTGTCGTCTCGACGGCGGCTGGGCCGCGGATCCTGGATCGGCATCGCGCGCGCGCGATCGTTGAAGCCGTGGCGGCCGGATGGGTCGAGGATTGCGAGGCGCCTGACGATCCGGTCTATCGGCAGTTGGCGCTGCGCTGCGGCGCGTCCGCCATTGCGCCCGTGAACGAGGCTCCGCGGGCCGACACCGGGGCGCGCCGCCGGATCCAGGCCCGGACGGCGGCCGAGATCGCGCTGCGCGGCCGAACGGTCGATGCGCTCCCGCGGGACGCGCTCTATCTCCACACCTCGCACCTGCGGCTGGACAATCCCCGGCGCTTCGACTGGCTTTACACCCGCCGGGACGTGCGCAGCGCCTTCTTCGTTCACGACCTGATTCCGATCACCCACCCCGAATACGGCCGCGCCGGCGAGGTCGAACGCCACAGGGCGCGGCTGCGCACGATCGGGCGGCACGCCGCGGCCATTCTGGTGAACTCCGCCGATACCGGACACCGCACCCTGGATCACCTCGCCGCCGAGGGGTTCGGCCGGCCGCCCGTGGCGGTGGGCCATCTCGGCGTCGAGCCAGCCTTCGGGCGCGAGGGCCCGCGCTTCCACCCTGACCGGCCGACCTTCCTGGTCTGCGGCACCATCGAGTCGCGCAAGAATCATCTGCTTCTCTTCCAGATCTGGCGGCATCTGGCCGAACGGCATGGGGCGGATACGCCCCGGCTGATCGTGGTCGGGCGCCGGGGCTGGGAGGCGGAGAGTGCCATCGATATGCTGGAGCGGTGCCCGGGTGTGCGCGCCCACGCGATCGAGGCGACCGGCCTGTCCACGCACGGCCTCGCCGCGCTGATGCGCAGCTGCACCGCGCTTTTGATGCCGTCCTTCACGGAGGGCTACGGGATTCCGCTCGTAGAGGCAGCCGCCTCCGGATTGCCGGTGGTCGCCTCCGACATCCCGGTCCACCGGGAGATCGCCGAAGGCTTCGCGCTGTTCCGCGATCCGCTCGACGGTCCGGGCTGGATCCAGGCGATCGAGTCGCTGGCAACACCGGCCTCACCGCTGCGGTCCGACCTCGCCGGCCGCCTCGACGGATACAGGCCGCCGAGCTGGGCCGCCCATTTCGACGCTGTGGGGCCGACCCTCGCGGCACTCTGAGGTCGATCGCGCTTCGACAAGCCCAGGGCGCCAAGTTGCGCGGGTCGGACCTGACGAATATGGAAAAGCATCAGTCCGACAGACTGACGAATCTCAGGCAGAACGGAGATCCTGCCGATGCAGGTGGTCGACCTCGATCGCGATGCGGTCAAGCGCGGGCTTGACGACGGCTCGATGCTAGTCATCGATGTGCGAGAGCCGCACGAATACAGCGCCGGACATATCCCCGGGGCGGTTTCGCATCCGCTTTCCAGCTTCGATCCGCAGGCCGTGGCCGCCCTGGTGGCCGAGGATGGGCGGCAGCCCGTCTTCTCCTGCGCCTCGGGCGTCCGGTCGGTTCATGCGCTGATGGCGGCGCAGCAGGCGGGCCTCGAGATCACTCGCCACTACAAGGGCGGCTTCAAGGATTGGTACGGCGCGGGCGAAACCATCGAGTAGCCCGCCGCATCAATCCGGCCCCCGGGGCCGTCATGTGCGCGGGCGCACAAGCAACAGCGTTGCTTGCGGGTTACGGCGCGCTTGCGGCGGAACTATCGTCAAGCTCGGCGCGACCGATGGTCGGCCTATGGACAGCAGGACCCGATGCGCAGCCGGCTTCCCAGCCTTCTCACCGTGCTCTCCGGATTGGCCGTCGGCCTCGCCGCGGGGCCGCTCTCGGCGCCAGCCTACGCCCAGGCGCCGGGAGGCCCTCCGCCGAAGGTTACCGTGGCGAAGCCCGTGGTGCGCCAGATTATCGAGCAGGACCAGTATACCGGCCGCTTCGAGGCGATTGATTACGTCGAGGTTCGTGCCCGGGTCACCGGCTACCTCGAGAAGATCAACTTCGTCGACGGCCAGACCGTGAAGAAGGGTGACGTTCTGTTCGTCATCGACCGGCGCCCCTACAAGGCGGCGTTGGAGCAGGCCCAGGCGGCTTTGGCCTCCGCCAAGGCGCGCCAGTCCTTCTCGCAGACGGATCTGGAGCGTGCGCAGACCCTGTCGCGCAGCGGCAACATCTCGGAGCAGGTCACGGACCAGCGCCGGCAGGCTTCGCAGACCGCCCAGGCTGACGTCGACAGCGCCCAGGCGGCCCTCAACAACGCCCAGCTGAACTACGACTTCAGCGAGGTGAAGGCGCCGATCAACGGCCGGATCAGCCGGCGTCTGGTCACCGAGGGCAACATCGTCAGTGCCGACCAGACCATGCTGACGACGATCGTGTCGCTCGACCCGATCTATTTCAGCTATACGGTCGATGAGAAGGCGTTCCTGAAGTACCAGAGCAGCCTCGGCATCGGCATGGGCCAGACCCAGCAGGGCAAGGGCGTGCCGATCCTGATCGCGCTGTCGGGTGAGCCCAAGCCGACCCGCAAGGGTACGCTCGACTTCGTCGACAACCGCGTCGACAACGCCACCGGCACGATTCTGCTGCGGGCGACCGTCCCGAACGCCGACCTGTTCATCAAGCCCGGCCTGTTCGGCATCGTCTCGATGCCGGCGACGAAGTCGTTCGAGGGGGTCATGATCCCCGACGAGGCGGTGGCCGCCAACCAAGACAAGCGGATCGTCTACCTCCTCGGGCCCGACAACGCGATCCAGCAAAGGGACGTGGTGCTTGGGCCGAAGGTCGACGGCTACCGGGTGATCCAGTCGGGGTTGAAAGGCGACGAGCTGGTCGTGGTCAACGGCACCTCGCGGGTGCGGCCGGGCGTGAAGGTCACGCCCGACACGATCGAGCTGCCCCCGAGCAAGACGTGAGCCTGACCGGCTCGCCAGGACTGCCTTCGCGCGCGCCGAGCGGCGCGCCCCGCACCGACGACGCAGGGCCCCGTCCGGGAGACCGGCGGGCCTCAGAGGTTTGACCGATGCGTTTCGCCCATTTCTTCGTCGACAGACCGATCTTCGCGTCCGTCACGTCGATCGTGTTCCTGATCCTCGGCTTCGTGGCCTACGAGAGCCTGCCGGTCTCGCAATACCCCGAGATCGTGCCGCCGACCGTGACGGTGCGTGCCTCGTACCCGGGCGCCAACGCCGAGACCGTGGCCGCCACGATCGCGACCCCGATCGAGCAGGAGGTCAACGGCGTCGACAACATGCTCTACATGACGTCGTTGTCGACCAACGACGGCAACATGCTGCTGACCGTGACCTTCAAGGTCGGCACCAACCTCGATATCGCCAACGTGCTGGTGCAGAACCGGCTTTCGGTGGCCCAGCCACGCCTGCCGCCGGACGTGCGCAACCTCGGCGTGACCGTGCGCAAGGCCTCGCCCGACCTGATGCTGGTCGTGCACCTGCTCTCGCCGAACAAGACCTACGACCAGAACTACCTCGCCAACTACATCTACCTGAACATCCGCGACGAGCTGCTGCGCCTCGACGGCGTCGGCGACATCACGATCTTCGGCGGTAACGAATACGCCGAGCGGATCTGGGTCGATCCCAACAAGCTCGCCGCCTACGGCCTCTCGGTCACCGACGTCACCACGGCCCTGCAGGAGCAGAACGTCCAGGTTGCGGCCGGGCAGCTCAACGGGCCGCCTGCGGCCAAGAGCGAGGCGTTTCAGCTGGTCGTCCAGTCGCAGGCTCGCTTCAAGACGCCGGAGCAATTCGCCGAGGTGATCATCAAGGCGCAGGACGGGCGCCTGGTCCGGGTGAAGGACATCGCCCGCGTCGAGATGGGCCAGAAGGACTACACCACCAACTCCTACCTCAACGACACGCCCGCGGTGGGCATCGGCGCGTTCCAGCGGCCGGGCACCAACGCGCTGGACGCGGCGGCGTCGGTCAAGAAGGTGATGGAGACCGTCAAGAAGAACTTCCCGCCGGACGTCGAGTACCGCATCGCCTACAACCCGACCGAGTTCATCGAGGAATCGATTCACGAGGTCTACAAGACTCTGTTCGAGGCGGTCGGCCTCGTGGTGATCGTGGTGCTGGTGTTCCTCCAGAGCTGGCGGACCGCACTGATCCCGGTGATCGCGATTCCCGTGTCGCTGATCGGCACCTTCGCGGCGATGGCGGCCTTTGGCTTCTCCCTCAACAACCTGACCCTGTTCGGGCTGGTGCTCGCCATCGGCATCGTGGTCGACGACGCGATCGTGGTGGTGGAGAACGTCGAGCGCAACATGGCCGAGGGGCTCTCCGCGGGAGACGCCGCCCACAAGACCATGGACGAGGTCGGCGGCGCGGTGATCGCCATCGCGTTGGTGCTGGCCGCGGTGTTCGTACCGACCGCGTTCATCCCGGGCATCTCGGGTCAGTTCTACAAGCAGTTCGCGCTGACCATCGCGGCCTCGACGCTGATCTCGGCGTTCAACTCGCTCACCCTGTCGCCGGCGCTGTGCAAGCTGCTGCTGGTGCCCCACCATGCCCGCAAGGAGCCGAAGTTCTTCCTGACGCGGTTCGTGGCTTGGCTGGCGAACGGCTTCAACCGCGCGTTCGACGCGACCTCGAATGCCTATGGGCGGACCATTCGCGTCCTGACCGGCGGAATCGTGGGCCTGGGCGTGATGCTGCTGATCTATGCAGCGGTGATCGCCGGCACGCTGCACCTTGCGCAGACGACGCCGACGGGCTTCATCCCGGACCAGGACCAGGGCTACCTGATCGGCGTGGTCCAGCTCCCGTCCGGTGCCTCCCTCGATCGCACGACGGACGTGATCCTGCGTGCCGCCAAGCAGGCCCGCACGGTCGACGGCGTGGCCAACGCGGTGATCATCGCGGGCTTCGACGGCGCGACCTTCACCAACACCACCAATGCCGGCGTGATGTTCCTGACGCTCAAGGGCGCGAAGGAGCGTGCCGAGACCGGACGCAGCGCCGGGGCGATCACCGGCGACGTGCTGAAGGCCACCTCGGACATCCAGGAGGCCCGGGTGATCGTGATCCCGCCGCCGCCCGTCCGGGGCCTCGGCAGCGGCGGCGGCTTCAAGATGCAGATCGAGAGCCGGCAATCGTCGGAAATCGGCCCGCTGATGGCCGCGGCCGGCGCAGTGATCGGTCAGGCGAACCAGAGCTCCGACGTGCAGCGCGTCTTCACGACCTTCGACAACTCGACGCCGCAGCTCTTCCTCGACATCGACCGCACCATCGCGCGGATGCTGAACGTGCCGCTGGCCAACGTGTTCTCGTCGGTCCAGGCGGATCTCGGCGGCACTTACGTCAACGACTTCAACACCCTGGGCCGCATCTATCAGGTGCGCCTGCAGGGCGACGCCGCCTTCCGCACGTCGATCCAGGACATCTCCCAGATCAAGGTGCGCTCGTCGACCGGCGCGCTGGTGCCGATGGGCACGCTCGCCTCGGTGCGGGACGTGACGGGACCGCAGATCGTGCAGCGGTTCAACCTGTACTACTCGGTTCCCGTGCAGGGCGTGGCCAAGCCCGGCATCTCCACCGGTCAGGCGCTCGACGCCATGGAGGAGATCGCCAAGAAGAACCTGCCCGACGGTTACTCCTACGACTGGACCGAGATCGCCTATCAGCAGAAGGCGGCGAGCGGGACCGCGGGCGCGGTCTTCGCCCTCGGCGTGTTGCTGGTCTTCCTCGTGCTCGCCGCGCAGTACGAATCCTGGGCCTTGCCGCTCGCGATTCTGCTGGTGGTGCCGACCGGCGTGCTCGCGGCGCTCGCAGGCGTGCAGTTCCGCGGTCAGGACAACAACATCCTGACCCAGATCGGTCTCATCGTGCTCATCGGCTTGGCTGCCAAGAACGCGATCCTGATCGTGGAGTTCGCGCATGATATCGAGCAGCGCGAGCATCTGAGTCCGGTCGACGCGGCGGTGGAAGCCTGCCGCCTGCGCCTGCGCCCGATCCTGATGACCGCCTTCGCGTTCATCCTCGGCACGCTGCCGCTGGTGATCGCCACCGGCCCCGGCGCCGAAATGCGCCAGGCGCTCGGCACGGCGGTGTTCTTCGGGATGATCGGCGCGACCTTCTTCGGCCTGTTCCTGACGCCGGTGTTCTACGTGGTGATCCGCCGCTTCTCGCTCTGGCTCGGCCGGTTCCGGAAGAAGCACACGCACGGCGATCACGGGGACGCTGCGCCGGCCCACGGCTGACGCGCCGCGCCGGCCTTTGGAAGCCGCGCCCGATCCGCGAGGATCGGGCGCGGCTTTCGCGCGACGGGCGGACGTGTCCGGTGTAGAGGCTGGCGGCATGCACGCCCTCGGCCGTCTGTTCCTTGGCGCCCTCGCCCTCGTTTTCGCCGTTCCGGTTGGCTTCGCCGTCCTCGTCATGGCGCTCGTCGTCGATCCGGCTGCGCAGGCTTGGCTGACCGGCGGCGCGCTTGCCGGCCTCGATATGGCCCTGTCCGACCTTTCGGCCGGCCTGCCGCCGGAGGGACTTGTCCTATTCATCGCAGGCCTTGCCCAGGCGCTGTTCGTCCTGCTGGCCGTGCCGCCGGCCTTCGTGGGACTCTGCGGGGAGGTCCTCGGTCGGCGCGGCCTTCTCTGGTACGGCGCAGGCTGCGGCGCGCTGACCGCCGCCCTCCCCTGGCTCACCCGTGGCGTGATCCGCTCGAATGAGGCCGGCCGCAACCCAGGTCTTCTCGCGGCCGAAGCGCGGCTGACTCTGATCCTGTTCGTGGTCGGTGCGAGCGCCGGCCTCGTCTACTGGCTGATCGCGGGTCGCCGGGCCGGCCTCGTGCGGGACGATCGAGCGAATGAGGCTGCCTGAAGCTGTGGTCGCGGGACACCCTCGACCAAGCTCGCTTGGCCGCCGGTATCCCACCGCGCTACAGGAAAGGCGCCCAGCCCCGGATTCCGATGCTCGCCCTGCGCTCCCTCACCTTCAACATCTGCTTCTACACACTCACCACGGTGCTGGCGGTCGTCGGTTTGCCGACCCTGGTCTCCGGACGGGCTGTGATGCGGCTGGCCCATCTCTGGGGACGGATCACCCTCTGGCTGCTGCAGACGGTCGCCGGCACCCGCGTCGAGTTCCGCGGACTGGACAACATTCCCCCGGGGCCGCTGCTGGTGGCGGCCAAGCACCAGTCGGCGCTCGAGACCCTGGCGCTCTGCACGGTCCTGCCGAACTTCGCCTACATCCTGAAGCGTGAGCTGCTCTTCATTCCGCTGATCGGCTGGTACCTGTCGCGCAGCGGCATGGTGGCGATCGACCGCTCCAAGGGCACGCGGGCCATGAGCCTGATGAACGCCGCCGCCGTCGAGGCCATCCGGCAGGGCCGCCGGCTGATCATCTTCCCGGAGGGCACCCGCCGTTCCGTGGGGGCGCCGCCCGCCTACAAGCAGGGCCTGTCGCACCTCTACATCGCGTTGCAGGTTCCCTGCCTGCCGGTCGCCCTGAACACTGGCTTGTTCTGGTCGCGCAACAGCCTCGTCCGCCGCCCCGGGACCGCGATCATCGAGTTCCTGCCGACCATTCCCCCCGGACTGCCCCGGCAGGAATTTCAGGTCCTGATCCAGGACCGCCTGGAGGCGGCCTCAAACGCTCTGACCGATGGAGCACGTCACGGCCTCGACGCGACGGCGCATCCGGTTCCGGACGCCGGGTCGACAGCGTTCCCGCCACGCCGCTGAACCGTCTGCGCGTCGCCCGCCACACGTGCTCCCGGCTTGTGGATAACGGGCATCATCCCCATCTCCAGACATAGGAACGTCGCCCTTGACGGCTGTGGATATCGCGCGCTAGGTTGGAACAAATGGCGAACAGAAGAGCCCTGTCCTGGTCGGCCGCGCTTCGCGACCTGAAGGACGATCGCACCCGGAGGCAGGATGTGCGCGAAGAACGCCTCAAGACCAATGCAGGCCTGCGCGGCGCACCTGCGCTGCCGCTCTCGGCTTGGCGGGGCCGCTCTGGCCGGCGCTACGTGGTCGGGGTTCATCCGGCCGGCGGCTTCGATGTCGACGAGATGGCGGAGGCCGTGGTGATCGCCGTGCGCCGCGACGATACCGGCATCGCCAAGATGGTGTCGGTCGCCACCTCCAAGGAGAGCCCCCGGGATCACCTCCGCCGGACGTGGCTGGAGCGCGTCCGCCACGGCGGCGCCACCGAGATGCATGTGCATCGCCTGGCCGATAGCGAGGCCGAACGGATGGCGATTGCGGACGATCTGAAGGTGGATACGGTCGAGCCGGCTCAGGTCTGATCGCGGGGGCTGATGTGTCCCTCCAGGCCGTACGATCCGCGTCGCCGTCGACCCGGGTCGCCGTCGCCCCAGTTTCGCCCCTTGCGTGGCCTCATGGCGGGGTCGTGACGTCCCTGTAGGGGATCGAGGCGGGAGCGGAACGCATGGTGCAGGATCGGACACAGCTGGAGCATGCGGCGCAGACGTCTCGGCGCGGCGACAGGCGTCGCTTACGGCTCGGGCTGTTCCTCCCCTACATCCTCCTCACCCTCGTGGTGGTGGTTTGGTCGATCGGGTGGTTCTGGATCCGCGGACGGGCAGCCGGCGAAATCGACGGCTGGATGGCGCGAGAGGCGGCTGCGGGCCGGAACTGGGCTTGCGCCGACCGGACCCTGACCGGATACCCCTTCCGCATCGAACTGCGCTGCAGCACCGTAACCCTGGACCGCTCGGACGGCCGCTTCCGCCTCGGGCCGACGACCGCGGTGGCGCAGATCTACCAGCCACGCCTCGTGGTGTTCGAGAGTGCCGGTCCGTTCCACGTCGAACAGGGTAGCTTGACGGGTGACGCGTCCTGGCGGTCCCTTCAGGGCAGCTTTCATGGCGCGTCGGATGGATTCACCCGAGCCTCGGTTGTTATGGACGACCCGAAGGTCACGGTGACGGGCACGCCCACCGGACCGATCGACGTCTCGGGGCAGCATCTGGAACTGCACGCCCGGCCCGATCCCGGCCGCTTCACATCCGAAGGCGCCGTGGATCTCAGCCTGCGCCTGACCCGGGCGGAGGTCTCGCAACTCGACGCGCTCACAGGAACCCAGGATCCGGCCGACCTCGTGTTGGACGCAGCGGTGTCTCAGGCCACGATCCTGCAGACCGGGCCCGTGCCGCGGGAACTGGAACGCTGGCGTCAGGCCGGCGGAACGCTGGACATCACGGGGCTGTCCCTGGCCAAAGGCCAGCAGCGCATCCAAGCGAAGGGCAGCCTCGCCCTCGACGCCGCTCATAGGCCGGCCGGACAGATCGATCTCCGGGCGGCCGGGATCGATACGTTGGTCGGTAGCATCGTCGGGCAGCGCTTCGGCTCGGAACGCGGCGCCCTCGTGGGTCAGCTCGTCGGAGGCCTTCTGGGACTGAGCCGTCGCCCCCAGCCGGACGCGCCGGCCGATGCGGCACCGTTAAAGGATCTGCCGCCGATCCGGCTGGTCGACGGCAAGGTCATCTTCAGCGGCTTCCCGATCCCGAACGTCTACCTGCCTGCCTTGTACTGAGGGCTCCGGCGCCACGCGCATGCTCTCCCGGCATCCGGATCGGCTATAAGGCGCCCATGGCTTCCGCGACCGCTCCCCAAGCCCGCATCAAGATCTGCGGGCTCAGCACCGAGGACACCCTCGACGCCGCCCTGGCGCTCGGGGTGGATTGGATCGGCCTCGTGCATTTCCCACGCAGTCCGCGCCACGTGGATCTTGCCCGCGCCGCCGCCCTGTCGTCCCGCGCGAAGGGGCGTGCCGAGCGCGTGGTCCTGCTGGTCGATCCGGACGATACCCTGTTGGCCGACGCAATTGCGGCGATGGACCCCGACCTGATCCAGCTGCACGGCCGGGAGAGCCCGGAGCGCGTCGCGGCGATCCGCGCCCTGACCCGCCGTCCTGTGATGAAGGCCCTCGGCCTCGCGACGCCGGCGGATCTGGCGCCGCTTGCAGCCTACGCGGAAGTGGCCGATCGCATCCTCCTCGACGCCAAGGCGCCCGCCGATGCGGCGCTGCCCGGCGGCAACGGCCGGCGCTTCGACTGGACGATCCTGGCCGACCGCGACCTGCCACAGGGCACGATGCTCTCCGGGGGGCTGGACGCCGACAACGTCGCCGAAGCCCTCTCACGGACGCGGCTCGGCGCCGTCGATATCTCCTCCGGCGTCGAATCGGCGCTGGGTATCAAGGATCCCGAGAGGATCGCCGCTTTCGTCGCAGCCGTGCGCGGAACGCGCTGAGCTTACCGGGGCGCCGGCAACGCCGCCCGGCCGATATTCGGGACCGTGTAGGGGCCCGGCGTCTCGCTCTCCGGCGCGTAAGTGCGTAGCCGCGTCGCCTCACGCTCGTAGCGCACGGCCTCCCGGCGGTGATAGCGGGCCTGCGCCCGGGTCTTGCCCTGGCCGAGCCAGGTGAAGATGCCGCCGACGATGATGCCCAGCGCCACCGCGCCGAACAGGATCGCGTAGAGCGGCAGATCCACGCTGAAGACCGGCGCATCGACGTTGAACGGATCGAACGAAAGCCGGACCGGTACGCGATTGGCCACCGCCAGCAGGATCACCAAGGCGGCGATCGGCAACAGCACGAGGCTCTTCAGGAAACGGATCATCGCGCTCAGGGCTCCTTGCTACTCTGCGGCCGAGGCGGTCTCGCCGATACCGGCCGCGTTGAGGCGCTGGCGCATCTCCTTGCCGGTCTTGAACACGGGGATCGCCTTCTCGGACACGGCAACGGCCGCACCCGTGCGTGGGTTGCGTCCCCGACGCGCCTCGCGGCGCTTGACCGAGAAGGCGCCGAAGCCACGCAGCTCGACCCGGTCGCCGCGGGCCAGCGCATCCGAAATGGTGTCGAGGATCGCGTTGACCAGGATCTCCACGTCGCGCTGATAGAGATGCGGGTTCTGCTCGGCGATCTTGAGGACGAGCTCCGACTTGATCATGGCGTTTGAGTCTTCTCGCGGGATCGGGGCGGGCGCTATGTCGACGACCGGTCAGGGTTCGGGGCGCCAGAGGGCGAGCAACCCGCCACGGGCGGCCTGCGCCTCCGCGCCGACCGTGCGAAGATGGGTCGCCACGCCCTCGAAGCCGAGCAGATCCGCGCCGATCCCGGCCGCGGACCAGAGCGAGAAGTCGCTCTCCGATTTCGGCTTCCAATCCTTGACCGGCAGATCCTTCGTCACGCCCCGGGCGCTCTCCAGCCAAGCGACCGCCTGACGCTCGCTGCCGAGTTCGTCCACGAGCTTCAGGGGCACGCTCTGGCGGCCACTGAACACCCGACCGTCGGAGACGGTCTTCACCTGATCGGCATCCATGCCCCGCCGTTCGGCGACGAGACCTTTGAACCACGCGTAGGTATCACCTACCACGGCCGCCAGGGCGGCGCGCGCCTCCGGCGATGTCGGCGTGAAACCCGACGGCTCGGCCTTGAGCGGCGACGACTTCACCGACTCGACCTTGACGCCGACCTTGTCGAGAAGGCCCGACACATCCGGGTACTGGAACAGCACGCCGATCGAACCGACGAGGCTGGTCTCCCGCGCGACGATGTGGTCGGCCGCGATGGCGGTGATGTAGGCGCCGGACGCGGCTGTGCCGTCCACGAAGGCGACGATCGGCTTCTTGGCGGCGAGCGCCCGAAGGTTGCGGAAGATCTCCTCCGAGCCCGTCGTCGTGCCGCCGGGCGAATTGATCGAGACGATGACGGCCTTCACCGCATCGGCGTCGCCGACCCGCTTCATCAGCTTGGCGGTGGCCTCGCTGCCGGCGATGAAGCCGGAGACCGAGATGCGGGCGATCTGGGGCTGGACGGCGAAACCTCCTTCAGCGCCGGTACGGACGCGGTAACCGAGGGCGCCGACCGCCACGATCAGGCCGCCGATGCCGAGCACACGCCAGAGGGACAACCTGCGGCGAAGGCGCCGCCGGTCAATCAGCAGTTCGGCGTCGGCTGCCATGCTGTGCCTTCCCTGAAGCCCCCGGGCCGGCCCCTCGACGGGGTGCGGGAGCCACGCCCCGCGCCGGGCAAGTCCTTGGTTTCGTTCGCCTCACCCGATCCAAACCGGGTGAGGCCGGTGTTCTAAGCATTTACCGCGAGCATGGATACGGGGCGCGCGAAGAAATTGCGGTGCCACTGGCCAACCGTGAAGGCGGAGCGGTCGCAGGCTGCCTCGCAGGTGCTGATACCGACCTGTTACTCGGCCATCTGCACCCGCAGACGGCAGGTCGAAGTGGTGCTGAAGATCGAGCTGGGACTGACGGTGCCGAATAGCGTTTCGGTACGGGTCGCCATGGCTGACGCAACCGGTTGCCGCTCGGCAAACAGATCGCAGAGAATCTGGCGCGATACGCCGGCGCGCACAAAAAACCCGCGCAGGACGCGGTCCCACGCGGGTTCAAGATCTTGGATCTGCCGCCCGAACAGGCCGGGCGGCAGGCTTTAGCTGCTCAATCCTCGTCGGTGCGCTTCTTGTTGAACGCGGCACCGAGGATGTCGCCGAGCGAGGCACCCGAATCGGCGGAGCCGAACTGGGCCATGGCCTCCTTCTCCTCGGCGACCTCGAGGGCCTTGATCGAGACCTGCACGCGGCGAGCCTTCCGGTCGAACTGCACGACGCGGGCGTCGAACTTCTCGCCGGTGGCGAAGCGCTCGGGGCGCTGATCGCCACGATCGCGGGCGAGCTCGGCCCGGCGGACGAAGGTGGTCATATCGGTGTCGACGATCTTCGCCTCGACGCCCGAATCCTTCACCTCGGTGACTTCGCAGGTGACGATCTGACCCTTCTTGATCTCGCCGGCCTCGGCGAAGGGGTCACCGCCGAGCTGCTTCACGCCCAGCGAGATCCGCTCCTTCTCGACGTCGACGTCGAGGACCTGGGCGCGGACCATGTCGCCCTTCTTGAACTCCTCGATGACCTGCTCGCCGGGACGGTTCCAGTCGAGATCCGACAGGTGGACCATGCCGTCGACATCGCCCTCGAGGCCGATGAACAGGCCGAACTCGGTCTTGTTCTTGACCTCGCCCTCGACCTCGGAGCCGACCGGGTGCTTCTCGGCGAAGCCCTCCCAGGGGTTCTGCAGGGTCTGCTTGAGGCCGAGCGAGATGCGGCGCTTGACCGGATCGACTTCCAGGATCTGGACCTCGACCTCCTGGGAGGTGGAGACGATCTTGCCCGGATGGACGTTCTTCTTGGTCCAGCTCATCTCGGAGACGTGGATCAGGCCCTCGATCCCCGGCTCCAGCTCCACGAAGGCGCCGTAATCGGTGATGTTGGTCACGCGGCCCTTGAGCTTGGCGCCCTCCGGATAGCGGGCGGCGATGCCCTCCCACGGATCGGCGAGCAGCTGCTTGATGCCGAGCGAGATGCGGTGCGTCTCGTGGTTGATCTTGATGATTTTGACCTTGACCGTCTGGCCGATGGTGACGACCTCGGACGGGTGGTTCACGCGGCGCCACGCCATGTCGGTGACGTGCAGCAGGCCGTCGATGCCGCCGAGATCGACGAAGGCGCCGTACTCGGTGATGTTCTTGACGACGCCGTCGATGACCTGACCTTCCTCAAGGTTGGCCACCAGCTCGGAGCGCTGCTCGGCGCGGCTCTCCTCGAGCACGGTCCGGCGCGACACGACGATGTTGCCGCGGCGGCGATCCATCTTGAGGATTTGGAACGGCTGCGGGGTGCCGAGCAGCGGGGTGACGTCGCGGACCGGGCGGATATCGACCTGCGAGCGCGGCAGGAACGCCACGGCGCCGTCGAGGTCGACCGTGTAGCCGCCCTTGACCTGATTGAAGATCGTGCCGGTGACGCGGTCGTTGTTCTCGAACGACTTCTCGAGCTTGACCCAGCTCTCCTCGCGGCGCGCCTTGTCGCGCGAGATGACGGCCTCGCCGAGCGCGTTCTCGATCCGGTCGACGTAGACCTCGACCTCGTCGCCGACCTTCAGCTCGCCTTCCCGGCCGGGGCCGGTGAATTCCTTGAGAGCGACACGGCCTTCCGTCTTGGCGCCGATGTCGATGACGGCCACGTCCTTCTCGATCGCGACGACGCGACCCTTGACGACGGACCCTTCGGTGATCTCGTGTTCGAGGAAGCTCTCCTCGAGAAGTGCGGCGAAATCGTCGCGGCTCGGGCTATGCCCCAGAGCGGTACCTGCGGTCATTCCATCTCCTGAACGGCCTCCCTCGGAGGCCCGTTGCGCCGGCGGCTCGCGTTGCACGCACCCCTGTCCGCCGCGGCCCCTCCCTGCATTTCCCGGGAGAGGCGACCGGTCCCAAAGGGATCGGCTTGCCGACGCGTCAATACGGATGACGAGGGCGGTCTATCCGGCGGCTCGGCGTGCGCGCCGAAAAGACGAGCGCGCGAGAGCGGGTCCGGTAAGACCCGCGTGCCATACAGCAACACCGTCAAGAGTACAACCGAACCCGGTGATGCCTTGGATGGCATGGTGCGACCGCAGCGGCGTCCCAGGCTTGCCCGCCGGGACGGGACCGCGGTACCTCTGCCGGCCGACGGAAAACCGTGTCGAATTCATTGGCGGCCACGGGCGGGTCGTTGCCGGTTGCGTTTGGACAACGGCCTACACGGAGGCGGCAGCGCATGCTTCGGAGTGTCGGCGATGTCCGGCCCGCACTGCCCTCTACGGGAGGTCGATCCGCGCGGCGTCTCGTAATCGAACTGTTCGAGGCCTGACCGCCCGATGCCGATAACCTACACGATGCCGATGGAGCTTCTGGCGCGAAAGCTCGACAGCTGCGCTGAGCTGACCGATTCGGACCGCGCCGCAATCCTGGGCTTGTCGCACACAGTGCGGGCTCTGCCGGCGCGCCATGACATCGTCCGCTTCGGCGAGCGACCGGGCCAGTGCTGTCTCGTGCTCCAGGGCTGGGTGTCGCGCTACGCCGCGTTGTCGGAGGGCGAACGGCAGATCCTCTCGTTCTACATTGCCGGGGACATGCCCGATTTGCAGAGCCTGCACCTGCATCGGATGGACCACCACCTGGCGACACTGACAGCCTGTACGATCGCGTTCGTCACCCACGACGAGCTCCATCGCGTCTTCCGGCACCATCCGAATCTCATCGGTATCTTCTGGCGCGACACCCTGATCGACGGCGCCCACTACCGGGAGCGGATTACCAGCCTCGGTCGGCGGCAGGCCCTCGGCCGCGTGGCCCACCTGTTCTGCGAACTGTACCTGCGCCAGCGAGCGATGGGGCTCACGAGCGGCTTGAGCTGTCCCCTGGCGCCCAAACAGGCGGAGCTGGCTGATGCCCTCGGATTGACCAGCGTTCACCTGAACCGGGTTCTGCGGACGCTGCGCACACGCGGTCTCGTCACCCTGAGCGGAGGCGTCCTCACGATCCAGGATTGGGACGAGTTGGCCGTGGTCGCCGAGTTCGACCCGACGTTCCTGCACCAAACCGGATATCGCACGCCCGCACGCGAGCCGGCCGAATTGGTCTGACGCGGAGCGCCAGGCGCCTTCAGGCTGCCTGGGCCAGGGACTCCGGCGTCGCGAGGACCTCGTCGGTATGGACGTCGAACCGGGCCAGGATCGCTGCACCGAAGCTCGTGGTCAGGGCGCAGTCAGTCGCATCGCGCCCGCGGGCCATGACGATGCGGCCGATGCGGGGGCGGTTGTGGCGGGCGTCGAACGTGTACCAACGCGGCCCGGACGACCCATCGAGATAGACCTCGAACCACGCGGAGAAATCCATCGGTGCGGGGTCGATGGGCACGCCGATGTCGCCGAGATAGCCGGTGGCATAGCGGGCCGGGATGTTCATGCACCGGCACAGGGTGATCGCCAGATGGGCGAAGTCGCGGCAGACGCCTTCGCGCTGCATGAAGCCGTCATGGGCGGTACGGGTGGCATCGGCGCGCTGGTAATCAAAGCGCAGGTGCTCGTGGGTGTAGTCGACGATCGCCTGGACGCGGGCCCAGCCCTCAGGCGTGTTGCCGAACAGCGACCACGCGGTCTGGAATAGCTTGTCGGTGTCGCAGTAGCGCGATCCCAGCAGGAACATCAGCACGGCGTCCGGCAGGTCCTGTACCAAGATCTGCCGCGCCTCAGGCTCCACCACATCCGGCTCGCCCGTATCGGCGATCGTGAAATCCGCCGTCATCGTGATCCGGCCGCCCGGGGCGACGATCCGGGTGGACACGTTCCCGAACGCGTCGACATGCTGGTGGGCCGGCACCGGCGGGTCGAAGGTGATCACCTCCGGGGTGACCAGGTCGGGGCGGCGCTCCGGATGCACATGCAGGAGCAGGTTCATCGGCGTCGGGCCGAACGTGTCGAAACCGATCGTGAAGCCGGTGCGGATATGCATTCGCGTAGACCGTATTGGACGTCGGCATGACGCCGGGCAGGGCAGGATAAGACAGTATAAGGCTCTAGAAAGCTTGAGGCTTCGCCTGGTTCCGCCCTGGCATGCTGTTTCGGCCGCCGGACTGCGGGAATGTTCGGCACGCCGCCGATGCAGCGGGTCGAGGACTTCGGCATGTCGGGGACTGACACGGTCCGCTCCGGCACTGCTGATTGGCTACCGGGCTTGTTGCATCGCACTGGACGGACTCGTATCCGTGCGGAGCAGCCATCAGGGCTGGCGGCCGTCCCGTTGCCATCGCCCATTGCCGAACGATCGATCGCGATGACACCCGAAAAGCTCTCCCTGCCCAAGGACAAGATCCGGATCCTTCTGCTCGAAGGTATCAACGACAGCGCCGTCGCGCTCATGCGCGCTGCCGGCTACACCAATCTGATCCGGCTGCCGAAGGCGTTGGACCGCGAGGCCCTGCACGAGGCGCTTCAGGGCGTGCACATGCTGGGCATCCGCTCACGTACGCAGCTCGACGCGGCGGCGTTCGAGGCGGCGGACCGGCTGCTGGCGGTGGGCTGCTTCTCGGTCGGCACGAATCAGGTGGATCTGGACGCGGCGCGCCATCGCGGCGTCCCGGTGTTCAACGCGCCCTTCTCGAACACCCGTTCGGTGGCCGAACTCACGATCGGCGAGATCGTGATGCTGCTCCGTCGGATCGTGCCGCGCTCGGTCGGCGCTCATGCGGGCCGTTGGGACAAGTCGGCGGTCGGCTCCCTGGAGGTCCGCGGCAAGACCCTCGGCATCGTCGGCTACGGCAACATCGGCACGCAGCTCTCGACGCTCGCCGAGGCCATGGGCATGCGTGTCCTGTTCTACGACCACACCGACAAGCTGCGCCACGGCAACACCGAGCCGACCAAGACGCTTCACGACCTCCTCGCCCAGAGCGACGTGGTCTCGCTGCACGTGCCGGAGACCGAGGCCACCGCCAACATGATCGGCGAGGCCGAGATCCGGGCGATGAAGCCCGGCGCGATCCTGATCAACAACGCCCGCGGCACCGTGGTCGACCTCAACGCGGTCGCGGCGGCCCTGCGCGACGGTCATCTCAAGGGTGCGGCGATCGACGTCTTCCCGGTGGAGCCCGGGTCCAACGCCGAGGCGTTCGTGAGCCCGCTCCAGGGGATCGAGAACGTGATCCTGACTCCGCATATCGGCGGCTCGACCGAGGAAGCCCAGGAGCGCATCGGCTCCGAGGTGGCGCGCAAGCTGATCGATTATTCGGATATCGGTTCGACGGTCGGCGCCGTGAACTTCCCGCAGGTGCAGCTTCCCGCCCGGCCGACCGGCACGCGCTTCATCCACGTCCAGCGCAACCTGCCCGGCATGCTGGGCCGGCTGAACGACGTGTTCTCCCGCGGACACGTCAACATCGCGGCGCAGTTCTACCAGACGGATGGCGAGGTCGGTTACGTGGTCCTCGAGACCGATGCCACCGATGCGGATGCCGAGGTGTTGCTGACGGAGATCCGGGCCATCCCGGGCACGATTCGCGCCCGTTTGCTCTACGAGCGGCGCTGAGTACGGTTTTTACACCGCCATCGATCATATCGACGCTGCGCGGATGAACGCTCGCGGTGTTGCGGCGTTCGTCTTGCGCGGTCATGTGGGCCGCGGTTCAAATCGAACGCGGCCAATACGGGTCGAATGGTCGTCCGGCGGAGGATTTGCGGTGACGAAGCGTGTTTGGTGCGCCTGGGCCGGCATCGGGTTCGCCCTCGCGGGTTTAGCCGCGGTTCCCTCATCCGCTTCGGCGGATTGCCTGCGTCGGGTCTACAACCGATCGAGCCTGGTTCTGGTGGCGCGTCAGGATGGCGGCCCGCCCGCGGTGCTTCTCCCGGGGCAATCCGTGGCGATGCGGCTCGCGCGGCCCGGCCAGATCGATCTCGCGGCCTATTGCGGCATCCCGCAGGCCGGTGGGGCGCCGGTCGAACAGCAGACCTTCGACTACGAGGCGGTGCTCGACCGCTGCTTCGTGAGGTTCGGTGGTGATCTGTTCGTCCCGCAGCTGGGACGCGGTTTCATCGGCCTGCAGGGTACCGCACCCTTCACCGTGAACAATCCACAGCAGGGCGATATCGTCCTGGGGCCCTCGGCGCAGCCGGCCTGTGCCGTGCCCGGAGCCGTCCTGAACCGGCGTGGTTGATCGTTAGAGATAGTGGCGGAACACCACGCCTCCGCCCTCGACAGCGTCGGGTGACGAAGGTGTCGTCGGTCCGATGATCGGGCTGAGCAGACGCAGTCCGATCAGACCGAGGGCGGCAAGGACCGGGGCAACGAAGCGGAACGGGCGGATCAACATCAGCGCCTCCGTGACGCACGCGCTGGCCCGGGGAGAGGTCTCGCTGACATGTCCTGCATGCAGCTCCGGCGTGCTGAGAGAACATCGCACGGTCGCTTCGCGTCCGCGGTGCAATAGCGCACATCGATGGCGGCGAGGCGCGCAGCGACATCGACACGTCAGGTCTTTGTTACGGCTGACCGTTTGCGTCGACGGCATCCCTGGCGTGTGCGGCTGCGCCCTCCTATGCTGACGGACTGGGGAGCCGTCCGCATATGCGGCATGGGACGCGGCACGGGCGGAAACGACGCGCTTTCCAGCGAACCGACTGCGTGAACGAGGACGCGCGTATGCTGAACCAGGCCGGTAGTTCGATCGTACGAGGCGATCTCGGCGTCGAAGAGACGATCGAGTCCGACAATATCGTCCGCTGGGATGGGGAGAGGCTCTACGTCGAGCAGGACGTCTTCCACAACGGCCAGCTGGTTCACCGCAAGTACCGTCGCACCGTAACCGAGCCGGTGGCTCGGGCGCTCTGGACAATCATCAACCGCGCGAAGCAGTGAGCCGCGCCCATCAATCTGCGCTGCGCGTTAGGTCGGCATGACCGGAACGCGCAGTGCCGCGACGGTTGGTGAGCCGCAGTCTTCAAGCCTGTTCGCTCCGTCCGAAACCCGGTTCTCCGTGTTGCCTCGGGTCGGGCAGTCTCCGTTGCCTTCAATGGCTACGCGCAGACGGCTTCGCATTCTGTACTGGTCTCAAGATGTCTTCTGCTTCGAGCGTGAAGATCTTGGATTGATTGATCGCAGCACTTCTGCGGTGCGCTGATCGGCGATGCCGATCCAGACGCTTTCGTATGATCAGAAGATGGCAGATGAACTTGCGTTGCATTTGCTGAACGCTTAATGTTGCTTGAAAATTTCTGCGCGCTTTAATTCACTACCTGCAAATAATCCGTAGATCTAACTATTTTATCTCACTTATTGCTCAATCGCTGGTCGATCATTGTATTCAATGCGATCATCGCGCTGCCGCTCACATTGGCCATCTGGGAGATCGCATCGCTGCTCTGGTGTGCCGGATATCTCGTTCAGGGTGCGATCCAGGAAGCTGGTCATCTGATCGAGAGGCTGGGCGTCGTCCTGATCGGCTGGGGCGTGGTGCTCGAAGAGCGCAACGGCATGAGCCGGCTTCTCGGGGGCGGAACGCACAATGAATCCGCACACGATCCGGGCATCGATACTGTGTGCCACGACGCCGGCCTATCGTTGCTGGTGCTCGGCCTCATCGCCGAGATTTTCGTCCAGTGTGTCGAGGTGCCGGATCACATCATAAAGACGGATGGGCTCGAACGCGTCGTCCTCACGGTCGGAGATGCGTTCCTCATGCTGGGGCTCGCCGCGTTGATTCGGCTCTCAGCACGCCTCGCGACGCTTCGGATATCCAAACCGGCTGCGAGTCCCGGGGTGGCGATATCCGAAGCTCGATCGCACGGCCACTGACCCAGCCCAGGCGCTCTCCGTCCGCGTGAGGGCCGGTTGCGCGCACGACGGCATGTTACGGCCGAAGGTGAGAGCGAGGCCGGATGGCATCGCGATCGCGCCCGGCTCTAGGCAGCGACCGCAGCCGGCGTCTCCACCAGGGCGAGCGTGGGCGGGGCGAGCAGGTCCAAACGGTCGTGCGCGGTGTCGAAGGCGGCCCGGATCGTCGCCGTGGCATCCTCGACGGCGACGAGAACCGCCAGCTTCTGCGCACTGGCGCGATCGGCGAGGCCGCGTGCGGTCGCGACCAGGGATTGTTCCAGGTTCAGCAACTCGGCTTCCACGTCCTGCCCAGCCCCGCGTGTCGCAGCAGCAAGGCGTTCGAGGACAGCTTGAAGGGCATGACGCAAGACAAGCGTCCGCACGCGCTCCTGCAGGAGCGCCCGTTCATCGATCTTCATCGGAGTCTATCCGGGTTCCGGGAGCACGGTTAAGTTGTCATACCTTGGCTGCCCATGCAGCCACCTTTTTGCAACAGCGAAACCGGCTCGGTCGTTGGAGCATAACTTGGCGTCGCGCGGTGTCTTCGAGGCTGCACCCGCCGCGATTCGATGAGCCGTTGACCGGAGCAGCGTGTCGCGCGGGCGGTGCCGACGTGCGCGTCGTCAATACGGCGTTCCGCGCTGGCGCTGTGCGCCGAGCGCCTCCGCGTACCAGGTCAGCTCGTCGAGAAAGCGCCCTGCTGAGGCTTCGAGCCGCGGTTCGGTGGGGGTCCCCGCCTCCGTGATGGCATTCTGCAACCGGGGAATGGGCAGCAGGGAGGGGATGCTCGGCATGCCCATCTCGGCCAGCATGGCCCGCAGCGGCATGGCTGCGCGGACGCCGCCGAACGCCCCGGCAGAGTAGCAGCAGATTGCCGACGGCCGCCAGTAATACTCCTCGAGGAAGTGATCGAGCGTGTTCGAGAGTGCCGGCGGTACACCGTGGTTGTACTCGGCCGTCACCACCAAGAAGGCGTCCGATCGCCGGTAAAGTGTGGCGAGTCGTTCCAGCTCATCCGGTGCGGTACCGGGTGGGTATTCCTTGTACATCCGGTCGAGGAGCGGAAGCTTCAGCTCGGCCGGATCGACAAAGGGGGCTTCATGACCGCGCGCTTCGAGCTGTGCGATCAAGTAACGCGCCGCCCGGATGCCAATGCGATCGCTGCGAACGCTGCCGAGGATAACGGGCACAGTAAGCGACATGACGGCCTCCGATCGCGCCGATCATGCCAGGGACGGGCGCGTCCCTCCAGGCTGCTTCAACCCAAAAAAATGTTTCAAGCCTTCGAGCTCGTCAGTGCAGCAGCCGCGATGCCGACGGGGCCGCCCATGGCGTAGGCGGCGATCGCCTTCGTGACGTGCTGCAGGAGCGATTGCAGCCCGTCACCCGTGTCGCCGGCGGTCGAGGATCCGCCCGCGGCAGCAGGGGTGTCCGCAGACAGGTCCGTCGGGGTGGTCGACGATCCGGCCTGCCCGGCGGCGTTCGGCTCGGGCGCAGAGGCATGGTGTCCGTGATGATGATGGACCGGGACCGAGCTCGTCGCGGCCTCGCCCACATCCGTGGCGCCGGATGCCGACGTCGCGTTGTCCGCGTCCGACCCTGCCGTCACGCCGGTCTGCAAGCCCATCTGGCTAAAGTCGGATTGCAGCTGGAGGAGCGACGCCATCAGGTCGCTGGACAGAGCCGGGCTCGTGGCGGCGCTGCTCGTCGGCGCGGTGGTGCCGGAGCCGGTACCCTGTGTGCTGCCGGTGTCCTGACTTGCCGTGCTGTAGCCGCTCGCGTCGATCGGCTGGATGCCGGCCGCACGCGCTTGCCGCAGGGCGCTGACGAGGTCGTGCCTCAGAGACGTTCCCGATACCGCGTTCACCGACATGCTCAGCCCTCGAACCGTTGCTGCGATTCAGTCAGGCATATGGCGTTCCAAAAATTTGCTTTTACTTTCAAGCTTGTATCCGACCATCAGGGCGGCAGAATTGGCAGCGCGGCAAATCCTGCCGGCCTCGAGGACCCAACCGGCATCGATCGAACACGGTCGCGCCCGCCGCGCGCGAGCCGGCGAACAATGGCAGGTGGGCGAACCGAGGCCGAAACCCCTCCAGAAGCGGACAGAAACACCAGCGGCCGTGCGAATGCCAAGCTCGATGAGTCGGCCGCACAGAGCGGCCTGAAGAAGCAGCAGAGCGCTAAAATCGGCGCTTGCTGACAACGCCAAGCAGGTTGCGCATCGGCCCCAGCTTCTGGTCGAGGCGCATCATCCAATCGCTTTTCCGCGGTCTCATGCTGTAAGCCGGCGAGGCGTGATCCAGGGGCGGTGCCGTCGCACGACCCGTGCAGGGCCGGCTCAGGTTGCTGGCTTCGCGCTCATGCCCGGAAGGACGAGGCCCCCCGGTAAGGCCGCTCGCCGAATCGTCGCGTCGCGCTTGCTCGCCTTGGCGCGGTACGGCGCGGTATCGGCTGCAGCCATGAGCGGATCGAGTTCGAGCGAGCCCGGCGGTGCGGTTGCAAAACCAATGCTGGTTTCGACGCGGACCTCCCGTCCCTGGATCTGGTACGGTTCCGCGATCGTGTGGTCGATGCGCTCGGCGAGATGCGCGGCTTCATCCGGCTTCAGGATCGGCCCCTGAACGATCACGAACTCGTCGCGGCCGACCCGGGCGACCGCCGCCTTGCCATGCGCGACGGCCCGCAGCCGATCCGCGATCACCTGGAGCAGCTCATCGCCGGCCGCCTGTCCGTACTGGTCGTTGACCGGCTTGAGGCCATCCAGATCCAGGCAATGCACGGCGATCGCGTTCCCGCGTGCCTCGGCAAGCACGCCACGGTACGCCTCGCGCAGGCCCAGGCGGTTCAGCAGACGCGTCAGCGGGTCGTTCTTCGCCAGCGTCGCCATATCGTAACGCAGGATAATCTGGCGCCGCGTGTTCAGATAAAGGTACCGGATCGTTTCGAGCCCACCGCACAGGAAGACGGTGAATACCGTCGTGATCGGGATGCTGTTCGAATCGCCCCGGGAAGCCAGTGCCAGGATGGCGGGCACGGTCGCGATGCAGATGGCGATCCCCGCGATGCGGGGCCTGAACGCAATGCGTGTCACCGTCCCCGAACAGTAGCCGAACACGAGCCCGGTCACGAGGACAGGGAGGGCGGGGTCGACGGCGAGGAAACCGCACGCTGCGACGCAGCCGATCAACACCGCGAACCCCCAGGTGAACACGGCGTTCGCCCCCTCCCACCAGGCGGCGCGCTGGCGGTCCCACGGGCGGTCCTGCAGGGCGCACTGATGACGACGTTTGAGCAGACACTTCGACGCGCCGATCAGCGTGCCGGTTCCGGCGATGACCCACAAGACTGAAGACTGGACTCTGAACGCGACGAAGCTCGCAACACCGCAGTAAGTCGCCGCCATGATCGCAGCCGGAAACCGACCCGTCGCGAGCTCATCCACGAGGGCGATGAACAGGGTGTCTGTTTCGGAATCATAACCGAATCGGCGTGACATCGCCTGTTCATCGCGCTTCTACCGCAAAGATTGAAGCGGTCATCGCCAGCGGATCGGCTCACATCTTCGACCCGCTACGGCGTTCTCCTCACGCCGCCGGCTGTTCGATCCCCCGATTCACGGGGCCCAGCCTCATGCGGCCGCGAACCCAGGCGTGACGCGCCCGGTTGATCGGCCGGTCCCACAGCATCCAGACGGCGACGCTGACGATGAAGACCACGCCGAGCGCCAGGAGGGCGTAGGGTAGCCGCTGCAGCGGCGGAAGTTCGCCGAAGTTGTTGTGGACGAAGATGAATGCCGGCCAGTGCATCAGATACACGATGTAGGACAAATCACCGAGCGCCCTGTCCAGCCTGCCCGACTTTACGTGGACTGTGGATAGCGCGAGCGGAACCGCCGCCAAGGCAAGAACTAAGTTGAAGACTGGATTGTAGACAAAATTGACGCCCGCATTGCTTCCACCGAGCATCATATCGCGCAACGCAGGAACGCTCAGGCCCAGGCCCAGCATTGCGACGGTGATTCCGGCCGAAGCCAGGGTCGGGGCCCGTGGCGGCACCCATCGCCACCGGGCCGCAGCAGCGCCGATCATGAACAGGACCAGAATCTGCGGAAGCGGTTCCGTCATCACGGCGCCGCTCCTAAAATATAGAATTGCGACCGAGATCGCCGACCAGCAAATGAGAGCGCCGACTGCCACGCGGCGATCGACTTTGTGGAAGAGCAGATAGAGAAGCGGGAACAGAATATAAAATTGAAGTTCGATGTCGAGCGACCAGGCCGGAACGATCGGCAGTTGCGGCAGATTTCTGTACCCGACCACAAACAGACTGGATGCGATCGCTGCGAATTCGGTGGGAATCAGACGGGGATACAGCGCGAACGTGATGGCCGAACACAGCAGGAAGGTCGGTACGATACGCAAGAATCTTGATGTCAGGAATGTGAAATATCTATTTCGTGTATGGGAGTACTGTTTTTCCCACATCACGTAAATCCAATAGCCGCTCAGTACAAAGAACAAGCATACGGCAGCGTCGCCGAGGCTGAGCCGACTGAAATGCTGTACGACGACCACAAGGGCCAGGCACAAGCGGTAGAAACCTGGAAATAACAACGTGCGACGCTCCCGCTTCGGGGATAAGTGTTTATAATGTGAGCCCTACGATCTATATCATATGACACGATAATACAGTCCAATTTGCTGGTGTAATCTACCGACCAGCCCATTGGCATCGTCGCATATCCGGCGACGGGGCGGCAGCGCCACGGCGCGGCCGCCGCCGATCCGGTCGCGCCGGCGGGCGTCGGGCGTGCTCACGACATCTGCCCGCGGGCGACGTGCCAGCGGATCGAGAAACGCACCACGCCCCAGATCACGCCCTCGCCGAGTTCCTCGACCGCGAAGGCCGGCAGATCCGGGTTGCAGAAGGCGAGCCGGGCGACGTTGCCCGCGATCACGAGGCGCTTGCACGACATCTGGCCGTCGATCGCCGCCACGACGATGCTGCCATGGGCGGGTTTGAGGCTGCGGTCGACGCAGGCGAGGTCGCGGTCGTGGATGCCGGCGCCCTCCATCGACGTGCCGGAGATGCGCCACAGGAACGTCGCCGGCGGGTTCGGCACGAGCCAGCGCGGCAGTTCGAGGGCCCCCTCCAGGAAGTCGTCGGCAGGGGACGGGAATCCGGCGCAGAGCGCTTGGCCAATCAGGGGCACGCGGACGGCGTCGTGGCTGCCGACAAGCAACTCGTCGATGCGATGGGTCGGCATGCGCCTCAGGCCGCCCCGGTGAGACAATACGCGTACCCGCGTGAAATCAGCCGGCGCTGCTTCACGAGGCGTAGCTCGGCCGCGTCGAGATCGGTGAGCGCATCCGTGATCGCCTGAACCAGCGCCGCCCGGGCATCGCCGTCGGCGGCGCGGAGATAAGCCGCGGCGATGCCCTCGGCCTCGGACGGGTGGATCTCCACAAGCGAATCGTGCCGTTGGGCGTGCATCCGGCTCTCAACCTCGACTAGAACACATAGGGAACAAAGCGGACGGCGAGGCGTGGTTCAATGGCTGTTTCGGATCGCGCGGCGATTGCGGTGGGCGGCTGTGGAGAGGTCGGGAAAACGCCAATGCCGCGGAGGCTTTACCGCTTCCACTGCCTGGGTGGCGGTGACGCCGTGTTCGATCTGCAGGGGCGATGGCTGTCGAGCATCCGCGAGGTCCGGCAGCACGCGGACCGGGTGGCGCTGGGTCTGATGACGGGGGTCGGCTGCCAGGACTGGACCGTGTGGACCGTGGACGTACGCGATGCCGCAGGCCGGCCGGTGCTGTTTCGCGCGTTCACCGCCGTGCGGGTGGACGGCCAGCGGGCGTGAGCGGCGGCATGGTGATGAAGACGGCGTTCGTGGTGCAGCCGTTCGAGCTGCACCGGAAGCGGCTGCGGCCGGCCCGGCAGGAGCCGGCGCAGACGGAGAGCGGCGCGCTGAAGAAGGCGGAAAACCTGGCCAAGCGGATGCCCGGCGCGGCGGCGCTGAAGGTGGTGGCCGACGACGAGACCGGCGAGCTGGAGGGCGTCACGATCCTCGGCCAGTGGGGCGAGATCCCGGAGGATTTCGCGGAGAGCCTGCAGGGGGGCTGACGAGCGCCCCGGTCACGTGACCGCATTGCACCTGCATGAGTCCGCCATCGCCTGGCGCGCTGTGCTGAATGCTACGAAGCAGCAGCCCGCGCCCGAGAACGCGGCGGAGTGGCAGCGCGAGTCAACGACCGCATTAGGTGCCGGCCGCGGCTTCAGCGGCGAGTAACCCGCGGCTATTCGGACAGATTTCGCTGGGACCAACTTTGTCACCGTCGTGTTGTCCAGTCAGACGCTCCTCATTTGATATCGGTGGGACACAATGAACCGTACCATTCTGACGGCTGCGACGATCGTTGGCGCTCTGGCCCTGCTCCCGGCCACAGCCGATGCCCGAGGCTTCGGCGGGGGCGGCTTCCGGGGCGGTGGATTTGGGGGCGGTTTTCACGGGGGCGGCGTCCGTAGCGGTGGTTTTGCAGGGGGGGGATTCCGTGGTGGCGCGGTCAACGGCAATGCTCTGGCCGGCGGCGGAGTCGGTAACGGCCTGGCCGGCCGCGGATTCGGTGGCGGCCTGGGCGTTGGTGGTGCGCGCTTCGGTGGCGTTGGTGCCACCGGGGCTGGATTCGCCAACCGCGGTGTCCTGAGTAACCCGGGCCTCCGTGGCGCCGGTCTCGTCGGAAATCGCGGATTTGCCGGACGGGGCTTTCAGCGCGGCTACGGTTACGGCCGAGGCTACGGTTACGGCGGCCTGGGTCTTGGCGTGGGCCTGGGGCTTGCGGGCGCGGGTCTCGGCTACGGCTACGGGGCCTTCGGGGACGACTACTATGGCGGCGATTACGGACCGGCAGGGTATGGCTATGCGCCCGCCGGCTATGGATCTGGCTACGCCCCAGCGGGCTACGGAACAGACGCCGACACGGACGCAACTTCGTCGGAAGGCTCCGTCAGCTACTGCATCCAACGCTTCCGCTCATACGATCAGCGCACTGGCACCTACCTCGGCAACGATGGCCGCCGGCATAGCTGCCCGTAACCTCGACGCCACGTTCTAGACCAATGAGGCCCCGGGCAGAGATGCTGCGGGGCCCTCTCTGTTTCAGTCAGGGGAATGCGTGCTCGGATGGGCGCTCGATCTGGTCGCGCCAAGAGGCGACGGTGGCCGAGACGTCGGTCAGGGCTGGGCGATCGGTCATCCCAGCTGGGCTACCGCGAGGGCATTAACAGGCGACGGAGATCGGAGGCGTTGGCCGCTCCCTGTTCAGGTGCTCGACCGGCGCCGAGATGACGGGTCGTTCAGGTACGGATCAGCCGTACGGGCATGCGTCTTGGCGAGTACCGCTGCCGCTTCCCTGCTCGTCAGCGCTCGGCTTTTCGTCGCACACTGTCTTTTCCTCCGAACCGTCAGCGGCGCACGCAGTTGCCGCATGACCACGATGGAGGAGAGCACGATGTCGAACCCAGCCAAGGGGCAGCACGGCGACGGCCAGCGCCACAGCACGATGAGCGCTCAGGAACAGAAGGCCGCCGAGGTCCAAGAGGCCGGGAGCGCAAAGGCCGGCGCAGGCCACCCCGAGGTTCACGAGGGTGGGAAGGCTGAGACACCGACCGAGGGGAAGGGGCATCCCAAGTCGGCTGCATCGAATGCACCGGCAGGTGGAACCAGCGACGCGGCGACGAGCTCAGCGACGGTGGGCAAGGCCGAGAAGGAGGCTGCAGCTGCGGCCGGCTCCGAAAAGGAGCAGCACGGGCGCGGACACCGAAAGTCGGAGTAGGCTTCTCGCACCGCAGATTGCGCGCGGCCCCGCCCCGATCTGATCACGGGGCAGGGGAGCGTCCGATCTCTCCAGCGTGAGCCGAGCCGATACGCGACGTGGCTCGATGTCAGGATGGCGGGCGGCGGTTACCGTGTCGTGCCGACACCAGCTCCGTCACCGTTCCAGACCGGGATTGCCGGCCGAAGCGGGGCGATCGGCATGCTGGAAACCAGCAAGGCTATCATTGCGGCGCGTGAGCTCAGCATGATGGCGGGCGGTTCGCCGGTGAGGGTCCGCCAAGCTGCGATAAAGGCGTCACTGGGCATGGCGGCCAGCGTATCGCTTGGAGGGATGGGGTGGTCCGCAGTGCCGTGCGCGGGCGTGTCCATGCATCTCCAATATGGTCAGGCTTTTGTGTGCCGTGACGCTTGCTGAAGAAGATGAATCAGGCGTTGCGGGGTGCGCACGAAAAAGCCCGCCGCGGCGAGCCGGGCGGGCTTTCCAGATCCGAGCTTTGAGGGGGGACATCGCCCGGATCTGCCGACAGGATGCGGCCTGCTGGCGAAAGGGACAGCCCCACGCCCCAACTCATATACCGGCGAACGATGTGGAAGTACTCGCACCAGTGGACTATCGGGCGCTTGCGGCGCAGCTCTGAATGATGGATCGAGCCGGGATCTCATGACCTCGAGCCCCTTATGAAGCTGCGCCTGACCAACCCGTTCGACACGCGCTCAAGACTCGTTCGCACCCCGCTCCCCGGGTTCGACCCGATCTACTACCTATTCTGGTATTCGGACGTGCGTGCGACAGGCCTGGACCCCTTGCGCCACTACCTCCTCGCGGGTTGGAAGGAAGGGCGGGATCCGAGCGCGGGTTTCAGCACCTCCGGCTATCTGGCCGCGAACCCAGATGTGGATGCAGCCGGCCACAACCCGCTCGTGCATTTCGTGAACACCGGCTTTGCGGAAGGACGTAGCGGCTACGTCAAGGACCCAGCAGCCCCGGCTCCAAGGCCCAAGCACACCGAGGAGCCAATGAGGTTGCTGGCGTCACCCAGGGCCTAAGCACGAAAAAGCCCGCCCCGGCGGTGAAGCCGGGCGGGCTGAGATCGTCAGCTGCGGGGATCAGCTCAGTGCGAGCAGCGCGCGCAGGCCGCTGGCCTGATCCTCGTAACGATGCGCGCCGCCGATCATCGCACCGTTCGCATCGGTAATGTACCAGCCGCTGTGCACAGCGCTGTCGGGTTTCTCGTGGAAGTCGATGTAGGTGACCTTCAGCATTGCAGGGGCCCTCGGACTGCGTGTGACAGAGCAATGCAGGCCAACCTTCTGGCGTTCCTACAGCAGCGCTTGAGCGGATGAAGAAGCCCCGCGCGGCTGAGCCGGGGGGCTTTAGGGCGATAGAGGAGACACAAGGCCGCTTTGCCAGCACCCGGTGCGGGAGCGAGAGCAGAAAAGCCAGCAGACACAAGATGTTGTAAAGTGGATGGCTCCCCGAGCAGGACTCGAACCTGCGACAAGGCGATTAACAGTCGCCTGCTCTACCAACTGAGCTATCGGGGATCACGGTCGCGTTCGTACACATCGCGGCTGTCGGACGCAAGGGGTTTGATGGCGATCGGTGCGTGCGTGGAGACATCTTTGCAGCGTCGCGCGGCCGGACTGTCCCTCGGGCGTTCACGCCGCGCAGTCCTGCATGTGCGGATGGTACGCAGCCGATCCAACTCACGACGAAAGCCACGCAGCACAAAGGCGCCGCGGTATGGTTTCGAGGTTTCCCAAGCCGAGCCGATCGTTTGCGCACCGAAAGCTGCCGCACGCATCCACGGCCGGATCGTGGCACCGAGCAAAGTCGGGCTACAAGATATCGAAGCGATCGCTGTAATTTAGACGCGCAACAAAATACTTTACCTGGCTTAAACGTACTTAGTATCAATACTTAAGGCAAAATGGTAACTGAATATCACAAACGATCGTTTTTTCTGCCTTTGCCGGCTACGTTCAACTGTGCTCCCGTCGGAACTACGCTATGGCTGCCGTGATCCAGCCCTCAAGCGGAAGCGGCCTCGCCTTGATGCGCATATCCCTCGGCCTCAAGCTCTCGGTCGTCGTCGGCCTCCTGGCCGTCGTTGGCGTCGGGATCGCGCTATTCGCCCTGCGCCAGTCCGCTTTGGAGCAAGAGCGTGCCGCCGCCACCGACAAGATCTGGAATGCCGGGCTCCAGGCCGGTGCCCTCGGGCAGGCAATCGAGCATGCCGTGGTTCAGGCGACGGCGCTCTTCACGTCGGAGGACGTGACGGAGGCCCGGACGCGCCTGTCCGCGCTGCATGAGGCCCTCGCCACCGTCGAGCAGGTGCGCGTGCCGTTCCTTGCGGCGATGGAAGATCAGCTTCCGGAGGATCGCCGCCGCCGCTTCGATCTGTTCGTCAAGGAATTCATCGCCTATCAGAACGACACCGCCGAGCTGGGCCTCACCGTCTCGCCGAAGGCCGCCCTGATCCAGGCGACCGACGAAGCGACGGTGAAGAACCGCGAGCACATGGTCGCCGAAATCGGCCTGGTGGGGCGCGAGGTGCTGAACCGCCTCAACGCCCGCCGCGCCGCGGATGCCGCAGACCGACGGCAGGCGCGGATCACGCTGATCACCGTGCCGGCCCTGGCCCTCGCCATGGGGCTGCTCGCCGCGATCGGGATCATCGTCACGCAGGTTCGGCATCCCCTGCACCGGCTGAAGGCCAGCATGACGGCGCTCGCCGCCAACGACCTGGGGCACGCGATTCCGTTCACGCATCGCCGTGACGAGATCGGCGAGATGGCCGGGTCGATCGCGGCCTTCCAGAGAGCCCTGATCGAAAAAAGCGCTCTCGACGCCGAGGCTCAAACTCGGCGCGACCGCGACCGTAGCCGGGCCGAGACGCTGGCGGCGGCAACGCACGACTTCGAGGTCGAGACCCGGCGTGCGGTCGCCGATCTCGCGGGTTCGGTCGAGGCGATGCAGGCGGCGGCCGATACGCTCTCGGGCAACGCCGGTGACGTGGCGGCCCGGGCGACCGTGGTGGCGGACACCTCCAGCCAGACGGCGGGCATCGTCGACAGCATCGCGAGCGCGGCCGAGGAGCTCTCGGCCTCGGCCCGCGAGATCGAGGGGCGGGTCCGGAACACCAGCGAGATCGCATCGACGGCGCTGGCCGATACGCGGGGCCTGGAGGAGACGGTCCGCTCGCTCTCCCAGGCCGCGGAGGAGATCGGCGCGGTCGTGACCCTGATCCGTGACGTCGCCGAACAGACCAATCTGTTGGCGCTCAACGCCACCATCGAGGCGGCCCGCGCGGGTGCCGCCGGCCGCGGCTTCGCGGTGGTCGCCGCGGAGGTCAAGGCGCTCGCCGGCCAGACTGCACTCGCCACCGACCGCATCACCGGCCAAGTCGGATCGATCCAGGGCGCCGCCGACCGGACCTCCAGCGCCATCGAGACGATCGCGCAGACGATCGCCCGCATGAGCCTGATCGCATCCGAGGTCGCGGAAGCGACCGATCAACAGGGCAATGCCAGCCAGGAGATCGCGCGCGCCATCTTCAACGCGGCCGCGGACGCGCGAAAGGTGTCGGAGAGCGTCGCCGGCGTCCGGGCCGCCGCCGCCTCCAACGACGTTCAGGCCGGCCAAGTACGCGGCAGCGCGGCACGGGTGAACACCGGCACGCACAGCCTGCAGCAGGCGATCGAGACCTACATGCTTCAGGTCCACGGCGCCTGACGCCGCGGCCCCGAGGAGCTTTCAGGACGATCCGAAAGGTTGGCTAAAACCCTCTGCCGGTCGCGGTGGCCGGCTCAAGGCCGAGAACCGCACGGTCCGCGATAGCGTAGGCCATCCGCGAGGATCGATGTCAGGTGAGAAAATGGAGGCCTCGCCCGGAATCGAACCGGGGTGCAAGGATTTGCAGTCCTCTGCGTAACCACTCCGCCACGAGGCCGTACCAACGACGCATCGGCGCCGTGCGGAGCTTGGCGGACAGCTCCGGGTGCGCGTCTCTAGCAGAGGTCGACGGCCGCAGGCAACGGCTTCGACTCGATCGAATCGCAGGATCGTTTCAACTCTGCCAAACCCGCGGCATCGGTAGGCCGCGATAGAAGGTGAGAAAGCGGGCCGTCAGGGTCCGCAGGGGACCGACGCGGTGCGCGAGGGCGCGTACCACGAGATGCCCGTTCCAGGCGCTCGCCGCCGCCTCGATCCCGGATTGATCGCTGTCTGCCAAGATCGCACGCGCCTCATCGAGGCGTGCTTCGGACCCGTCGGAGACGTCGAGCAGCGTCGCGCAGGCGCAAGCGCCGCCGCCGATCGCCGGGCGGGCCAGGAGATCGCTGATCGGGCCCTCGAGCAGGAGGTTGTCGGCGTAGACGAGCCGGCCGGCCCGGCGCACGCGCCACGAATCGTGGAACAGACCGGCGGTGATCCGCTCATTCCGGGCGGCGCGACCGAAGACGACGATCTCCACGGCGAGCAGGGACGCTCCGAGGTCGAGATCAGCCTCGAAAGACCGACGGATCCTGGCCTGATCGAACAGGATCGTCTCTTGCGGCAGCCAAGCCAGCCGAGCCCCTGCCCCCAGGCCCAAGCGGTTCTCGATATGGCTCACCGGCCCGTCCGAGCGGTAGATTTTCTCGGCCGCCGTCGTGGTGAGCACGAGATCGGCCTCTGGTTCGAGGTCGAGCCCGATCGAGAAGGTATCGCCGCACGCCACACCCCCGGCCGTGTTCACGAGCACGGCTTCCAGGGCCCCTTCCCCCCGCGGGAATCGCAGGCGCGAGGGGCCCGCCTCCGACAGGTCGAGGATTCGCGTCGCCCCACCCGCGCTTGCCGGTCCGGCCCGGAGGTGGACGCGGCCGTTCGAGCGCTGGCGTGCCGGCGCCGTCCCGACAGCCCGGCCCGCATCCAGGAGAGGACTATGCATCACGTCCGCTCAGCCGGGTCGCTCGGCACCGCCTCTATCGGCACGGTCGGGCGATCGAGGATGCGGCGCCCGAACAGGCTCGCCGCCAACTCGACCAGCACCTTGGCGCTGCGGCCGCGCTCGTCGAGGAACGGGTTGAGCTCCACGATGTCCAGTGAGCGCACGAGGCCGGAATCGTGCAGCATCTCCATGATCAGGTGGGCTTCGCGGAACGTAGCGCCACCCGGAACCGTCGTGCCGACCCCTGGGGCGATGGCGGGATCGAGGAAATCGATATCGAAGCTGACGTGGAGGTGCGCGCCCTGTTCTGCGACCTGCGCGAGGATTTTTCGCAAGGGCGCGACGACGCCGAACTCGTCGATCGTGCGCATGTCGGTGACCCCAACGCGCCGGGCCGTGACCAGGGCTCGCTCGCCGGCATCGATGGACCGCAGGCCGAACAGGTGGACGTTGCTGGGGCTGAGCGCGGGCGGGGCCGGTTCGGTGAACAGGAGCGGGAAGCCCGCCTCGCCGCATAAAGCCGCGAGCGGCATACCGTGGACGTTGCCGGAGGGTGAGGTCTCCGGCGTGTTGAAGTCGGCATGGGCATCGAGCCAAAGCACGAAGAGCGGGCGGCCCCTTCGGGCGCAGTGGCGCATGACGCCGTCGATCGATCCGAGGGAGAGGCTGTGGTCGCCACCGGCTGTCAGGGGCACCGCGCCCTGATCGAGCGCGTCCTCGACCGCACGCGACAGGGCACGCGTCCAGGCGGCCACGGCGGCGAGCCCACGCCCTCCCGCCGGCCCGTCGGGGGCGATATCGCCGTGATCGGTGACCGAACAGCCGAGATCGGACAGGGCGCGGACGAGGCCGGCAGTGCGTAGAGCCGCCGGTCCCATCAGTGCGCCAGCCTCGCTGGTCCCAACCTCGATCGGCGCGCCGATCAGCGCAATGCGGTCCCCGCCGGAGCTGGCCTCGCTCGTCATCCCATCTCCTTCAGGTCTCTGCACCCCTTCGCTCTAGCAGGCGTCGGGCCGCTCTTCGATGACGCATCGCGGGTGCGACGGCGAAGCGGTCGGACATGGGGCTGGTCCAAAACGGGGTGTGCCTGCGTTCGAGAACAGTATTAGGGCCGCGCGAAGCGGCACATTCAATATTTCATCGGTGACCTTGTGTTCCACACGAGTAAAAATGTGATCGGCACTATCCTTCGCCGTACTGGCCCGCCGCTGTGGAACTGTAATGCCGCCGGAAAACCACGAAGAGTTATCTCCGTCACGGAAAATTAGAAATTTGATGCGATATCGGGGGGAATCGTGTCCAAATGAGATCTTTAACGAACATGACGTGGTTATCTCGGCTCAGCGTCCGTCTTCCCGCGATGATCATCGGCTTGGCATTGCTCAGCGCGACCGTCATGGGGGGCTTCAGCTGGTATACGGCACGGTCAGGACTGATTGGTGCAGCCCAAGAGCGTCTGCAACTCGCGGCGGCAGCTCGCCGGGACGGCATCGAACTCCTGGCGGATCGGATGCAGGCGGACCTGCTGGCTGTCGCGGCCCATCCCCAGATCGTGTCCAACTTCCCGGACCTGATCGAAACCCTCGATCTCGCGAAGCCGGACACCGCCGCGCTCGTCGAGGCGTTCCGGGCGCCGCAGACGGTCGACGCACGGGTCGCGCTCGACGGCAGCGGCATGCCCGCGATGTACGCACGTCGGCACGTCAAGGTGCAGGAGGTGGCGCGCAAGCTCGTTGCTCAGCCGGGTTACGCGGATCTGATCTTCGTCGATGAGGGCGGCCGGGTCGTCTACACGGCCACGAAGGGTGGCGATTTCGCCAAGTCGATCGCGGATCCCGATCTGGCCGGAACCGGCCTCGCGCGCCTCGTCGCGCGGCTCAAGGCGGCCGAACCGGGCACGGTCCTGTTCGAGGATTTCGGCGCCTACCCGGTGGACGGTGTTCCGGCCGCTTTCATCGGGCGCACCATGACCAAGCGCGCCAATGTCGCCATGGGGACCGCACAGGCGGCGGAGCCGATCGGCGCCATCGTCATGCGTGTTACCCCGGTTCTGTTCGACCAGACGCTCGCCAAGCGCGACGGGCTCGGCGAGACGGGGCAGATCTTCGCGGCCGGCGCCGATGGCCTCCTGCGCAGCAATCCGCCGCTGAACCCAGCGCTGAAGGCCGGCGGCAGCCTCGCGCAGCTCGGCCTCGCCGCCGATCGCGTGAAGGCCGGCGGCACCCTCGCTTATACGGCCGCGGATGGATCTCATCTTGCGGCGGCTTCGTCGCTCACCGTGCTGGGCGCCCCCTGGACGGTGGTGGCGGAGCAGGCGGAGGCCGAAGCGACCGCGGCGGTTCGCGCCCTCTCGTTCACCCTGGTCGTGATCGGCCTCTGCATCCTAGCGGCGACGGCCGTACTGGGGCTCCTGCTGGCCCGTTCGATCGTGGCGCCGCTCGGTGCCCTGACCCGTGCGCTGAAGGCGCTCGCCGACCGTCAGGCGCTCGACGATGTGCCCGGTAGCAAGCGGCGGGACGAGATCGGCGACATCGCCCGCGCTGTCGTGACGATCCACGAGATGTCGTTGGAGGATGCCGCACAGCAATTGCAGACCCGCGAGGCCGGGCGCCTGCGGGAGGAGCAGAACCGGCGGGCCATGCTGCAGGACCTTGCCGACGGGTTCGAACAGTCGGTCGGCGGGATCGCCGGTGACCTGACCGAGGCCGTGTCGGCGCTTCAGGATGCATCCGGTGCCATGCGCGTGGCGGTTGCCGGCACCTCCGAACGTTCGACCAGCGTCGCCGCTGCGGCGCGGCAGACGTCCGACAATGTGGATTCCGTCGCGGCCGCGGCCGAGGAACTCGGGGCCACGGTGCGGGAGATCGGCCGTCAGGTCGAGCAGGCGACCGGCCTGTCGGCCGCGGCCGTCGGCGAGGCCCGGCGCGCCGAGCAGACCATGACCGATCTCGCCACGGCGGCAACACGGATCGGCGATGTCGTCGGGATCGTCTCGACCATCGCCGGTCAGACCAATCTGCTGGCGCTCAACGCCACGATCGAGGCGGCCCGGGCCGGTGAAGCGGGACGCGGCTTCGCGGTGGTTGCCGCCGAGGTCAAGGAACTCGCCACCCAAACCAGCCGCGCCACCGACGAGATCGGCCGGCAGGTCGCCGCGATCCAGACCGTCACCGGAGATGCCGTCTCGGCCATCCGCGGGGTCGCATCGCAGATCGAGGCCATGAACGAAGTGTCGACCGGCATCGCCGCCGCCGTGGACCAGCAGGGCGTCACCACCCAGGATATCGTCCGCAGCATGAGTCAGGCCTCGGCTGGAACCGGCATGATGACGACCGACATCGCCGAGGTCGCCCGGGTTGCCGACGGTGCCGGCCACGCTGCCGCATCGGTGGCACGGGCGTCGGACACGCTGGCGGCGCGGGCGGAGCAACTGCGTGCCCAGGTCACCCAGTTCCTGGGCCACATCCGGGCAGCCTGAAAGCAATCGGAATCGCGGTCCGTTAAATGCGCGACAGGCCCCCTCTCCCGTGCGGAGAGGGGGCCTGCGCTCGACCCTGAACCTGTGCCGCCTGACCCAAAATGTGACACCGGTAAGCCCGTGCTGAAGGGTGCTAGAGGGAGCGATAAAAACTCTTAGGATCGAGCACGCCGGCACCGCGCCACACGCGGACGGATCTGATCGCTCGCTTCGCTTCCTGCGCACGCAGAGTTCGCTTCCACGGGGGCGGCGACCCGCGCCGCATTCGGCGCAGCCGGCGTAGCAGCAAACCTCTACGCCGCCTCGGCCGGGACTGGCGCCGGCTTCCGCTCCGCCTGCCCGGCGAAAACCTGTGCCGCGAGCGGCAGTTCGATCGTGGCCGCGAGACCGCCCGCGCGACCGTTTTCGAGGATCAGCCGGCCGTCATGCGCCTCCACGATGGCCTGCACGATCGACAGGCCAAGGCCAAAGCCGCGCGCCTCGTTGAGATTGCGGGCCCGGTCGCCGCGGACGAAGGGCTGCAGCATCGCCTCGCGCTCCGCCTCCGGGATGCCGGGACCGGCATCGCGCACGCAGACCCGGACCCCATGTTCCGAAGCCTCCATGTGGACCTCCGCCCGGCTGCCGTATTTCACGGCATTGTCGACGAGATTCGTCACCGCCCGCTGTAATTCCTCGGGTCGGCCGCGCACGAGGACGTGGCGGCTGCGACCGACGCTCACGGGCGCGCCGATATCCGAGAAGTCGTCGCACACCGTCTGCACCACGGATGCGAGATCGACGAGGGTGAAACTGCTCGCGTCGCGGACCTGACCGTCGCGCACGAAGGACAGGGCGGCCTCCACGAGCCCGTTCATCTGGTCGAGATCGCGCAGGGTGGCGGCCCGGGCGTTGTCGTCTTCGATGAATTCCGCGCGCAGGCGCAGGCGGGTGATCGGCGTGCGCAGGTCATGGCTGATCGCGGCAAGCATCTGCGTGCGGTCGTCGATCAGGCGGCGTACGCGCGATCGCATCCGGTCGAGCGCCCGCGAGACCGCGAGCACTTCGCGTGGCCCCGCTTCCGGAAGGGCGACGTGGTCGTCCCGGGCTCCGAACGCCTCCGCGGCGCCCGCGAGCCGCTTCAGCGGTGCGGTCAGCGCGCGGGTCGCCCAGACGCAGAGCAGCGCCAGCGTCAGCGCGAGGAACACCACGGTGAAGATCAGGGCGCCCTGCCTGGGGGGGCGGAGCGGATCGTTCGGTAGCGTCGCCTGAAGTGTCGCGCCATTGGCCGTCACGATTCCGATATGGAGGCGTTTGGCGGAGCGCTCCTGCTCCGAATCGTCGGCGGATAGGTCGATGATCGTCACCGGGCGCCCGGCGCCGTTCCGAAGCCGGCGGATGACGGGAAGATCCCGGACTGGCTCGGCTCCGGGCGGAGCCTTGCCGTCCCAGGCTTCGACCTGGATCAGCGGCAGGCTGCGCCCGCTGGCCAAGAGCGCCGGCCGGGCCGACGGATCGACGGAATCGAGCAGCCGCGACAGCATGCCGAGGCGGCTTGCCGCGACACCGGGCAACGCGTCGGGGTTCTGCGGTTCGTGCAGCAGCAGGAACGCGGTGGTGGCAACCATATGGGCCACCGCGATTCCCGCCACCACGAGGAGCGCGATCTGGCCCGCGATGGTCGTCGGCCGCAGTCGGGCGCGCAGCCGCCGCAGCACGCTCATGAGCGCGTGACCTCCGGCGTGAACAGGTAGCCCCCGGAACGGATCGTCCGGATGAATTCTGGGTTACGGGTATCGCGTTCGATTTTCTGGCGGATGCGCGAGATCAACACGTCGATGCTGCGCTCGAACGGGCCGGCGGCGCGCCCTTGCGTCAGATCGAGCAGCTGGTCACGCGACAGGACCCGTCCGGGCCGCAGGCACAGGGCGAGCAGCAGGTCGAACTCCGCACCCGTGATCGCGATGCGGGCGCCCTCGGGCGAGAGCACCTGCCGCAGGGAGACGTCGAGCGTCCAGCCCGAGAAATGCAGACGTCGGCGATCGTCCGTATCGGGCGCCTCGGCGGCGACCCGGCGCAGGATCGCGCGGACGCGGGCGAGGAGTTCGCGCGGATTGAACGGCTTGGCGAGATAATCGTCGGCGCCGAGTTCCAGGCCGAGAATCCGGTCCACATCCTCCGACTTCGCGGTCAGGATCAGGATCGGGATCTGCGAGGATTCGCGCAAGCGGCGGCACAGGCTCAAGCCGTCCTCGCCCGGCAACATCAGGTCCAGCACGATCAGATCAATGCGTGACTCCGCGAGCGCCCGGTCCATGTCGGTCCCGTCACCGGCAAGCGTGACCCGGCAATCGTTCCCGCGCAGGTAGCGTGCGATCAGGCTGGAAATCTCCCGATCGTCCTCGACAACGAGGATATGGGGGGTCGCCGGTGCCGTCATCGCGACGGAGTCTGTGTGCGGTTCAGCCTGCATCATGGGCCCATCATGCCCCGAACCAGCGATTATTCGAAGATGGGTGGCGGAACCAATTTGTAAGCGCGTGTTTCTCTGGCCTGGCCGAAACGTTTCCGACAAAGCTTCGGAGACGTCTCTTCAGAATCCGATCCCGATATTCGGATGAGCCCCGACGTCCTGAGCCCGATCGCGCCCCGGTCCTGCGGCGAATCGTCGAGCCGGACTCCCAACGCTGCGGACCCCGGCTACCTCCCCGGTTCAGCGTTCGCCCAGCTTGACGGGTGAAGCCGCCAGCCGGACATCTTCGTGTCGAAGCCCATCAGCGACTACGCCCTCATCGGCGACACCCATTCCTGCGCGCTGATCGCCCGCGATGGCTCGATCGACTGGTTGTGTTGGCCGCGCCACGATTCGCCCGCCCTGTTCGTGAAGCTCCTCGACGACGAGAAAGGCGGCGCCTGCAGCGTGGCGTTCGACGGCCTCGATGGGACGGAGCGGCGCTATCTGCCCGACACCAACATCCTTGAGACGACTTTTACGACACGAACTGGGCGCGCGCGCCTGATCGACGTGATGCCGGTCAATCCCCCGAGCCCCGAGCCCGACGAAGGGCCGGACGGCGAGGGCGAAAGCCGGCTGATCCGCATGCTCACCTGCGAGACGGGCAGCGTCACGGGACTGTTCCGGGTTTGCCCGACCTTCGATTACGCGCGCCGCCCCTGCACGCCCATCGTCGAGGGTGCCTCCGTGCTGTTCGAGGCCGGCGACTGGCGCCTGCGGGTCAACGCGCATCCGCAGCCCGCGGTGGTCGAGGGACGCGCCGAGATCCGGTTCACCCTGGCCGCTGGCGAGACCGCGTATCTGGTCCTCACCCACGGAGAGGACCAGCAGGATGCCTCGATCGACGACTTCGAAGGCGCGCAGCGCCGCCTGAAGAGCACCGTCGAGTACTGGCATCGCTGGTGCGCCCGCAGCACCTATCGCGGGGCCTATCGGGAGGCCGTGATGCGCTCGGCCCTCTGCCTGAAGCTGCTGACGTATTCGCCCTCCGGCGGCATCCTGGCCGCCGCGACCGCTGGTCTGCCCGAGGCCGTGCCGGGCAACCGCAACTACGACTACCGCTTCACCTGGATGCGCGATGCCTCCTTCACGGTGACGGCTTTCGTGATGCTTGGCTACGTGCGCGAGGCCTCCGAATTCCTCCGCTTCCTGCGTGAGCGGGATGGCTCCTACGGCCGCGACACGCGCCTGATGTACGGCATTGCCGACGGCATGCCGCCCGAGGAGGAACTCAGTCATCTCGCCGGTTGGAGCGGCGTGCGGCCCGTGGTCATCGGCAATCTCGCCGAGGGTCAGGACCAGCACGACATCTACGGCGAATTGCTGCGGGCCCTGTGCATCTTCCTCGAAGCGGTCGACTACGACCCGCCCGAGAAGGTCAACGACCGCCTGCCGGAGGTGCTTGACAACCTGACGGCGCGGGCGATCCGCCACCGGCACGATCCGGACAGCGGGATCTGGGAGTTGCGGACGGGGCCGCGCCATCAGGTCCACACCAAGGCGATGATCTGGGTGGCGCTGACCGACGCGGCCCGGATTGCCCGGAACATCAAGGGCATCCCGGAGGCGAAGATCGCTGAGTGGGAGCGCATCGCCGCCGAGGTCCGGGCTGAGTATCTGGACCGGGGCTGGAGCGAGGAGAAGCAGGCCTATGTCGGCGCCTACGATTCGCATCACCTCGACGCGGCGGTGCTGCGTGTCGTCCTGTTCGGAGCCCTCGATCCGCGGGATCCGCGCACGCGTGCGACCCTGGCCGCAGTGGAGCGGGAACTCGGCGCTGGCGACCTGATCTACCGCTATCGCATGGAGGACGGGCTCGAAGGCGATGAGGGCACCTTCACGGCCTGCGCGTTCTGGCGCGTCGGCTGCCTCGCCCTCGACGGCCGCACCGCTGAGGCCAAAGCCGCTTTCGAGCGGCTGATCGCCCGGGGCAACGATCTCGGGCTGTTCGCCGAGGAGATCGATCCGGCGACCGGCGCGCAGCGCGGGAACACGCCGCAGGGGTTTTCGCACATGGCGCTGATCAACGCAGCGCTGCGCCTTGAGGACACCATCGCCCGCTACGGCCTCGCGGACGCGGCCGATGCGCAGGCGCGGCGGGCGGCCGAGTGAGAAGCGCCGGCTGAAAAAGGGCCGCCCTCTTTAGACCGCCGTTAGGCAGCGATCCGGGCTGCCTTATCGGACTCACCCACTACGAATGCGGGCGGCACGGAAATGCGGCTCGCGCGGAACTGGTCGAGCAGGCTGTCTTCCAGGCCGTTCAACACGGCTTCCGTTGCCGCCTCGGCTTTCGGATCCGCAACCGGCGCCTCGGTGCGGTACCACGCGAGGATCTGGTCCGGCAGCGCGTCCAGGATCGCCCCGACTGGGTTGTTGGGTTCTGCGGCCGACGGGATCGCCACGCTGGCAATCGCGGCTTCGGAAACGATGATCGGCGTGGCCTCGGACGCCACGGCGAAGGCGGTCCGGCGCTGATCCTCCAGGGCGGCGCGCCAAGTCGCGTCCAGCGCCTCGGCCTCGCGGCGCGTGGTTTCCCGCGCGACGGCCTCCGCCGCGATGGCACGGGCGGCTTCCCGGGCCTCGTCGCGGGCGGCCTCGGCCTCGTAGCGATTGAGGAGCACGAGGACCGGTTGCATCTCGGCACCTGGCAGGCTGCCGCAGGCATCGATCGCGCAGGCGATGATCCGCTGCGACAGGCCGGTGCCGCGGACGGGCATCGCGTGCCGGGCGACATCCTGCCAAGCGGACAGGGCGGCCTGCATCGCCGGCAGCAGCGCGTCGGGGAGACCGGCCCGCCGGTGCAGGTCGGCGAAGCTCCGCGGATCGCGCATGGCCCGGGCCACGCCGGCATGGTCCTGGCCGGACAGGTCGGCGAGGGCGGCGAGGGCGAACTCGGTCCGCCCGGACAGCACGGCGCGCAGGATCAGTCCGGCGGTCAGTTGGTGGCTTGATCGCAGATGAGTGACCAAACGGGCGATGCCGGCGGCGCCGCTGTCTTCGCAGACTTCGAGGGCGACGCGCTCGCCGACCTCGCGGCGCAGCCGCTCGCAGCGCTCACCTCCGAGCCAGCCCCGGTCGATCACGAAGCCGGAGAGCGCCTGCGCCACCGCGAGGCCGAGCGCGTGGCGCACCTCCGGCGGGAGGTCGGCCCGGCCCAGCAGGGCCTCGCGCAGATCGGCCTCCGCACCCCGGCGCTCGATCATGCGCAGCATCCGGCCCGCGGTGATCTTGGCCGTCGGGTTGCGGACGAGCGCGACCAGGGTCTCGAGTTCGCCGATCTCGGCCAGCGCCCCGGAGACCGCGTGCGAGAGATGATGGCGGGCGGCGATCACGGCGCGCGTCGTCTCGTCGCCGAGGGCGGCCGCGTCCACGAGGTCGGCGTCCGTCAGGACCGGCGATCGCGCCAGGATCAAGCGCGCCACCTCGGGCACGTCGCAGGAGAGCGCGACCACCAGCGGACGCGGCGTCCGCGCCGAGGCCGCACAGGTCTCCGCAAGGGCGCGCCGAACCACCGGCGAGGGATCGTCCAGCAGGGTCAGCAGGGCGGTCTTGGCTTCCCAGGCCTCGTCCGCGGCGAGGTCGCCGTAGAGATAGGCCCGCGCCAGGACCGCGGCCGCCTCGGCGCGTCGGGACGCAGAGGCATTCTGCGTCCGGGTCAGGAACTCGCGGATGATCATGGACCCCTCCGGGGTGCGAACAGGCTGTTCCTGACGGTGGCCGTGGAACCCGCCGCGGCGAGCTCAGCCGGGCGCCGCGGCGGCAGGGGCGGGTTGGCCAGTGCGCTGCCGGGCGGCGGCGCAGCGGGCGCGGCGAGCGCACCGGTCACGTCCGGATCCGGCTTCGGCGCCCCCGTGAACGGATCGGAACCGGTCCGCGGGAAGTAGGTCGGCGCAGCGTAGGCAGCCGGCTGCGCCTGGCTGCGCGCCTGCAGGTTCCGCGCGGCAGCATCTGAAGCGGTCACGCGCGGATCCGTCTGGAACAGGCTGCGCAGATCGCTGGTGCCGCCGAAGGCCGTCGCGGCGCTCGCATAGGCCGAGACTGCCTGCGGTACCGCCGCCTCTCCCTGGCGCAGGCTCGTGAGGTCGGTGGCCGCAGTGCCTTGGGCGGCAGCGCCCTGGGCGGCCGCCGCGAGGCTGGCATACAGTTCTGCGGCGCTCCGCGCGCGGCCCGTGCGATCGTAGAACAAGGCCCGGTTGGCGGAAGCGGCTTCCGGTAGGTCGAGGGCGGCGGCGCGGGCGGGGAAGGCGCGCGCGGTCGCAATCAGCGCGGCCGCGCCCTTGGCGCCGAGCACATGCGCCACGTAGAGATCACCCGCGGTCGGTTCGCGGCCGAGCGCTCCCGAAAGCGCATCGGCGTTCTGCTGCGTCAGGGCACCGGCGAGCGTCGCCGAGACTTTCGGATCCCGGCGCAGGTCGAGGATGGCCTGCCTCTGCCCGGCATCCGCCACCGCGTAGCTGCCGTCCGCCTGCCGGGTGATGGCGTCGGCCTCGGCCTGAAGCCCGAGCCGCGGCCCGGCATTCTTCATGACGCCGAGCCACGTCTGCTCGATGAACTGGAACAGCCCCGTGGCCGACGAGGTCCCGGCCTTGGCGGCGGGATCGAGGGCGGATTCCCGCCGGGCCGTCGCGAGCAGGTAGTCGAACCCGACGCCGCTCGCCATCGCGCCATCGCGGATCGCCTGGACCACCGGTCCGGAGACGGCCGTGCCCGGCATCGCCCGTGCCGGGGGCGGCGGGCTGTCAGGTGGGCTGGATGGCGTGGTGAACAGGAACATCCGGGCGCGCACGGGGGCTGAAGACCCCCGGAATCTGCGCTCGCCATGGTAAACAAGTTCTCAATCGGATCACGAAGACCCGGTCCGTTTTCAGGACGGTGAGAACTCGCCCGCGCCCTTCGGCCGGCGCATCTGGAAGCGCGTGTCCTGCGTTACTTGGAAATAATCGAAGTATCCACCACGCATGATCGGGTGCATCGCCCCGGTATCGACCATCCCGTCCTTCACATAAGCCTCGTCGACGTAGATCGAAACCACCTGGCCGATGACGAGAAAGTTCTCGGCCTCGGTGCCGTCGAGCGGGGTCAGTGGTACGGTCTGCAGCCACCGGCATTCGAGGGCCGCCGGCGAGGCCGCGACCCGCGGCGGACGCACCTTCTGCGAGGGCGCGGTGGCGAGCCCGGCGAAGGCGAACTCGCTCTCGCCGCGTGGCAGCGGCGCCGAGGAATCGTTCATCCCGTCACGCAGGTCCCAGGTAGCAAGGCTGCACACGAACTCCGCGCCCTCCTCCGCGAAGGTCATCGCGTCCTTCCGGCCCGAGGACGAGAAGGCGACCATGTTGTCGGCCACCGCGTTGAAGAACGAGTAGGGCGCGAGGTTCAGTTTGCCGTCGCGGCTCATGGAACTGATCCAGCCGATCGGACGCGGCGCCACGATCGCCTTAAGCGGATTGTGCGGAAGCGCGCGCGCCTCGCGGGGAACGTCGAGATCGTAATGCACGGGGGACCTCCGAAGCGCTGACCGGCGGGGCCCGGGCAGCGGCGTAGACTGGTCCATAACGCATCGGAGCGGGCGGAAGACGCCCCCTTAGACAGATTCCGGAGCCGATGCCCGACGATGAGGGGCCCGAGCGCGCTTCGCTGCGCGCGCGATGACGGTTGAGAGCGGACAGGCCGACTGCCCGACCGGCCCCTCAGAGATACGTCACGATCTCGTCGAGCGCCGGCCGCGGCCGGTCGGAGGGGACTTCGCGGGCGCGGCCGATATGGACGAAACCCGCCAGCTTCTCCGAGGGCGCCAGACCCAGGGCATCCAGGACGCGGCGGTCGTAGGCGAACCATTCCGTCAGCCAGGATGTCGCGAACCCGGCCGCGTTCGCGGCGATCACGAGGTTCATGGTGGCGGCGCCGACGGAGAGCACCTGCTCCCATTCGGGAATCTTCACGTGCGGACCCGCCCGCGACACCACCGCGACCGCGACGGGGGCATGCGTCAGGCGGGCGCGCTCCTGCGCGAGGCGTTCCGGCGTCGCGTCCGGATTGTCCGCCGCGAAGGTCGCCGCGATGGTCTCGCCGACCCGGTCCCGCGCTGCCCCTGCGATGACGATGAAGCGCCAGGGTGCGAGCTTGCCGTGGTCCGGCACGCGGGACGCCGCCGTCAGGATCGTTTCGAGCTGGGCCCGATCGGGTCCGGGCTCGTCCAGCAGCAGCGGCGGCACCGAGCGACGGGTCTTCAAGAGTTCGAGGGTGGCGGTCATGCGCGTCGTCCCAGGTTCGCGATGCCGACGGGATGTGGCATGCGCGGGTCGCGCCGGGAAGTGCGGCCTTGCCGTCGCCATGGTCCCGATGCAGAGGCGGGGGCCATCCGCCGGGCGGAGGCAAGGGATCCGATCGATGCGCACGAGGCTGGCCGCGATGGCGTTGGCGATTCTCGTCACGGGATCAGCGCTCGTGCCCGCCCGCGCCCAGCAGGATCCGCTTCAGAATCGCCTTGGCGGTCCCCTGCCCTCGCCGTCGATCACGACGCCGAATCTGCCGCCCGCCCTCCCCTCCGCCGAGCCGGACGCCCCCCTTTCCCTGTCGGCGCTGCTGTCGGGCCCCGGAATTCCGCTGCGCCAGGGGCTCGCGTGGCGGATCTACGAGGAAGCCAACGACGGTGTCCGGCCCTCGATCGTCGCCCGTTCGACCGAGGCCGAGCCGCGCTTCGTGCTGGCTCCCGGCACCTACACGGCGACCGTGGCGTACGGCTTTGCCAGCGCGTCCAAGCGGATCGTGATGGCGGGCCAGCCGATCACCGAGACGCTGCGCGTCGCGGCCGGCGCGCTGAAGCTCTCGGGCGCGGTCGGCGACCAGAAGATTCCCCCCGGCGAAGTGTCGTTCTCGGTCTTCGTACCGGTCGGGACCAATTCCGAGGGGCGGCTGGTGCGCGGCGGCATCAAGACCGGCGAGTTGCTCCGGCTGCCGGAGGGCACCTACCATGTGGTGTCGATCTACGGTGAGTCGAACGCGATCCAGCGCGCCGACCTCCGCGTGGAGAACGGCAAGGTGACGGAAGCGACCCTCAACCACCGGGCCGCGACCGTGACCCTGAAGCTCGTGGCGGCACCGGGTGCGGAAGCGTTCGCCGGCACCGCGTTCTCGGTGCTCACGCCCGGCGGCGACACGATTCGGGAAGCCATCGGGGCCTTCCCGCAGGTGACGCTCGCGGAGGGCGACTACGTGCTGATCGCCCGTCACGACGGGCAGGTCTATACCCGCGAGTTCAAGGTCGAGAGCGGGCTCGACCGCGACATCGAGGTGGTGGCCAAGTCTGGCTGATGCCTCCGGCGGCGTGCCTCATGTAAACCGCCGGGCCAGGGCCACGCAGAGCGCGACCGCCGCCGCCGCACCGATCATCGCAGGTTCGATCCGCTCGCCCAACACGAGGGCGGCGACGCCGAGCCCCAGGAACGGCTGCAGCAGCTGAAGCTGTCCGATCGCGGCGATCCCACCCCGGGCGAGCGCCCGGTACCAGAACACGAAGCCGATCAGCATGCTGAACAGCGACACGTAGGCGAGCCCCGCCCAGGCCGGCATGGGGATGGACGCGAACGCGCTCGGGCTCAGGATCAGCGCCAACGGCAGGCTCACCGGCAGCGACAGCACCGTGGCCCAGGCGATCACCTGCCAGCCACCGAGTCGTCGCGCCAGGACGCCGCCCTCGGCATAACCCAGGCCGCAGACCAGGACCGCAGCGAACATCAGGGCATCGCCGAGTCCGGGCGGACTCTCGAGGCCGCGCGCGGCGAAGCCGACGGTGATCAGAGCCCCGCAGATCGAGAGCAGCCAGAACGTGGGAGACGGCCGCTCACCGGAGCGAAGGGCCCCGAACAAGGCCGTGGCGAGCGGTAGCAGACCGACGAAAACCGTGCCGTGCGCCGCGCTCACGGTCCGCAGAGCCAGGGCCGTGAGCACGGGGAAGCCCACCACCACGCCGGCCGCCACGATCATCAGTGCGGGGATGTCCCGCCCGCGGGGACGCTTTTCCCGGAAGGCCGCGAGGGCCATCGCGCCGGTGAGGCCGGCCAGGGCTGCCCGGGCGGCGCTGAGGAACAGCGCATCCATGCCGGTGAGCGCGAGGCGTGTCGCCACCAGCGATGCGCTGAAGATGGAGACGCCGATGAGGCCATCGATCCATGCGCCCGCAGCGCCGTGCTGCGCCGCCGTCATTTGAACCGCCCGTCCCGTCACCCGTCCCTCCCGCTCGCCCCTTCGCAGCGGGGTGCCATCGCCGAACCCATCCGGCCAGGGACGATGCCGCGTCGTGCGGTCGATCTGTCCTGGTCTGCAAGCAGTACGGTTCACAGCCACCGCGCGAAACCGAGCTATCGAGGCCGCATGCGCATCGGCGACGGTCGCCGATCGTTCCATGTTTTCGAGATTAACATTTCTGGGATGCGCCGGAACGATACCGGGCGCTGCGGCTTACCAGCGACCCATTTGGGCTTCTGGAGATACCGATGCGCTGCTTCGTCCTCGCCACCCTCGCCGTTGCAGCTTTGGCCGGCCCGGCCCTCGCCGCCAATGAGGCGCCCAAGACCGTCGCCCCGAAGTTTGAGTCGGTCCCGCAGGACGCGGTCCTGAGCTACAACCTGATCGGTCTCAACATCACCGACGCGCAGAACAGCACGGTCGGCGAGATCAAGGACCTCGTGATCGATCACGACAAGCTCACCGGCTACATCGTCTCGGTCGGCGGCTTCCTCGGGATGGGCGAGCACTACGTCGCGGTCTCGCCGTCGTCGATCGCCCTCGGCTACGATGCCGACGCCAAGAAGTGGAAGGCGATCATCGGCGCCACCAAGGAGCAGCTCAAGGCTGCGCCCGAGTTCAAGTACGACGGCAAGTTCAAGCGCTGATCGTCTGAATGCGTCCCCGCCCGAAGACTGGGCGGGGACTGTCCGGCACCGCTAGGTGGCGCGGCGACGGAAACCGCCGGTCGCCCCACTCAACCGTGCCGCTCAGATGTGGCCGTCGAGCGCTTCGCGCGCCAAGCGCGAGACCAGGGCTTCCCGCCGCGCCTGACGGAGGATGATGCGCGCTGCAGCCCGTGCGTTGGACGCGCGGAGTTCGGCCTGTGGCCCGCCCTCCCGGAGGGCACGCGACGCCAGGGCACGAAACCATTTTATATTGGCCAGAGCGGCGGCACGGCGGCTGATCGGACCACCGACATCAAGCGGCTTCTCGAGTGCAACGGACGCCATTGGCTCAATCCTGGACTGCGAACCACCGCTTGTCCGATTTCAAGACAAGAAATGGCAGTGCATGGTCACTTGGGCAATAGTGATGCCGCCAATAACTTTATGACCAAACAGAAATTTTCGGCATCCTCGAAACGTGGTAGGCCCGTATTGAGCCGACTGCTTAAGTGACGCGACCGGGTCGCGGCGCGGGAACGCGGTAGCGCGGCTGTGAGTCTCCGTCTTGGAGCGGACAGATGGTTCGCGCTGCCGGACGACTTTGGCGGGGAGGCCCGTGTCGACGATCTTCGATGCTCACACCTTCGCTCTCACCGCGCATGCGGGCCAACTCGACAAGGGTGGCGAACCCTGCATGCGGCACTTGGAGCGCGTCGCAAACGCTGCCCTCGCCCGAGCCGGCCACGCTCGCCTCGTCGATGGATTGGACCTCGATCCGATGCAGGTTATGCAGGCCGCGTTGCTTCACGATGTGCTGGAGGATACCCCGCGCACCGCCTCGGACCTGCGCGTGGCCGGTTTCGCACCCGCGATCATCCGGACCGTGACGCTGCTCACGAAGCCCGCAGCGCGAATCGCCTATTCGGACCGGATCACCACGCTGATCGAGGCGGACGATCTGGCCGCGATCCTCGTGAAGATGTCCGACACGGAGGACAACCTCGTCCCCGCCCGAATCCCGCCCTCCGCATCCTTCCTGCGGGAGCGTTACGCCACGGCGCTCGAGCGGCTCAGGGAAGCCGCAGCCGCAAAGGGTTATACGGGCCGCTGACGTTGCCCCGATCCGGGACGGCCCGTCCCGAACGTCTGCGGGCGGGCCCAGGAACAGCCACGCCAAAGCGGGGTTCCCCGGAGAACCGGCGCCGATCTGCCTGCGGCTGCCGGCCCAAAAAGGGAGACACGCCATGAAGCTTACGACCCTTGTTCTCGCCGGCCTCGTCGTCGCCGCTACGCCCGCCCTGGCAGTCGAGAGCGCTGGCGGAACGAGCCGCTCCGGCACGGCCAACAGCACCGGCCCCAACGATGCCGGTTCGGGATCGACCCCGGGCGCGAACGGCAGCGGGCCATCCACCGGGTCGATGAGCCGTTCCGGGACAACCAACAGCACGGGCGCCAACGACGCCGGCTCCGGATCGAAGCCGGGTCCCTCGGGCCGCTGAGGCCCACGGAACCAGCACCTGCGGAACGCTCTGCCCGAGTGACTCGGGCGGAGCCGAGGACCACGCGGTGCCCGCCGCTCCGCAGCCGTAACATTCGTGACCTTTGGGATTGTCGGAGCCGCCGGCCGGACCGTGACTGAAGGGTCAGGCCGACGCCACCAGAGCCGCACCCGTCATAGCTCCGGCCCTTCGCGCCACCTGGGCGACCGGTACGGAGGGGGGCTGAAGGTCGGAGGTTCGACCTTCTCGATGCACTTCTAGGGAGGATCCATGCTGATGTTGAAACGGGTCGCATGCCTCGGGCTTCTGATTTGCGGGCTGGCAGCCTGCGACGACAAGCAGGCGCAGAACAACGCGCCGACGACGCCGGATTCCCAAAAGCTGGAGCCGCAAACCGATCAATCCGCCCCGAGCAACCAGAAGCAGTAGCCGGCCGCCGGCCTGTTTCCGCGGTTGCTGTCCCTGCGTCGGTTGTCAGTGCCCTGTCGGGCCTGGTTCGGATGGGGCATCGCCGTTCTGGGCGATGATCATCGGGGTGGCGGCTGCGAAGCCTGCGGCTTCCGCCGTGATCAGGTCATCGAGTGCGTCGATGACGTGGAGCGTGCGATCGACTGCCCAGTGCAGGATCCCGTCCATGGCTCGTCTCTACCGTTGGAGCGCGCCGCCGCGGGAACGGCGGCGCCTCAGGTTTCGTGTGTCATGCGGCTTGCGGTCGCCGTGATCAGACGAAGTGCAGCGGCAGGGCCCGGTCGAGCATCTCGGCATAGGTGCCGGCCAGGACTGCAACGGTCGCGGCGGCGGCGGCAGCGGCGACGGTGAGGCGGGTGATGACGGTCATTGTTTGTCTCCATCGGGTGCGCGGTTGTGTTCGCGGCGTGTCTCCGATGTAAGCTCAAGCTTTCAGGGTTGACGTGCTCCGGCACACGATCGAGGGACGAGAATCCAGCCCGTCGGCTTCGCCTCAGGTGATGAGCAGCGCCATCCGATCAGCCCCGCGAGGGCATGCGGTGGCCTATCGACACCTCTGCCGGGCTCAGCAATCGCCGCAGATCGGCTTGGCCGTCCGCTGACCCGCACGTTCGAGGCGATCCATGGTCGAATCCCGGCCCCGGATCGGCGTCGGCACACCACGTCGATCGTCATTCCCGGCCGGCGGCATGCTGGCCATGCCGTTGAGCCCAGTTGCATCGCGTGAACTCGAGCGGCCGCCATTCCGCGTATCGACAATGGCTGATCGGCCAATCGGGCCGGCGCGCAGGGGGGCCCACGCAGCCCTGTCGCGGGCGGACTTATCGAGCTGCGCTGCGGGATCGACGCCGCCTCCGGCTCCGAGGCCGGGTTTTAGAAGCCGGCCGGGCTCATAGCTCGGCGGCAGGGCGCTGTTGGAGATCGCGAGCGGCTCGATAGCGGCGGCGTGGGGCGCTGTTGCAGACGGACCCACGCAGGCACCGAGGGTCGGTGCACAGCAGAGCAGGGTGGCGATCCGCAGAGCGACGATGGTGGGCTCCTCTAGGTTCGGGGGCCAACCCCACCGAGATGATAAAACACCAAGCCGCAGGGCTGAGCCCATCCCGGCTGTCAATCTGACAGACCGGCGAAATCATATATTCACGCGGAGGGAATGGTGGGCGCACTAGGGTTCGAACCTAGGACCCGCTGATTAAGAG
>NZ_JALNUL010000140.1:0-1828 GCF_026540775.1 Methylobacterium sp. GC_Met_3
CGATCTGGGAAACTAGAAGTCGCGCTGGACGCGGAACCGGACCTGCGAGACCGAGTCCTGCGTGGCGGTACGGACCGCGAAGGTACCGTTGTTGATGCCGGCGATGTTGGCGTAGGCGGTCGGGCTCTTGTCGAGATCGATCGCCCGGCCATTCTTCAGGCCGATCTGGGTGTAGAACGCCTCGACGCCGATATCGAGATCCTTGACCGGCGACCAGATGATGCTGCCACCCGCCACGAACTGGTAGGTGTCGCGCAGGGCCTGGCTCAGGTTGTAGAACCGCGTGCCGGGCGTGCCGACGGCGTTCGAGCTGAACGGGTTGCTGCCGGCCAGGCCACTCACGAGGCTGTAGATCTGACCTTGAGCGTAGCGGGCGCTCTGCGAGAAGCTCTGCTCGCCGTAGGAGCCGAAGAAGGCCGAGCGCCATTCCGGCGTCCAGTAGTGCAGGTACGACGCGACCGCCGTGAAGCTGGTCGAGGTCTGCAGCTGGCCGGTGAACGGGTTGATGGTCGCGTCAGCGAAGTACTGGGCGAACTTCTGACCCTGGATGGTCGTGGTGCTCTGGGTGTACGAGCCGGTGTACTGAGAGTAGCCGGTGTAGAGCTGCGCGCCCTCGCCGTAGGCACCCTGCAGATACAGGGCGTCGCCCGGGGCGATGAACGGCGCGTTGATCTTCAGGCCGCCCTGGATGGCCCAGCCTTGAACGTTGCTGGTGTGGGCGGGGACGACGGTCGGACCGGTGCCGGTGCTGGCGGCGGTCGAGAGGTTGCCGACGTTCAGCTCGTGGGTGGCGGCCGAGAGCTGGGCCGAACCCCAGGCCTGATCGAGGCGCACGACGCCGACGAAGTCGGGCAGACGCTCACGCTCAATGCTGTCGACGTTGCCGTAGCGGCCCGGGCCGACGAAGACCGGGGTCGGCTGGTTGGTCACGCCGAAGTTCTGGACGCTACCGGTGTTGAGGGTGGCGGAGATATTGAACGGCGAGAAGATCGGGGTGCGGCGGAAGACCGGGTCTTCGATCGAGATCGTGGCCGACAGACCGTTGCCGATCGTGGCGGTGTAGGCCAGCAGGTTGGTCGAGAACACGTCCGAACCGGCGGTCGCGCCGGCGAACTCGAAGTCGTGGGCGTAGAAGTCGAAGAACGACGACGCGCGCCCGGCGGTGAGCCCGGCGAACTGGATGAACGCCTTGTCGACGTTGGCGAATTGCTGGTCGCGGCCGAAGCTGTCGGTGCCGATGCCGGGATAGGCCTGGCCGATCCGCTGCTGCGTGCCGGAGGTGCCGACGCCGGAATAGCCCGTGCGGGCGCCGGCATCGAGGCGCACGAAGGCGCGGAGCGTGCCGTAGGCGGTCTGGGTGCGGGCATCGAGGTTGATGCGCATCCGGCCCTGGTAGCCGGACGTATCGCCGTTGGCGCCGGCCTGGCGGGTATAGCTGGTCTGGTATCCGCCCTCGAACCGGGCACGGCCCGAGACGCGCAGGCAGGTGTCGGTGCCGGGGATGTAGAAGAAGCCGGCGCCGTAGGCGCTACAGACGCGGACGTATTCGATCGGCACGGCCTTCTTGACCGGCAGATCGGCGGCGTGCGCGGCGCCCACCGCCGCGAACGCGGCAGCCGAGCCCAGCAGGGAGCTTTTCAAGAACCTCATGGATGACCCCAAAATCTTCGAGACCCATAGCGCAGCATCGTCCGGTGATCCGGATCTCACTGCCAAAATCATTTCTGCTCGCGTCTTGGCGGCGGGCTTGCACGCCGGCGGCAGGCGGCGTTGAGCTATTGGCTCAGATCAGCGGCAATAAGCAAAAGGAATATTGCTGCTTTACCCC
>NZ_JALNUL010000141.1:0-1804 GCF_026540775.1 Methylobacterium sp. GC_Met_3
GCGGCGGGCTTGAGGATCACCTTGGTCCAGCCCTCGTCGCGCGCGTCGAAGTGCCGGTAGGCGTTCGGTGCGTCTCCCAGCGGAAGCTCGTGCGAGACGATGAAGGACGGCTTCGCGCGGCCGGTCGAGATCAGGTCGCGCAGCTGCCGGTTATAGGCCTTCACGTTGCACTGGCCGACGCCGATCGTCTGACCCTTGAACCAGAAGAGGCCGTGGTCGAACACGATCTCGCCCTGCTTGTAGAGTGGGTCCTGCGGGGCCGGATCCTGTGGGGTGAAGACGCCGACCACGCCGATGCCGCCGGTGAATTTCACCGATTTGACCAAGTCGTTCATGGTCATGTTGGGGTGCTCGTGCCCCTGCGGATCATGCGCCTGGTAGCCGACGCACTCGCAGCCACGGTCGGCCCCGATGCCGTTGGTCAATTCCAGCACCTGGTCCACCGGGGAGCCCTTCGAGTCGTCGATGGGCAGGGCGCCGATCGAACCCGCAAGGCTCAGCCGGTCGGGATGGCGATCGACGACCATCACCATGCAGGCGCCCTTGATCATCGCCGCATGGGCCGCCATCAGGCCGACCGGGCCGGCCCCGTAGATGACGATCGACTCGCCGGGACGCAGGCCTGCGAGTTCGGTGGCGTGCCAGCCGGTCGGGAAGATGTCGGCCAGCATCACGTACTCGTTCTGCCGCTCCTCGGCATCCGGCGGCAGCTTCAGGCAATTGTAATCGCCGTAGGGAACGCGCAGCAGGTCGGCCTGGCCGCCCCGATACGGCCCCATATCGGCGAAGCCGTACGCGGCGCCGGCCATGTTCGGCACGACACTGCGATCGGCCGTCGTCAGGCAGAACGCGCTCAAGCCGCGCTCGCAGTTCTTGCAGAAGCCGCAGCCGATGTTGAAGGGGATGGCGACCCAGTCCCCGACCTTCACCCGATCGACGGCTTTGCCGACTTCGGCCACCTGGCCGAGGTTCTCGTGCCCGAATACGCCCCCGCGCGGGAAATCGGTCCGGCCCTCGTACATGTGCAGGTCGGAGCCGCAGATGTTGGTGCTCGTGATCCGCACCAGCACGTCGGTCGGCCGCTCGATCCGCGCGTCGGGCACGTCCTGCACGGCGACATCGCGTGGGCCATTATAGACGACAGCTCGCATCGCGCTCTCCTGACCTGGGACTGTTTGCCAGGCGAAAGGAGTACATGCTGACGGCCGTCACACTATCCGGTCGATGCCTACGGTGTTCTCCGGGGGCGATCTGTGCCTCCCTCAATGGGGGACCCGAGCACGAACGGGCGAAGCGGGTCGGATCGAGGATGCCCGGCCGGTCGAGCGGCAAATTCCGACGTCAGCGCCGGGCTTCGCGCTAGTGGCCGTCGCGATCAGCAGGCCGCACGCCGGCGGCCGTCGCGATGAGCACCGCCTCGGGCAGCGTGCGGGTACCGAGCGTTTCCATGACCCGGGCGCGATGGATCTCCACCGTACGCGGGCTCAGGCCCAGCGTCCGGGCGATAATCTTGTTGGTGCCGCCAGCGGGCAGCCCCTCCAGCACCTCGCGCTCGCGCGTGGAAAGCCCTGCAATCCGGCTCCGGGCTTCATCGCCCCCGCGCGCTCGATCGGCCTCGGCGTGGAACTCCGCGAGCGCCGTTCTCACCGCGAACAGCAAAGCCTCCGGCGTCCAGGGAGCTTCAAGGTAGTCGACCGCTCCCGCCTTCATGACGCGGACCCCGAAGCCGACATCGCTGCCGCTCGCGCCGATTGCCACGACGGGCAGATGCGCGCGTGCCGCCTTCAACGCGCTCAGGAGGGCG
>NZ_JALNUL010000142.1:0-1800 GCF_026540775.1 Methylobacterium sp. GC_Met_3
CATACCACCCTTAGCCGCCATTCAGCTTACGACCCATAATTGACGTTGGTCGTGGCTTGCCTAATGCTCCAAAGCAGTCGTGGGTAGCGCTTCGGTCTCAACGGTAGAATGCGCGTGCTTTCACACCCGCCCGCTCAAGCCGACGGTTAAGCTGAATAGGCGCGGGATGTCTTCCATGAACGATCAGGAGATCAGACGCGCTCTCGACCGGCACTGGGCAACCTCGGACGCTTACGATTTCAAGGAAGAGCATCAGATCTATTGCGACGACGCAGTGCTTGAATGTCCTCAATCTGGCGAGCGCATCAGCGGGCGGCACAAGATCCAGGCATCTCGTACGGCGCAACCAAACAAGAAGCGATTTGATGTGCGACGGATTGTCGGCTCTGGCGATCTATGGGTGACGGAGTACGTACTCACGTATGACGGTAAGCCGTCCTACACCGTGAGCATTATGGAGTTTCGCGACGGGAAAGTCGTTCGGGAAACGCAATATTTCGGCGACCCATTCGCCCCGGGACTGTCGCGTTCGCAATGGGTTGAACGGATTGTCTGACTTCGAGCCCCGGACTGGCAACGCGAACCGCCGAGAAGCGAGAGTCCGCTTTCAGGGTTCAACAGCCGATAGCAGACCAGCAGATATCCACCCTTTGCAGACGCTTCTGATCAGCCTTCGCCCGCCTCGGCTTCGCCCCGCCGCATCAGGTCTCAGGTGCCCTTGGCCAGAGCCTGTAGGGTGGCGACCGCGGCTTGGTTCTGGACCCAGCCGGCATCGTCTCGGACCTCAATGACCAAGGAGGGGTTGGCCTCACGAGGAACGAGATCGACTCCGAGGAAGTTTCGATCCGCCCTTCGGAGGAAATGATGTCGGACAGCACCTTTGCTTCAGTGACGTTCCCATCTCTGAAGGCCGCTCGATCTGCGCGCGATCGCCTCGCTCGCGCTGGATTTGCCCGCAACAGTATCGATATCGACCGGCAGGGCGACGCGTTCGAGGTGTCGATCAATACCCGGGAGGAGAACCGCGACCGGGCCGAGCGTATCCTGACCGGCTCGCCGTTGGGCAACGATCTGCGTCAGGCAGGTGAGCACGCGGCTGGCTTCATGCAGGGCAATCGCTCGCTGGCTCTAGGCCTCGCAGCACTGGCCGGGTTCGCCCTATTTGGTCTGACGAACCGACGTTGATGGCCTCTAATTCCCGGGAGAAACACGCCATGAAGCACTTGTTCGCTAGCTCGCTGATTGCAGTCGGCCTGTTCGCCATTCCGAGCTTGCCCGCATTCGCTCAGAGCATCGATATCGGACCGGGCGGTGTTCGCGTCGACCCCCGCTCTCCGCGGGAGCGCGACCGGGACGATATCCGACGCGAAGAGCGGCGCGAGGAGTTCCGCGACGGGCGACGCGATCCCCTCCGTCGTGAGGAGCGCCTACGACGCGAGGACGATGACGAGGATTGATCTGCATCGAGCGGTGACCATCGCTCTATAAGCGCCTAAGTTCGAGCCCCGCCGTTCTCGTGTGTCTAGTCGAAACGCGACCGCGACGGCGGCGAACGCAGCCCCGTTCGGCTATGGACGGCCCGAGGGCGGTATGCTGATCGAGCGGGTAGCCGGTGGTTGCGGCCCAGGCTTTCACCCGAACCCCTAGGGCCATTGCCGTCCGAACGATTGTGGGTGGGGCTATGGCGGTCCCCGCGGCTACTACGGCGGCCGGCCCGGTTACGGGTACGGCCGGGGCTACGATCGCGAGTACGGCGGCTATGACGGCCCGCGCCGGTGCTACGGCGGGTACTACCGTCCG
>NZ_JALNUL010000143.1:0-1748 GCF_026540775.1 Methylobacterium sp. GC_Met_3
GCCGGCTTCGTCGAGCTCTGGCGAATATGTGATAGTGCGCCCCTCGCGCCCGATGAAATCAGCGGCGCTTGACGCGTAGCTAAGACCCCATCGAGTACGGCTCAGCTTAAAATGGCTTCGTTCCGGCTTCTTGGCGTTGCCCAAGCTTGAATGCCAATTTTTGCCAGAGCCAACCCGGCATCTTGTACAGCTGGACGATGGTGACGACGGCACTCGAAGAGACGGACAGCAGGCCTGCAAGGACCAGCATCGTCCGGCTGGGTGCCACGTCGGGTTCGGCGTAGTCGTACCAGAGCGGGTTGTCGTCCTGCATAGCTCAGGCTCCTCAATGTAAGGCTTGCGGCTACTTGCTGCCGCGCTGGGCGAGCACCGCCGGGATCGTGCGCAGCATGATCGCGATGTCCCGGCGCAGGCTCCAGCGGCTGGCATAATCCAGATCCAGCGCCACCCGCTCGGCGTAGCTCGTGTCCGAGCGCCCCGACACCTGCCACAGCCCGGTCACCCCCGGCGGCACGGCAAAGCAGGTCTGGAACGCCCGGCCGTAGCGGGCGACCTCGGCCGGCACGATCGGGCGGGGCCCGACCAGGCTCATCTCGCCGCGCAGGACGTTCCAGAGCTGGGGCAGCTCGTCGAGGGAGGTCTTGCGCAGCACCTGCCCGATCGCGGTGATGCGCGGATCGTTGCTGAGCTTGTGCGTGGCGGCCCACTCGGCCCGGGCCCGCGGATCGGCGGCCAGATGGGCGGCCAGCACCGCTTCACCGTCGGTGACCATGGAGCGGAACTTGAGGCAGCCGAAGGAGCGGCCGTCGCGGCCCAGGCGCATGTGGCGGAAGATCGGGGCGCGGCCGTCCCCGGCCCAGACCAGGAGGGCGATGAGCAGGAGGAGCGGCAGCAGCAGGAACAGGGCGGTGACGGCCACGCCGACGTCGAGGCCGCGCTTGGCTGCCCAGTTCAGGCGCAGGCCGCGGGCGACGAAGGGGGCCTCCGGCGACAGAACATCGACCGCTGCATCCGCAACTTCGATCACGCGGCCAGAAGCCAGGTCGACGACCTCAGCGATAGAACTGGTATTGAGAACGCGCTGCACTGCGATATCACCTCCGACATCTCGATGCGTTGCAGTTCGCGACATGGCTTTTCTTCCCAGTGTGCGGGGTAGATTAGGTTAATCTAAGATTGGTTAACAAATTCTTAATCTTGGATTTATGTAGATCACAGGACGAAGTCAAAATCTAGTGCTACGGGCGAAAGCAGGTTTTAGGTGGTTAATATCGCGAAGCATGTCGCCATTAAGGCGCCTCTGCCTTGCGAGCCCCCCTCGTGGATGGCTACGCGCGTATAAAATACGTATTCTCTTCCGCAGACCCGACGTGGGTTGCGCTGAGGGCGATGGTCTCACGCGTGCAGCGCACAAGTGGAAACAACTTTGGGGGGCTAAGACAAATTCGCTGGAGAAGGATGCACCACGCCAGTCGCGAAGCGGATCCCAGATCCGCTGCACGGCCTGTAACGAGATCCCGACCGCGCGGGCTACGGCCTGGCCGGTCCAGTGTGTGACCTCGCCCGGCGGTTCCGAGCAGGTCAGCGCCAGGACCTCTGCCACCGGCTCTGTCGAATGACGCGGCGTGTCGGGCGGACGCGTCTTGTCGCGCAGCAGACCTTCGACACCCGCCTCAGCGTAGCGCTGATGCCAGCGCCACACAGCCGGGCGGCTGCCACCCGCCCGTTGGGCGACATCCTGGACACTT
>NZ_JALNUL010000144.1:0-1707 GCF_026540775.1 Methylobacterium sp. GC_Met_3
GGTCTTCTGCGCCTCGCCCTTCAGCTCCTGCACCTTGCCCTCGGCCACCAGCTTGTCGTTGCCGGTCACCTGGCCGGCCGCCTGCTTGACGTTGCCGACGGCCTCGTTGGCCAGACCCTTCAGCTTGTCGGTCGTGCTGCTCATCGCGTAATCTCCTGCTGGACGTGGAGGCCGGGTGTCCCGGCCGGGATGGAGGCCCCCGCCGACGGCGGGGGCCCGTGAAGGGGCTCAGACCCGACGGGTCTCGTAGGCGCCGAGCAGCGTCGTCGGCTTCGGGGCGCCGAGGCGGCCGCCGAAGAACGCCGCCAGCGCGCCCAGGATCAGCGCGATCGCCGCGTAGAACGCACCCTGCGTCGCCGCTGACTTTGCCGTCACGGCCGCGGCCTCGGCCTTCTGCTTGGCCGTGGTGACCGCCTGCTCGTACTGCTTCTGGTAGTCGTCGATCTGCGCCTTGGCCTGGTCCGGCGAAACGCCCTGCGCCTTGGCCAGCGCGTCGGCGGCGCGGCTCTTGGCCTGCTCCTTCTGGGCCGGATCACCGGTCAGCACCGCCTTCACGGCGGCCACCGCCGCGTCCTTGGCGGCCTGCGGGTCCTGCCCGGCGGACTGCTCGCGGACCTTCTGCTCGATCCCGTCGAACGGGTTCGAGATCTTCGACAGCGACGGCGCAGCCGCCTGCGCGGCGGTCTGGATCGTGCCGCCGACGAGGTTGCCCGCGCCGCCGAGCGCCCCTGAGACCGTGCTGAGCGTGCCGCCGACGAGGCCGCTGGCCGCCGAGGTCAGCAGGTACAGCACCACCAGGGTGGTCACCGCCCACGACACCAGCCCGTGGAGCGCAGCCGCGCCCGGCAGCGGCTTGCCCGACAGGCGGCCGGCGATCAGGCCGCCGGCCAGCGAGGCCACGATGCCCGAGGCGACGAACCAGAGGCCCGCGCCCATCGAGACCGTCGAGGCGGACGGGTTGTCGGCGGCCTGGGTGCCGACCGAGGCCAGCCCCACGCCGACACCGACGAGGTTGACGATGACCTGGGTCACCAGGGCGGTCACGGCGCCGGCGAAGATGGCGCCCCACGACACCTCGTTGAGCAGCACGGTGCGCGTGTCGGCCTGTGCGGCTGTGGTGGCGAGCGGGGAAGCGGTCGTCTGGATGGTCACTCTGTCACTCCGGGTCGGTGGTCTTCAGATGGGGAAGGCGTTCAATCGCGGGTCGCGTTGACCAGCAGGCCGAGGCCGAAGCCCACGGCACCGGCGATCAGCAGCGAGGCGAGCGGATACTCGGCGACCTGGCCGGTCACGCCGCCCTGGCGCAGGGCGCGGGCGCCGCGGTCGTAGGCGTCCCCGGCGTAGTCGGAGGCATCGTCCGCCGCACGCCGCACCGAGCGTCGGGCCCGGTCGAAATGGTCCTCGGCCGCACCCTGGGCGTGGCGGGCCCGGTGCTCGATGTCGTCGGAGCCGACGAGGCCGCCCACGGTCTCGCGGATGCGTCCGCCGATGTCGCGGGCGGTGTCGGCGACGGTCTCGGCCGCGTCGCGCACGGTGTCCTTGGCCTGGCCGTAGAGGTTCTCGGCCTTGCCGGCCGCCTCGCGGGCGCGGCCCTCGGCCGAGTCCCGCTGCGAGCCGGTGAGGTCGCCCACCGCGCCCTGCACCTTGCCGCCGAGCTCCTTCGCGGCGCCCGTGATCCGGTCCGTGTCGACCATGTCGTTCTCCTGT
>NZ_JALNUL010000145.1:0-1700 GCF_026540775.1 Methylobacterium sp. GC_Met_3
CTCTTAATCAGCGGGTCCTAGGTTCGAACCCTAGTGCGCCCACCAAAATTTTCCGAACCTCCGAACCCATCAACCCTCTACATCATCGAGGGTTTTCAGGTTCTCGATGTTCCTGCTGGACAGTGCTCCCGGCTGTCGCATGCAGATCGATCAGACGCTCCTGTGGCCGGTATTGTGCCACCTTCTCGATCTCGTTGTGGAGGTCCTCGACTCGAAGATGACCGTAGCGCGAGGTCATCTGGAGGCCGGTGTGGCCGAGGATCCTAGACAGCTTGTAGAGATCGCCGCCGCGCTGGACGAACCATGACGCGAACGTGTGTCGCAGATCGTGCCATCGCATGTTCTCGATCTTCGCCCGGCGGCAGGCGGCCGCGAAGCCTTTCTTCATATCCCCGAACCGCGAGCCATTGTCCTTGCAGAGCAGGTAGGCCGATCGGGGGCGGTCGGGCGCGTCGAGCAGGTTCCTGATGGCCACGATGGCTTTGTCGGAGAGCGGCAACCGGCGGGGCGCGCTGGTCTTGGTCTTTTCCAGGTGCACCTCGCGTCGGTTAAGGTCGATGGCATTGATCGTAAGGCCGAACAGTTCCTCCCGGCGCATCCCGGTCTCGACCGCGAGGATAATCGCCGGGCGCAAGCTCGGGGACGCGGCAGCCACGAGCCGCTCGAACTCGGCGTGGCTCAAGAACCGGGTCCGCGGGCGACTTTCGCGGAGCCCACGTTTGCCGCCGGAGGTTGTGACCGGGTTCGTGTCCAGCCACGACCATCGCTGGGCGGCAGTGCAGACTACGCTCAGGAACGCGAGGTCGCGCCGGATCGTAGTATCCGTGACCCTAGCCTTTTTCCGGGTGCTCACGAACTCCGCGATGGTGCGCTTCGTGACCTGATCCAGGTAGAGCGCATCGAAAGTCGGGCCGAGCGTCCGGCTATTGGACTTGTAGCTGCGCAGCGTCGCGGGTTTGACGCGCGTCTCCTGGAAGAAGCGCTCGACGGCATCCGCGAAGGTGTGACGGGGAAGATCTCCTCGCGCTCGCCCGGCATGTTCTTCGAGTAACCGTTGCAGGTAGATCTGGGCCTCACCCTTCTTGGTCGTCTTGGCCGAGCGCCTCACGTGAGCGCCGTTCAACCGGAACCGGACCCACCACGTTGAGCCGCGCCTATAGACCCCCGCCACATGCCCTCACCGTTCACTACGGAAGCCAAGAGTCTGAATCAAAAAGAAAATTTGGCAAGACGGGACGTGCTCAGGGTTGGCGCGAAGGTTACTGAGGCTTGGGCGAGAAGGTCATTGAGATCGTCTACCGCACCGTGAACACCCGGGCCTCGGAGTTCGACAAGGACGCGGGGCAGATCCTTGCCACACGAGCCGGTGCCGTCGAAGCGAATCACCAGCGCCGCCGGGCTCACGATCAGCGACGGCAGGCTCAGGGCGACCGTCTGGCCACCATGAACACTAAGGTCGCGATGATCGTGTGGACGTGCCCGGCGACGAGCTTCTAGTGCGACGTGACATCATCACGGGGGATCGAGCCGAGAAGCGCCTGATCAGAGCCGGATCGTCGGCACCAAGATCGCGATGATCGTCGAGGCCACGGTGAACACCAAGACCTAGAAGGCCACGCAGAACGTGCGCGACCCGGCCGTCATGATCACCGTGGACGGCACCATCTCGTAGCCCGCCTAGACGAACACCAAGACCGTCA
>NZ_JALNUL010000146.1:0-1634 GCF_026540775.1 Methylobacterium sp. GC_Met_3
GCAGATCCTCATCCGACGGGCTCTAAAACTGCGCACGTGGTCGTAGCACCGCCAAAAGAGATTTTTTCATCAACCATCCCGTGATGCATGTACTTGAACGAAATTAAAGCCACCACCCTGCGGGACAGTACCTGAACTCCGAACTGGCCAAACGAATCGGTTAATTCTCGAATGCAGACGCGGCGCCGACGTGCCCCGGTCGCCGCGGTGCTGGAACTGCCGCATTCCGAAATATGCGATCTACCCAAGTTGACCGACTTGTCACTGACGTAAAGTTGAGGTCAGATGAGTAGTCCGCGGGGTAGACTCGGGCGAAACGAGCGCTATCTCATTTCGGACTATTGAAAAAACAACGCTTCTAATGTGAACAACCTTACAACCCTAGGTTATGTGTTCTTGCCAGTTTCAACCGGGAGTCCTTATCGTCTTGCCAAGGCGGGGTGATCAAAGTGGTCACCAAACATGAACCGGTGCTCGTTGCTCATGTTGGACGGGAGCGGAAGCCAGCTCGGCCGAAGCGACGGGCCAGAAAATCACCCTAATCGACACATACCGGACTGCTTATGAAAAATAGACCGAACCATACGTCAGACGTCTCCGTGATCGTCGCCACCAGGGGGCGATCCGAGCAATTGAAAACGTTGCTGATTTACCTGCGGCTGCAAACACTCCGGCCGCGGCATATCGTTTTGGTGGGGACGAGCGCGGCTGACGTGGCCGTCGACACAGCTGAATTTGACGACGATCTGACGGTTACCAAGGTCATCTCAGTAAGTGCTGGCTCGGCAATTCAGAGGAATAAAGGCATTGAATGGTTGGTGGAGCATCAAGCGCTATCCCCTGACTCGTTCACGATATTTTTCGATGACGATTTCAGACCTGACGTAAATTGGGTTCGGTCATGCGATGCGTTGTTTCGAGATAATTTGGATATAGTGGGGATCACGGGTTTGGTTTTGGCCGATGGCGGGCATGGTTATGCGGTCAGCGAGGACAGCGTCGAAGCTTATTTAGCGGGCACCCGCCGCCGGGAGAGTCATTGGGCGCAGGGATCGATGCGCGATATTGCAACTGTTTATGGTTGTAACATGGCATTTCGAAATACAGTTTTCGGCGCCTGTACATTCGACGAAAAATTGCCGCTTTATGCTTGGCAAGAAGACCGAGATTTTTCTGGGCAAGCTAAAAGCTTTGGGCGTATAATATTTGCGCCGGTTTGTCGGGGAGTTCATCTGGGCGCACGAAGCGGACGTACCAGTGGAATGCGACTAGGGTATTCTCAAATTTCTAATTTAATTTATCTTAGCAAAAAGGGCACGGTTAGCTGGAGTACAAGCCTGAAATTTATGATAAAATCTGTCGCATCAAATACGATCAAATCGCTCAATAGAAATCCTAACGCAGATTACGTTGGGCGGTTGTCGGGTAACTTGCTTGCAATCAGAGACACATTCATCGGGAGGTGTGATCCTGGCAATATTGTCAATATGTAACTTTCTTCAATATTTCAGTCGCCGAAGATCGTTGCATTTCTACTGCGTCCTGTTGGGTGGGTGTCGGTCATGCCATTCAGGTAGCACTGTGATCGAATAAGTTGCGCTGCGGGTACGATCACATTTTGTGCTGAGCCAAGT
>NZ_JALNUL010000147.1:0-1604 GCF_026540775.1 Methylobacterium sp. GC_Met_3
CTAAACGGAACGATGCTGTAACAGAACGCCGTGCGGCAGGCTTAGCACTCGTCTACGGTCCCTCTGGATCGCCCAGCGCGACCTCCCACAGACGGCAGTCCGGGCTTTCGCGCATCAGTGTGGCCCGGACGGCATGGCGCCGACGGAGCGCATCGAACCAGCCGCGGCCTGCCTCATCGAGCACGAGGAAGCGACCCTGGGCGAGGATGTCATTCGTAGACAGGACGTTTGCGGCGAGCGCGCTGCCAGGGGTGGCCCAGTGGCGCAGAATTTCCATGATGTGGAAGTCCATGGCGTTGTTGCGGGCGCGTTTCGGGTAGTCCAGCACGACGCGCCAGTCGAGCGGGTAAAGGGTCTTCTGGTTCGGCGCGTATCGGGCACGCGGCAGCCAAACGTGGGGCGACACGGCGACGACTGGTAGGCCGACGCGCGCGGCATCGGCTTCGAGGAAGTGGCCCTGAGTGTCGAGGCACGGAATTTCTTCCTGCCAGACGTCGAGCGACAGGCTCCAGCACCCGATTAGAACGCAGGTCGCCGCGGTACCGGCCAGGGCGGCTGGCCGGGCGCCGTGCCGCGCTGCTTCGACGGCCGGCAGCGGCAGCAGCGCCGCGATGAGTAGGTTGGGAATGAAGTAGCGCTGGATAAAGAACGGCGTGATGAGTTGCGAGCCGAGCCAAGCCGCGAGGGTCAGGCCAGCGTAGGAAAACAGCGCGGCGTACAAGGCTGCGACATCGCGGCGTTCTCTGATGAGTCGGCGTGGGTCAAAGCGCAGGCGGGCGGCCGCTAAGGCGAGGGCGATACCGAGCGCTATCGTCAGCGGCCGCGATCCCGTGAGCGCCTCCAACAACGTATCGACGTTCGGCACGGGGATCCAGCCGTATGGCGTGGCGACGGCCTTCTGGAACGGAAAGGAGATGGCGATCCAGGCGAGGAGCGCGGTGAGCGAAGGCACGGCCGCGAGACCGAGCGCCGCGGCGGCGCGCCGGTCGCGGCCGGCGAAGCACGCGAGCCCGGCGGCGCCGAGCGTGGCGAGCACGTAGAAGCCGCCGAAGCTGTGGGCGAGGGTTGCCAATAGGCCGATGCCGGCCAGCGCGATCGCCCTCGCGGGGTTCGGCCGATCCACGACGCGCAGGGCGGCGAGGAGCGTCGCAGAGACGAGGAACAGGTAGAGCGCGTAGGTGCGCACTGCGAGGAGCGCGTAGCCCACCATACCGTCGGCGACCAGCAACAGCGCCAGAGTCACGGCGACAGCCCCTGGGGACGCCAGCCGGCGGCCGATCCGGTAGGCGACCGCGGCGGTGGCAGCGAGCAGCACTAGGTTGAACGGCCTGAGCACGCGGTCTGGCGCTGCATCGAGCGCATGGGTCAGCGCCCAAGCGATCGATAGGTAGAGCGGCGGGTTGCCGTCGACGCCACGGATCGCGCCGTCCCACATGTGCCCGAGGCTTGGCGCGTCAACCAGCGTTGCCGTGTAAAGGTCGTCGAGCCCCATCATTCTGCCGAAGGACCGCCAGATCCACCACATCCCGACGAGCAGCATCGCGAATCCGGTTAGCCCAATGGGGCCAGGCAGAAAGGATAAGACGCGTTGGCGAACGGGTACT
>NZ_JALNUL010000148.1:0-1492 GCF_026540775.1 Methylobacterium sp. GC_Met_3
CTAGCACCTGATCGATGACGATGAGCACAGAGGCGGTCAGTATGTTCCGGCCGGCCTCGTTGCGAACCTCAGCCCGATACTGGGCAGCGGGCCGTCCCTTGTGTTCAGACCTAAGCATATCGGCCAACGTCTTACGGACAACCTCCCGCACAGCAGCCTCGTCCGGCAACTCATGGCCGACGTCATCTATGGAGACGATGCTGTTGAAGGTGTCGATGAAGAAACGGGGCATCAGGTCCTCCCAATCGCAGGCGGGAGCGCTCGCCTCACCCAGTCGCTAGCGCCTACAATCGATCGGCCGACGATGCCTTGTTGTGCCTTGTGCACCCGTAGAAATCTGTAACTTACTTTGAATTACGAGCCACATTGTTGCGAGTGTTAAATCAATCTTATCCCGATGATATACTTACGTAAGTAAAATCGGTCCTTTATAACATACATTAGATATGCCGGCTGCTTTAGGTTAGAATTTGTTTATCGGTACAATTGTGTATTATCAGACCAATGTTCGGCTGACGGCGGAATGCGGCCTCACGGTCCTCTGTGATCAGCATGGCCGAGCTGCAAGGGGCGAATGTCCAATCCGCTGACCATGAAGCTCGAATACGGAGTCCGTCTGACAGACAATGACCGCGACGTCCTGCAGGACCTTACCAGAAGGACTCGCCGCATCGTGCGGCATTCGGACATCAGCCCCGAAGGCGAGCGGCCTGAGAACGTGCACCTCGTCGTGGAGGGCCTCGCCTGCCGCTACAAGACCCTCAGCGATGGGCGACGCCAGATCATGGCTTTCCTGGTGCCGGGCGATTTTTGTGACCTACACGTCGCCATCCTCGGCGAGATGGACCACAGCATCGGCACCGGCTGGGGCTGCACCATCGTGGACATCCCGCGCTCGGCCATCGAGCATCTAACGGCCCACCACCCCCGCATCACGCGGGCGCTCTGGTGGGCGACCCTGGTTGATGAGGGCACGCTGCGGGAGTGGCTCGTGAACATGGGCCAACGCGACGCCGATCGGCAGATGGCGCATCTCGTCTGCGAGTTGCTCGTGCGTCTACAAGTGGTCGGCCTCGCGAGCCCGGACAGCTTCGAGTTCCCGATCACCCAGGAGGACCTCGCCGACACACTGGGGATCACCCCCGTGCACGTGAGCCGGGTCCTTCAGGATCTGCGGGGTCAGGGTCTGCTCGAATGGAGGAGCAAGCGCCTGCGCATCCCCGACGTGGCGCGGCTGATGGCATTCGCTGAGTTTGATCCGAAATACCTGCACCTGAACCGGCGCGACGACGACGAACGTCCGCTCTCCGACACGCTGTAGACTGGCTGCTGCGGAACGTCTGCTCCCGGGAGAAGGCTCAAGATCCGCTTCCCACCCCGAGCCGAAGTTGCCGGAGGACTGACGAACGGCCGCTTTGGAGAAGCGCCGACGAAGGTCCAGCCGGCTGGGTTGGGTCGTTAGTAGGCCGTCCGCTTTTCGGCAGGACCGCTC
>NZ_JALNUL010000149.1:0-1387 GCF_026540775.1 Methylobacterium sp. GC_Met_3
ACCAGGTGGTTGCGGTGGCACACCGGCGAGTAATCGTGCAGCGTCCAGGCGTAGGGGCGGCCCGAGCCCGCCACCACGTCCATCAGCGCCCGCGCCGCCGCCCAGCGCAGGCCCGCCAGCGAGTGTACGTGGATCAGCCGCGGGGCCAGCCTGGCCACGAACCCGGCGAGTTCGTCCGCGTCGCGCGGCAGGTACAGGCTGTCGAGGTTGGGCAGGTACAGGAACGCGGCGCCGCGATAGGCGACGTGAACCGCGAGGTTGCGGGTGCGGTCGATCTGCAGCAGCACCACGGGGGTGCCCTCGGCCCGGGCCTGGGCGATCAGGTCGTCGAGGTGGCGCTGGATGCCCCCGCCCCAGCTGTGGGTGACGAACAGCAGCGCCCGGCCGGCGACGTGCCGGGCCAGCCGCTCCAGGTCGAGCCGCGCCCGGCCCTGCCGTCCGGGATCGGCCTGGACGAACTGGCCGACGCGGGCCGGGTAGTCGGGGTGCTTGGCCAGCAGCGCGGCCTGGCCCTGGTCGTAGGCGCCGCCGGCCCCGCCGCCGCCCTCGGTGCCGAACGAGATCTGGCCGGCATGGTAGACGTAGACGTCCTCGGCGAGGAGGTTGCGCAAGCCGGCCTTCTCGGCGCGCAGGCACCAGTCGTTCTCCTCGCCGTAGCCGCGGCCGAAGGCCTCGGCGTCGAGCTCGCCCACGATGTCGAGGGCGTGGGCGGTCATGACCATGCAGAAGCCGACGCCGGTGGGCACGGGCAGGCTGCGGCCGGGGTTGGTCGCGGCGGCCAGGCGGTCGAGTTCGGGCGGGGCGATCTCGAGCGGCATGGTGTTGTTGGCGTTGAAGCGCGGGTAGGAGCAGATCGTGGCGTTGTTGGACAGCGGCGTGACGCTGCCCACGCGCGGGGCTGCCGGATCGGCGGGTTCTGCGTGTGCGACGAGGCGGTCGAGCCAGTCGCCGAACACCTGGGCGTCGGAGTTGAGCAGGACGACGGCGCGGCCCTGGCGCAGGGACAGCGCGCGGTTGACCGAGCGGACGAAGCCGAGGTTGGTCTCGTTCTCGACGAGGTGGAACAGGCCGCGGGCGGCCAGCGCCGCGAGGTCGCGGGTGAGTTCCGGCTCGGGGGATCGGTCGTTGACGGCGAGCAGGGTGAAGGGGGTGGCCTGGGGCTGGGACAGGCAGGCGTGGAGCGCGCGCAGGGTCTCGGCGCGTCCCTTGTAGACGGGCATGATGACCAGCACGTGGGCGTCCGCGATGGGCCGGGCGGGGGGCAGACCGTCCCAGTCGTGCGGATCGGGTGCGGTGAGGGGCGGGAGCGTCCCGAGATCCTCGGGGCAGCCCATCAGGCCGGCGGCGCGGCCGACGCGCACGTAGTGCAGGAACGGCGACTCCCCCG
>NZ_JALNUL010000015.1:0-109972 GCF_026540775.1 Methylobacterium sp. GC_Met_3
ATCCCCCAGCAGGGTACCGCGTCGTAGTAGCGGTGGATCTGCTCCTCCCAGGCGCCGTCCTCGGCCGGATCGGTGCCCTCGGGGGAGCGAGCCGGGGCGGCGCGCCACTGCTCTTCCGTGAGGTCGAGCACGTAGGCGTCCTGCAGGAGCTCGAACCGGAGCACCGACCAGGGCAACGTGTAAAAATCTTCGCCAAGCCCCAGGAAGCCGCCGAAGCTCATCACCGCGTAGGCGACCCGGCCGGACATCTTGTCGAGCATCAGCCGCTCGATCCGGCCGACCCGGCTCCCGTCGGGCCGGCGCACATCGGTGCCGATGACCCGGTCGCTGGCGATCAGGCGGCGGGGTTCCCGCGGGGCAAGCGGACCGGTCGCCAGCGTGGGCGCCTCCCGCTAGGTCGCGCGTTGCCCGAAAAACGCCCTGGGCGTGGGCCACGTTCCGGCACGCACCCGCACCCGCGCTCCCAGACGGACGACCATCACCGCATGCCAATGCCGCGCCTCGCCTCGTCCTTCGCCCCGAGCCTCGCGCTCGCCGCCCTGCTCCTGCCGGCCACCGCACAGGCCCAGGATCGCGGCAGCGTCGCCCCGAGACCCCTGCCGCCGCTGGAACATCCGGACGCGCCCTCGACGCCCGCCAAGGCGCTGTTCGGGCGTGTGACGAAGGCCACCGCGGGACCAGCCCACATCTATGGGTTCTACGCGAAGGGCTGCTTCGCGGGCGGCGAGGCGCTGCCGCTCGACGGGTCGAACTGGCAGGTCATGCGCCCGTCCCGCAACCGGATGTGGGGCACGCCGCATCTCGTCGATTTCGTCGAGCGCCTGTCGCAGAAGGCCGCCCGGGTCGGCTGGCCGGGGCTGCTCGTCGGCGACATGGCCCAGCCCCGGGGCGGTCCGATGATCACCGGCCACGCCTCGCACCAGATCGGCATCGACGCCGACGTCTGGCTGACGCCCATGCCCGATCACCGCATGAGCCGGGCGGAGCGCGAGGAGACCTCCGCCACCGACATGGTCCGGCCCGACCGGCTCGACATCGACCCGCGCGTCTGGACGCCGACGCACCTGCAATTGATCAAGCTCACCGCCGAGCAGCCGGAGGTGGAGCGCATCTTCGTCAACGCGGCGATCAAGAAGGCCCTGTGCCGTGACGCCGCGGGCAGCCGCTGGATGTCCAAGGTACGCCCGATGTACGGGCACAATTACCACTACCATATCCGGCTCGCCTGCCCGGCCGACCAGGAGGATTGCCAGCCGCAGGGCGCCCCCTCGAGCGGCGACGGCTGCGAAGACCTCGGCTACTGGTTCTCGGACGCGGTGTTGCACCCGAAGCCCCCGAAGGTGCCGCCGAAGCCCAAGCCCGCCATGACCATGGCGGCGCTCCCGAACGCGTGCCGGGCGGTGTTGAAGGCACCGTGAGACGATCGGGGGGAGTTCACGATCCGGCGCGATGTGCTAACGCCCCGGAATGCCCCGCTGGCTCTTCCTCATCTTCGCCACCGCCATCGCCCTCTCGGTCCTGGGCAGCGTGCTGATCGTGCTGCGCAGCCCGAACAGCACGCCTCCGCTCGTGGGCAACGCTCCCGCCCCCGCCTCGCCGGGCATGCCGCCCAAGCCCGGCGGGAGCCCGTAAGGAGCACCCGGCGGCACGTCCTGAAAAGAATCAGGCGGCGACGCCGGTCCCCACCGGGCAGCTGACGCCGGTGCCGCCGAGGCCGCAATAGCCGCCCGGGTTCTTGGCGAGGTACTGCTGGTGGTAGCCTTCTGCGAAGTAGAAGTGTTCCAGCGGCTTGATCTCGGTGGTCACGTCCGGGAAGCCGCGCTGCCGCAGCGCCTCGGCATAGGCTGCGCGCACCGCCCGGGCGGTCGCCTCCTGGGCGGGGCCGTTCGTGTAGATGCCTGAACGGTACTGGGTGCCGACATCGTTGCCCTGGCGCAGACCCTGGGTCGGATCGTGGCTCTCGAAGAAGATCCGCAGCACCGATTCCAGCGGCAGCAAAGCCGGGTCGAAGGCGACCAGCACGACCTCGTTGTGGCCGGTCTGGCCGGTGCAGACCTCCTCGTAAGTCGGGTTCGGGGTATAGCCGCCGACGTAGCCCACGGCCGTCGCGAACACCCCCTCGGGCAATTGCCAGAACCGACGCTCGGCGCCCCAGAAGCAGCCGAGCCCGAGGACGATCGTCTCGATGCCCGGGGGATAAGGCCCTTTGAGCGGGTTGCCGTTGACGAAGTGGGTCTCGGCCGTCCGCAACGGTGTCGGGCGCCCCGGCAGGGCCTCGGCGGGGTTCGGCATCTCGGGGCGCTTGCGGAACAGGAACATCGGGTTGCCTTCCGGTCTCTGGTTCCGCTCGATATGGGGAGGTATCCGCTTCGGAGAAAGCATCCGGCAGCCGGAGGACATCCGGCTCGACCTGCTACGACTCCCGCGTCGTCGAGCCGGTGCGGGATGCCGGCGGCACGGTCGTCAGCTTCTTCGCCGCGCGGGTCAACGCGCTGACCGCCGGGATCGCACGGCTGGAAGGTGAATGAGGCCAGGGCGCGACACCCCCGCTGATCGAGCCCAGCGGGATCCGGCGTCGCGGCTCAGGGCTTCGTGAGGAAGCCGATCGGCTCGCGGCCCGGCTGGCCGAGCCAGAGCAGGACCGCGCCGAGACCAAGCCCGATCAGCGAGGCCGGCGCCAGGGTGAGCGGCAGGCCCAGCACGTGCCAGAGCCAGGGCGCCGCCCCCTCGACGCTGCCCTGCAGGGCGCCGGCCCGGTCCTTGAACAGGGCGGCGATCACCTCGGAGAGCGGCGTCACCCGCAGGCCGTTATTGGCGATGGAGCGGGCGCCGTCATAGACCAGCGCGACGAAGCCGCCGGCCATCAGCAGGAAGCCCAGGACGCGGACCAGGAAGCGGAACATCGCGGACGTCTTCGAAGCCTTGCGCGCCCGGCTGGCGCCCGTCCCGGGAGTATGAGGCCGGGCCGCCGGTTGCAACCACCGGCGCGTCCGGTTGCCGGTCCGGGGCGCCCGTGTCACAGGCAGCGGGCGGCGGCGGGCCGTGCGGGAACGGTCGGCCTTGGACGCACGCGCGACGTCACTCTCCCTCGGCCTCGTGATCTTCGATTGCGACGGCGTCCTGGTCGATAGCGAGCCCCTCAGCCTCGCCTGCCTCACGGCCGGACTCAACCGGATCGGCGTGCCGATCGACCTCGCCACCGTGCGGGCGCGCTTCACCGGCACCTCCATGCCCTCGATCATGGCGCATATCGCCCGGGACTATGGGGTCACGGCGCCCGAGGGCTTCGTCGACGCGGTCAAGGCCGAGACCCTCGCGCTGTTCGATTCCGAATTGCGGGCGATGCGCGGCGTTGCCGGAGCGGTGGCGGCCCTCGGCCTGCCGCGCTGCGTGGCCTCCAGCAGCGATCCGGTCCGGCTGCGCCATTCCCTGACGCTGACCGGGCTGCTGCCGTTGTTCGGCGCGCACGTGTTCTCCTCGGCGCAGGTGCCGCGGGGCAAGCCCTTCCCGGACCTGTTCCTGTTCGCTGCCGACCGGATGGAGGTCCCGCCCGAGGCGTGTCTGGTCATCGAGGACAGCGTGCCCGGCGTCACGGCCGCCCGGAGCGCCGGCATGCGGGTCGCCGGCTTCACCGGCGGCGGCCATTGGGTCCACGACCCCGCCGGAGCGGACCTCGTGCAGGCCGGCGCCACCCGGATCTTCTCAGATTTTTCCGATCTTGCCGCGGTGATCGCGGAGGCCTGAAGGGTCTCGTCTCCAGGGAGCGGAACCGGGGCCGCTTCCCTCCCAGGCGCAGCTCCCAAAACGGAAATCGATTCCGTTGACGGTCCGTCGCGGCATCGCCATCTTGGGTGGTGCCGATGCGGATTCGCTCCCGCGTCGGTCGCGGTGATTTGAGAAGCGTAGCTTGCGCCGCGTCATCAAACGCTAAAGCACTGCGACGGCCTGTGTGCCGCGCGGTCCTTCAGTCTGGAGGACATCCGATGTCGAAGAGACCCCCGGTCGACCACCCTACGCTCCCGAACGTGCCTTGCTGCCGCGCCCGACACCGGCGCTGTCGACGCTAGCGCGCCGACCATCATCCAGCAGTCATCGCGATCCGGCATGGCTTCACGCCGGCCCAGGGAGTTCCAAGTGCCATGCACAGTCTCTTTGCAGAACACACGCCCGGAGAGGGCCTGAAGGCGGCCGATCCGGCCACCATTCCGTTGCCCGGTCCGGCCGGGCCGCCGCGGGTGATCGAGATCGGTGAGATCACCGCCGGGATCGCCGTGCCTGAAGGGCGCGGGGTCCGGTTCTTCTCATCCGCCCGTGATTTCGATGGGCTCGACGGCGCCCTCTTCCGGACCGCCGAGCAGGCGACCCGCGCGGCCCGGGAGCGCGTGCGCCCCCGGGCTCACCCCGGCGCCGGGCAGAAGCGGGCCCAACTCCGCCGCGCTTGATCGGTGCATCGCAACACCCCTCCGCCGAAGCAGCCGACACGCTTCGGCGGAGGGTGGATCGTCCGGTCGGAGCGCGCTACCGCCCGCATTCCTCGCGGGTACGCTTCATGGCTTCGGCGAAGCCGCCGAGCGCGTACTCGTCGCTCGTGGGATTACCGCGCATCGACGTGGTCTTGATGATGAGCTTCGGGTTGCGGGTGCTCATCTCGGAGACGACCCGGGCCTCCTCGGCCGGGTTTTGCAGCCATGCGTTCCCGTCCTTCACCACGAGGCCGTAGCGGCTGCTGCCGAGGTTGAGGCTCGGGTCCGTGGGGGTGGCGGCCGAGCCGGGTTTGACCTGGGAGGCCGCGGGCTTCGACGGGAAGCCCAGCATCACCGCCACCTCGTTCTGGACGTTCTCGCCCTTGCGCACGCTGACGAACAGGTAGGCGGTATCGCGCTTCAGGGTCCTGGGCGAGCGGGCCTGCGGCTGCGCGATCGCGTAGCAGAGCTTGGTGCGGCCGTCGCCGTTCACGAACACGTTCCAGTCGCCGAAGATCGCAACCGGTGTGGCCTGCTGCATGCCGGGGGGGGTCACCGCCCTCCTCTCGGCCCGGGCCGCCGGCCGCTGGCGGCCGCGCCGACGCCCACGCTGGGCCGGGGCCGCATCGTCGCCACTGGTATCGACCGCGGCGTCCTGCGCCCACGCGACCGTGGCAGACAAGCCCGGGGCGCCGAGCAGACCTCCGAAGACACCGGTGACGAGACCGGATGAGAGCAGGACGAGAGCTCCGAGAGGGAGCAGACGTGGAGCGCGGACCATCTTCACTTCCTGACGGCGGGCGGCCCTTTCGAGGGCCGAACCGGGGTTCAGGATTAGTGAAGCTTGCGTAAAACGTCTGCAAGATGGCGAGACAGCACCATCCGCATCAGATCGCGCGTGCCTCCACGGCCTGCGCGGCGATCACCACCGCTGCGGCCGCAACCGGTTCGACCGGCTCACCGATGGCCATCGGAACGGCGTTCGGTTGCGCCGGGACGGCCTGCTTGCGGGGCGGATCGTTGTAGGGGGTGTTGTAGCCCTTGCGCACGGCGGCCCAATAGACCTCCCGGGTCAGGCCGGAACCGGTCAGGGCGGCATCGATCATCGCCGTCGCCCGTGCCGCCAGATCCGACACCTCTTCCGGCTGCAGCCAACTCTCGACAGGCATCCTGCGCACTCCGTTCCACACGGCAAAGCTTGTAGCGGGTCGGACTTAGCCAGATGGTGAACGCACGGCCTGGCTGATGGTTGCGCCGCACAAATTTCTTCGCCGCCTGTGGGTAAGCGGGATGGCGCTCACGCCGCCCCGGGCGTGAGCCGGGGCCAGTCCTCCGCAGCGGTTTTTTGTCATCATGAATTTGCGGACCACGTGAAAAGACTTCCGGATATCTCAGAGATCTAGCTTTCACCTGGAACTATAAACCACCCTAGATGGAACCTTATGGGTCCAGAGACTCAGAACCTCGCCAAAAAACACGTATCCTATTTCCAAATGACGCAAACTTATCTCGCCATCCGGATTATTTAACTTGCAAATCCGGCGTCGATGCGGGACCATTTCTTTGCCGCATCGTATGAGTCCGTCATTCAACACAGGGCCGCTCCCACGGGCGGTGGAGCCGTCATGGTCGGAGCCGTGAACAGAGTGCTGCCGGTCCTGCGTTCCGCGACGGCGGTGAGGGACCCGGCTCCCGTCGAGCGCCGGGCGCGGGACGACGCCCGCACCGACCCTACCCTGGAAGCCCTGCGCCGCGCGCGGCGGGCCGAGATGGAGAGCCTGCTCGCATCCATGGCCCCGGCTCCGCCAGGAGCGCACGCCATGGCGGCCCATACGCTACAGGAGGCGGAGCGGAAGCTCGCGCGGCTCAAGGCGGAGGCCAGGGCGGCAGCGGCCTCCGGCGACCGGAAGGCGGCCCGCCAGATTGCCCGGGATCTGGCCGTGCTTGCCCGCGTGATCGCCGAGGCCGCCCAGGATTACGCCGTCGCGGAGGCGCAGCCGGATGTCGTATCGCCCGCCCTGGCCAAGGCCGCCGCCCGGATGAACGCCCCATCCCGGGCCGGAGACGCGATCGACGCGGGATCCCTGGTCGGAATGGCGGCCTCGGCCGCCGCCGAGGTGACGCAGGACGCATCGGAAACCGGGGCACCGGACACGGCAGCGCCGCAGAAGGCCGACGGCGAGATCCGGCAGCCGGTGGATTCCGGAACCGCACCCGACAGCGCTTCTCCGCGTGGATCGGGCAGCCCGAGCGATGAGGACATGCTGGTCAAGGCTCATAGGCTGTTTGAAGAAGCCGTGGAATGGCTGCACGCGATGGCGGCGTTGATCAGCAGGCGGCCGAGCCGGGCAAGCCAGGCGGAGCCGGACGCGCCGATTCCGGTCTGGCCTTTGGGACTGTCCCTGCATTCCGCAAGCGCCACTGTACCGGTCGCCTCTCACGGCCGGTGAATGACGAGATCGAAGCCTTCCTCCGGCGCGGGTGGGACGAAATAGCGGCTGAACAGATCGAAATCCGCCTCCGTCACCGCGAAGTCGTGCGTGCCCTCGGCGTTCCGCCGGCGCAGGCGGGCTTTGCAGACCGCATCGGGTACGTCCAGCACGTGGAGCTGGTGCGCGACACCGGCCGCCTCGAACAGGGTCCGCATCCACGCCCGGCTGGCGACGGTGTTGGCCGGAAAGTCCAGCACGACCGAGATTCCAAGGCGCAGCAGGGACACGATATGCGGCCCCATGGCGTCGCGCAGCCGCGCCGCGCTGCGGGCGTAGTCGGCGAGACAGGTCTGCGCGTCGGGATAGAGCCGGGCAAGCCAGTGATCTTCTGCGATCACGACGGTGTCGGGTTCCTGCCCCAGGCGGGCGGTGAGCGTCGATTTTCCAGCGGCGATCTTGCCGCACACGAGGTGCAGCGTCGCGTGCTTCACGGACATGGCGAGGGACCTTGGGAGCGCGGACCGAGGCCGCGGAGGCGTTCACGTGCGGGATCGCCCGGCCTGACGAATCAGACCGGGTACCGAATTCGACCCCGAATCGCGGTCCCCGCGCTGTGAACACACAAGGTCATGGGCGAACCGTGCCATCGACCGGCCGCCGTGGCCAGAGGGCGTCCTACACAGGGCGCCCGGATCCGATCAGCCGAGCCGCTCGATCCAGCCCTGGGCCTGCCTGCGCACGTTGTCGGGCGCGGTGCCGCCGTAGCTGGTGCGGCTCGCCACGGAATTCCCGACACCCAGCACCGCGTAAACCGCCTCGGTGATGCGCGGCTCGGCCTCCTGCATCTCGAGCAGCGAGAGTTCCTCCAGCCCGACGCCCTTGGCCGAGGCGACGCCGACGAGGCGGCCGGTGACGTGGTGGGCCTGCCGGAACGGCAGGCCGAGTTCGCGCACCAGCCAGTCGGCGAGGTCGGTGGCAGTGGCGTAGCCCGAGCCGGCGGCTTGGCTGAGCACCGCGGCGTTGGGTTCGAGGTCCTTCACCATGCCGGTCATAGCGGCGAGGCACAGGGACAGCGCCTGGAGCGCGTCGAACGTGCCCTCCTTGTCCTCCTGCATGTCCTTCGAATAGGCGAGCGGCAGCCCCTTCATGACGACGAGCAGGCCGGTCAGCGCGCCGATGATCCGGCCGGACTTGGCCCGCACCAACTCGGCGGCGTCGGGGTTGCGCTTCTGCGGCATGATCGACGAGCCGGTCGTGTAGCCGTCCGACAGCCGCACGAAATTGAACTGCGCCGAAGTCCAGACCACCAGCTCCTCGGCAAAGCGCGACAGGTGCACGGCGCAGATCGAGGCGGCGGCGAGCGATTCCAGGGCAAAGTCGCGGTCGGCCACCGAATCGAGGGAGTTGGCGGTCGGCCAGTCGAAGCCGAGCGCCGACGCGGTGGCGTGCCGGTCGATCGGGAAGGAGGTGCCGGCGAGCGCGGCGGCACCGAGCGGGCACTCGTTGAGCCGTGCCCGGGCGTCGCGGAACCGCCCCCGGTCGCGGGCCAGCATCTCGACATAGGCGAGGCAATGGTGGCCGAAGGTCACCGGCTGGGCCGATTGCAGATGGGTGAAGCCCGGCATCACGGTCTCGGCGTGCGTCAGCGCCTTCTCGGCCAGGGCGCGCTGCAGGTCGGCGGCCTGCTGGTCGAGGGAATCGAGGGTGTCGCGCACCCAGAGCTTCATATCGGTGGCGACCTGATCGTTGCGCGAGCGCGCCGTATGCAGGCGCCCGGCAGCCATGCCGACGATCTCGGTCAACCGGCTCTCCACCGACATGTGGATGTCTTCGAGCTCGCGCTTGAACACGAAGGTCCCGGCCTCGATCTCGTCGCGCACGGACTTGAGCCCGGCCTCGATCGCGGCCACATCGTCGGCGGGAAGGATGCCGGCCTGGCCCAGCATCGCCACATGCGCCAGCGAGCCGCGGATATCCTGGGGCGCGAGGCGCTTGTCGAATCCGATGGAGGCGTTGATCTCCTCCATGATCTCCGCCGGGCCGCTCGCGAAGCGGCCGCCCCACATCCGGTTGCTCATGTCGATCCTTCCGCGCCCTGAACGTCCCGGCAGGCAAAGCTGATGCCCAGCCGCACACCCATCCTGGCCGGCGCAGGCGTCGCCGCGCTCGCCGTCCTCGGGATCGCCCTATACGGGAGCGGTCTCCTGCCCGGCAACACGGGCGGGGCGCTCCAGCCCTGCGCCGCCGCCAAGCCGGCACTCGCCCGGGTCGACGCCGCCGCGAAGGGCGAGGTCGCCGCCATGCAGGCCCTGCCGCAGGCCCGGCCCGCCCCCGAGATCCGGTTCAAGGGGCCGGACGGCACCGAGACCGGGCTCGCCGACCTGAAGGGCCGGCTGCTGCTGGTCAATCTCTGGGCGACCTGGTGCGCCCCCTGCAAGGCCGAGATGCCGGCGCTCGACCGGCTCCAGGCGCAACTCGGCGGGCCGGATTTCCAGGTCGTCGCCATCAACGTCGACACCCGCAACCTGGAGAAGCCGCCGGAATGGCTGAAGCAGGCCGGCATCCACGACCTCGCCTTCTATGCCGATCCCGGCGGTCGCGTCCTGCCGGCGATCCAGCGCGACACCCAATCCCCCGGCCTGCCGACCACGATGCTGATCGACGCGCAGGGCTGCACCCTCGGGGTGATGAAGGGGCCGGCGGCGTGGTCGAGTCCGGATGGGCTGGCGCTGATCCGCGCGGCTCTGGGGCGGACGTCGTAGAGACTCTGAGCCCCGGTCCCTTGCCCGCGCCCCCGATGCGCGGCAAGCCCTGTCGCGATGACATCGCCCGCACCCCACCGTGCCCCGCCGAGGCGCGGCCCGCGCCCCCTCTCGGCCATCCGTGCGCTGCTGGCCAGCGAGGCGGCGGGTGGGCTGATCCTGATGGGCGCGGCGGCGCTCGCCCTCGTCGTCGCCAACGGGCCCTTCGCCGAGACCTACGCACACGCACTCCACACCGCCCTCGGGCCGATGAGCGTCCAGCACTGGATCAACGACGGGCTGATGGCCGGGTTCTTCCTGCTGGTCGGCTTGGAGATCAAGCGCGAGGCGCTGGACGGACGGCTGCGCACCTGGCCGGACCGGATGCTGCCCGGCTTCGCGGCACTCGGCGGCATGGCGGTGCCGGCCGGATTCTACGCGCTCGCCAACCTCGGCAGTGACACCCTGCGGGGCTGGGCGATCCCAGCGGCCACCGACATCGCCTTCGCGCTCGGTGTCCTGGCACTCCTCGGGTCGCGGGCGCCGGTCTCCCTGAAGATCTTCCTCAGCGCAGTGGCGATCATCGACGATCTCGGCGCCGTGCTGGTGATCGCACTGTTCTACAGTTCCGGCCTCGACCTCACGATGCTGGGACTGGCCGCCCTCGTGGTCGCCGGCCTCTACGGACTCAACCGAGCCGGCGTATCGTGGCTTCCCGCCTATCTGCTGCTCGGCCTCCTGCTCTGGGTCCTCGTGCTGCGCTCCGGGATCCACGCGACGATCGCGGGCGTGCTCCTGGCGCTCACCATCCCGATCCGGGTCAGCCCGGGTCGCCCCGAGGATGCGGGGTCGCCGCTGCACCGGCTGGAGCACGCGCTGGCGCCCTGGATCACCTATCTCGTGGTGCCGATCTTCGGCTTCGCCAATGCGGGCGTGAACCTGACCGGCCTGACCGGCGACGCGCTGCTCCAGCCCGTGACGCTCGGCATTGCGGCCGGCCTGTTCCTGGGCAAGCAGGCCGGCGTGTTCGCGAGCCTGCGGCTCGCCGTCGCGCTCGGGCTCGGGCAGCGCCCGGCCGGCGCGGGGTGGGGGCAGGTCTACGGCGTCGCCGTGCTGTGCGGCATCGGCTTCACCATGAGCCTGTTCATCGGCGGCCTCGCCTTCGCGGACCCGCAGCACGAGACCGCCGTGAAGCTCGGCGTGCTCGCGGGCTCCGCGCTGTCGGGGCTCATGGGCGCGGCGATCCTCCTCCTCGCCCGGCCCCGCGCCGCCGCGGCCTGAACCCGTCCGCGCGACCCCGGCTTCGCGGCCCGGGCAGAAATGCGCTACCCCCTGCTGGCATGCGCTTCTATCTCGGCCTCGCCACCACCTTTCACGATCCCGCACTCGCGCTGGTCGGGCCCGACGGCACCCTGCTCTTCGCCGAGGCCGCGGAGCGCTTCCTCCAGTACAAGCGCGCGCCGAACTGCGAGCCGGACGCCCCGGCCCGGATGGCCTCACTGCTCAAGGAGCACGTGCCGCCGGGCTCGGAACTCGTGATCGCCTCCACGTGGGGCACGCAATTCAGCGACTTCCTGCGGGGCCAAGCCGGCGCCGGCGCCTTCGACCTGATGGCGCTCGCCGCCCACACCACCGCGCTCAACCGCTCCTTCGTCCCCGAGCAGGCCGAGCGGGTGTTCATCGCCGATCTCCACGGCGCGCAGGAGCGGGCCGGCCACGGCACCCTGCTGGCGCTGAACCAGGAGGCGCGGGTCACCGGCGCGGCGCCCCGGGCAACCATCGCCGGGCAGCGGCGCTACCCGCACCACCTCTGCCACGCCGCCTACGGTCTCTGGAGCAGTCCGTTCACTGAAGCCACCGCCCTGGTGGTCGACGGCATGGGCGAAACCGGCGCAGCCGCGATCTACCGGATGGAGGAGGGCCGGATCACCGAGTTGCGCCGCCATCGCGGGCGCGGGTCGCTGGGCTTCCTCTACGGGCTGATCACCGATCTCGCCGGCTTCGATCAAGTGAAGGGCGAGGAGTGGAAGATCATGGGGCTCGCCCCCTACGGCCAGCGTGATTCGGAGCTGGCCGCCCTGCTCGCCCGCCTCTGCACGGTCGAGGACGGTCGCCTGCGCTATGCCGCCGCCGAGACGATCCGGGCCGTCGCCGAGGAGGTCCGCGCGCGTCGCCCGGCGGATGCCCTGGAGAACGGCTGGGCCGATCTCGCCCGCTGCGGCCAGGATCTGTTTGGCACGCTCATGGACGCGCTGGTGGCCGAGGCCCAGGCACTGGCACCGTCCGAAAACCTCGTGATCGCCGGCGGCTGCGGGCTGAACTCGTCCTACAACGGCCGTGTGCTCGGCCGGTCCGGGTTCCGGCGGCTGCACGTTCCCTCGGCGCCGGCCGACGACGGCAACGCGGTCGGGGCCGCGTGGCTCGCCTACGCGGAGGATCATCCGGACTGGGCCGGGCCGCCGCGCGAGCAGCGCCCGCTCACTCCATACCTCGGCTGCTCCGTCTCCACCGCCCCGATGGAGCGCCTGGCCGAGCAGGAGCCCCGCGCCCGGCGCGTCGGCCACGCGGCGGCGACGCAGGCCGCGGCCCGGATCCTGGCGGAGGGCGGCCTCGTCGGCTGGGTACAGGGCCGGGCCGAGTTCGGGCCCCGGTCGCTCGGCAACCGCTCGATCCTCGCGGATCCGCGGCCGGAGGGCGCCAAGGACGCGCTCAACGCCAAGGTGAAGTACCGCGAAGCGTTCCGGCCCTTCGCCCCCTCGATCCTGGCCGAGGCCGGGCCGGACTGGTTCGAGGATTACGCCGACAGCCCCTATATGGAGCGCACCCTGGTCTGGCGGGAGGCGGTCCGCGCCCGCGTGCCGGCGGTGGTGCACGCAGACGGCACCGGCCGGCTCCAGAGCGTCACGGCCGCGCGCAACCCGGCCTACGCCGCGCTGATCACGGCCTTCGCCGCAATCACGGACGTGCCGATCCTGCTCAACACCAGCTTCAACATCATGGGCAAGCCGATCCTCCACAGCGCGGAGGACGCGATCCTGATGTTCTACACCACCGGCCTCGACGCCCTCGTGGTCGAGGATTGGCTGGTGGTGAAATGAGACGCGCCGCGCCCCGCGCCGGTCTCCCTCCCCCGTGCGAGCTACGGGCTACACCGATCCGATTCGATCGGTTCGGGTTGTCGGCCTTTGCCCTGTGCGGGAGGCTTTGGCATGGATCGGCTTGGGGCGGCGACATCCGCACCGAGGCGCGGGGCGCTTGGCTGTTTGATCGGATTGTGACCACTGGCGGCGTGGCCCTGTTCAGGCAAGGGCCAACCTCCTCCGCAGAGGGGGAGGGTAATGCGCGTTGCCGACCAGCCCTATCCGACGACGTTCTGAAAATCCGCAAGCTCGCACGGGAGTAGGATCGGTCGCGCTTTCAACCCCGTCCGCAAGCGACGGTCGTTGACCCTGTCCAAGGACAATCGAACCCGGCTCGCCATCTCTGTTTCTGGCCAGGTCTTTGTGCCGGCGCACCCTGCGGGTCGGTTGGGAGCCACGTCAGGGCAAGCCACACCGACCCATCCTTCGGACGGGACGCGCTGTCGGCGCCCGGTTGCTATCGGAACAGGGGTAGCCCCGCGCCGATGATGACGAGGCCGAGCATGATCAGGCCGCCGCCTGCGCCTTCGAACGTCGCCTGTCGGACCGAGCGTTGCGGCGCCATGCCGGCCAATGTCACGCCTGAGAGCAAACAGATCGCACTGAGCAGGGCCATGGCGTCGAAGGCTCCGGCGCCCGAGGGACGCTCATGACAACATCGAGCCGCCAAGCATGCGGACGGACCGTTAAGAAATCCCTTTGCGGATCGGTCGCGGACCGTCCCCCGCCGGCGGGCGGTTCTCGACCCTCACGCCCGCGGACATCGACCTGAGCCGAGGCCCGTATCGTCACGCGATCCTGGGCCCGGGTTAACGCGCTGTTAACCACGTCCCCGTTCCCTGGCCTGAGCACTTCAGGTGGATGAATCCATGGCCGACTTCGATCTTCGTACCGCCTTCGCCCAATTGTGTGCCGACATGCCTGCGGGCGATACGGACGAGGCCGCCTACGAAGAGACCCTCAGTATTGCGGTTCAGCGCCTCGGCCGCCGGACCGGCGGTCATCGCGTCGATCTCACGACGCGTCCCTTGTCGAACATCGGATCGACGGAGCCGGACTGTCCCTTCCTGATCTCGGTCGCGGCCCTGCCGATCGGCCGTCCGCACCACAGCCCCTACTGAATCAGGCCGTCCGCGACGGCGCCGTGGCGCCTCCGACAGGGCCGGACCGAAGCGCGCGGCCCCACATCTTCGGTTCACCGCGATGCCGAGGCGACGCACGCCTCGGCGGAGCGCGTGTCAGGCAGTTTCCCGCCGCGTGACGACGAGCGCCCAGATCGTCGCCGGGATCCACCCGATGATCGTCACGTGTAGGATGATGCAGAGAATGCCCTGAAGCACCTTCCCGCGCAGGAACATCGCAAGCCACGGCGCGAGGAAGCAGATGATGATCATGATCATGGGTCGAAACGCTCCTTTGTCAGCGACATAGGCGCCCGGCTCACGTCCGGTAGCCCCTCCCGTTCAACCGCGAGTGGGTACGGCTCCGGAGGACCTTCTTCGGACATCAGCGCGCCAGCAGGCCCCTGGCGTGCCTCCGTGCGAGACCCGCAGCCGGCAGATCGGACCGCCACGCGCCGTGATGTCGGCGGGGACGGCCGCGACGGCGTATCTCGGCAGGAACCATAAGATCGGGCCGGCCGTTGCTGGCGCCATGACCCATCACGTTGCCCTTGCCGGTTCCGTCCTTGCCGGCGTGGCGCTCTGGGCAGGGGTCTATGTCGCCCTCCTGCCGACGCGCGGGTCCGATCCAGCCGAGCCCCGTACCGTCAGCGCGGTCACGCGCGTATCATCCGCAGTATCCGCTGCCGATCGCGATGAGCTGTCGCCCGGTCCGCGGCGTTGGGCCGATCTGCCCCGCGAGACGGCCAAGCGCTCGAACGTCCTGCCGGTCGATATCGATGCGCCGTCCGCGGCCAGTCTGCCGGATGTCGGCGCCCAGCAGGCGGATCTGCCGACACGTCAGCGCGGCCGCGCGCGGATCCGAGCGGCCGCCCTTCGCGACAGCCCCCTCGCACGGCACCTCACCCGGCCACATGCCTCCCGATCCGCCCGCGCATTCGTGCGGCCCCGCTTCCGGCGCGTCAGGGAGCCGATCCAGTTCAGCCTGGCCACGCGATCGTCCTCCTGACTCCCCGACCGGAGGTTTTGGGCGGCCACGCGGCGTGGAACCATATCGCGCGCTGCGCCGTAACAGCCCCGCTGCGTTCCTGCGACCTCTGTGCAACCTGTAAAGCGAGGGTGGATGCGTCGTCTCGTACGCGCGATCATGGCCATCAGTCTGATCGCGGGCGACGCCGCTCAGGCCGCGTCCCTGACCGAGATGCCCGGCGACACACGAGGCGGGAGCCGGCCGGTGGTGAGCGACCAAGCCCGGCTCAGGGACCTCGTCGATCGGGACGCGCAGACGTGGCGGCGCATCTCCGCCTCCATCTGCCGGGGATGCGGCGCGCCGCCACCGGCGCTGGACATCGTCCGGTCCAACCCGTTGCCCGTGCGGGCGCCGCGTGAGGCGGTCGCGGCGGCCTCCGTCCCGGAGGCCGCGCCCGCACGCCCCACCCTGCGGCCGGTTTCACTCCACAGCGCCGACCTGCCGACGCATGACGCGACCCGCGGGCGTAGCGTGCGCTCGGACCCCACTCCTGTACGCCTGACCGCACGGGCGCGGCGCTACGCCCGGACCGCGCGCTTGCGCGTCCTACGCCATCACAGACGCCTGGCGCTCCTCCGGGCCCAGCGGAGACACGATGCCCGGCTTGCGGCCGAGAGGCGTGAGGCCGCCGCGTATCGGTTGAAGCGCGCGGGTCCGGGGGCTGGCTTCCTCAGGCTGGCGGAGAATCAGACCGGCGGCGACCGTCGCCGGGTGCCGCTGCCGCCTCAACGACCCGATACGCTGTGTGCCGATGACCGCGCGCTGGCCACGGCCCGGATACGGCCGGTTTCGACCTGCACCCACACTCCGTAACGATCCGGGTTACGCGGCCTCGGCTCGCTCCGTCGCGTCAGTGAAAGGCGGCCTGGGCCGGCCCCGCCAGCTCGGCACGCGCGAGCTCGATTCCGACCTCGTGCAGCAACCGCTCGATGAGGGGGCGCAGACGCCCCGCGGATGCGGGCTCGACGAGGGTGTGAGCCATGAGGAGATGATCCGCCATGGCCTCCAGCATGGAACTCGGCGGCGGCGCCGGATGCACCGGAGGCGGCACGAAACTCCCGAGCGAACCGGAGGCCATCATCTCCGCGGCGGGATCTTCGGCCATCGGTGTGATCGATCCGAGGAAGCCCAGGAAGGTCCGGTTCGGCGGGCCGAAGGACGGTACCGCCCCGGCGGCGACCCACATGGCCCGGCCATCGGGCGCAAGCATCCGGTAGCGCAGGTTGAAGGCGCTCTGCGCCTGAATGGCGGACTCGACGGTTCTGCGGGCGATGTCGCGATCCTCCGGATGCACGACCCGAGCCCAGCCGAACCCCACGGCGTCCTCCAGGGACTGGCTGGTAAAGTCGGTCCATTCCGGGCTGATAAAGGTCGCCCGTCCCTGCGCATTCGTCACGAAGATCATGGGCGGATCACGCCGGAGCGCTCCGACGCCACCCCGCGCGCAAAGGCCAGGATCCTCTGGCGGTCCGCGTGGTCGGTCAGACTCTCCCAGATCCGCAACAGCTCACCCTGATCGGCGAACTCGGATCCCGATGCGCCCTCACAGCGGAACACGGTCTCCGGCCGGCCCAGCGCTTCGGCGATGCGTCTGATCATGCGCTCACGCGGCGGCGGATAGGGGGCGATCCGTTCAGGCGCAGTCTCCGGCAAGGAATGCCCCTCCACGATCCATGGCGCATGCGATCCCACCCAGACGCACTACCCAAAGGTGTATTGAACCGTTGGCCCGACTTCAATGTAGAAGGATATACAATCCATAATCGACATCATGCGACGCAGGCGCGTCATCGCAAGCATGGCCGCGCCACCGGCTGGTCCACAACGGCGGCTCGGATGCGTCGCACCAGTGCGGGCGGGGCTTGCGTGGCCAGGGTCGAGACAGGCAGCGGTCGCCCGCGCGCCGGCAGCATCCACGGATTCGCAGGTGCTCCCGCCCAGGGATGAGGGCCCGGAATGTTCGTCCTGCGAGCCTAGCCTTGGCCGTGTACAGCCGTCGCGCACCCCGTGACCGACGCGGCCGACCGACACTACGCTGACGGTGACGCGACCACCGCTGGCACCCGGTCCAGCGTGTTCTCGTGCTGGATGCAAGCTCTGAACGATGAGGTCGAACACGACGCGAGTCACATCAGAGAACGTCGATGCCGACCCGCATACCGGCCCTGTCAGCCGCGCCGGCAGCGTTCTGCTTGAACACCACGGGCGCCGATTGCGGTGCCTTGCACGAACAGGTTCAAGTTGAGAAATGTAGAAATGGCGCGCCCGAAAGGATTCGAACCTCTGACCCCCAGATTCGTAGTCTGGTGCTCTATCCAGCTGAGCTACGGGCGCCTGACACGGCGGCGGGGTCTTGGTCCGCCGGTGTGAAGGGGCTTCTAGAGGCTCCAATCGGGCTTGGCAAGACGGTCCGGACGACGAGTTTGCAACAACGGGTCCTGCGGTCCTCAAAGAACCCGGGCGCTCGCCTTCACCCGCTCCTCCGCGGCCCGGATCGCGTCCGGCGTGCCGACATGCAACCACTGGCCGTCGAGGCGCATGCCGAACAGCCGCCCCGCCGCGATCGCCCGGTCGAACAGCAGGTTCAGCGAGAACGCGCCCTCGGGCGTGTCGACGAACAGCCCCGGCCTCAGGATCGCCACCCCCGCGTAGATGAAGGGCGCCACGACGCGCTCGCCGCGGCGCTCCAGGCGCCCGTCCGCGGCCATCACGAAGTCGCCCGCACCCTCGTAGCCGAGGCTGGTGGTGGTGGGGGCGACCAGAAGCAGCCCGTCCATGCGCTGCGCGTCCCAGGTCTCGATCAGTCGGCGCAGGTTGGAGGCCGGCCCCTCCAGCCAGAACGAATCCGAGTTCAGAACCGCGAACGGCGCCTCCCCGAGGAGCGGCAGCGCCTTGCGGATGCCCCCGCCGGTCTCCAGGAGCGCCGCGCGCTCGTCCGAGACGATCGTGGCCGGGCCTGCGCTCGGTCCCTCGGCCCGGCGGGCGAGATGGCCCTCGATCAGGTCGGCGAGATAGTGGACGTTCACCACGGCCGTGCCGATCCCGGCCTCCGCGACCCGGTCGAGGGCGTGGTCGAGGAGCGCCCTGCCGGCCACCTCCACCAGGGGTTTGGGCACCGTGGCGGTCACCGGCCGCATGCGCTTGCCCAGGCCCGCGGCCAGGACGAAGGCGCGGCTGACGGCTGGCTCGAGCTCGCTCATGCGGAAGGGATCCGATGGTCAGGGTTCGGGGGCGGGGGCGACGAGGCCCGGAAGGTGCTCCGCGTGCCACGCCCGCAGTCCGGCGAGCGCCGGATGGGCGAGGTTGCGGGTGAGATAGCCCTCGATCCGCGGCAGGTGGGCGAGATAGCCGGGCTTGCCGTCGCGCCGGTCGAGGCGCGCGAAGATGCCGAGGATCTTGGTGGCGCGCTGCGCGGCGAGCAGCGCGTAGGCAGTCGCGAAGGCGCCGACATCGAAGGCCGGGTCCCGGCCGCGCCGCTCCCGCGCGTAGAGGCCGAGCAGCCGCAGCTCGAACTCGGCGCTGGCATCGACCCGGGCATCCTGCAGCAGCGAGGCGACGTCGTAGGCCGGGTGGCCCATCACGGCGTCCTGGAAGTCGATCAGCCCGACCCGCTCCAGCCCGTCGCGCTCCGGCAGCCAGATCAGGTTGGGCGAGTGATAGTCGCGCAAAGTCCAGGTCGGCCGGTCGGGGATCGCCCCCTGGAGCGCGGCCCGCCACAGATCCACGAAGTCCGCGCGTGCCTGCGCCGACAGGGTGACGTCCCGGATCGCCGGGGCGTACCAGTCGGGCATCAGCTCCGTTTCGAACAGCAGCGCGTCGGTATCGTAGGGCGGCAGGACGTGGTCGATCCCCTCCACCACCGGCAGGGCCGCGGGCAGCGGGGTGGCGTGGAGCCTGGCCAGCAGCCGCACCGCCTCGGCGTAGCGCTCGGGCCGCGGCGTGCCGGCCTCGACCACCGGCTCGCTGCCGAGATCCTCCAGGATCAGCAGGCCCTCGGCGAGATCCTCGCCGTAGATCTTCGGCGCCGAGAAGCCCAGCGCCCGCAGGCCCCGGTCGAGGGCCACGAAGGCGTGGACGCTCTCGGCCAGATGCACGATCGCGCTGTAGGGCTTGCCGTCGCGCACCGGCGGACCGTCGGGCCGGGGCGGCGCGATCATCAGCACCGCGCTGGTGCCGTCGGGCTTGGTCAGGCGCTCGTAGGTACGGGACGAGGCGTCGCCCTGCATCAGCACGCGCTCGGCGATGTCCCAGCCGCTGCGGTCGAGGAGGCGCCGCACCGCCCGGGCCCGGTCGAGGCGGGCGCGCATGCCCCCCGAGCCGTCGATCCGGGCGAGCCGCGCCCCGGGGCCGAATTCCGCCCGCAGGGACAGGTCGATGGTGAGCACCGGCCCGTCGCGGGGCGGCATCCGCTCGGGCCACTCGACCAGGGTGATGGCCTCGTCGGCCATCTCGTCGAAGCCGAGTTCCACCAGCTCGTCGGCGTCGCGCAGGCGGTAGAGGTCGGCGTGGATGATCGGTCGCCCGTCCCGGGCGGTGTAGGGCTGGATCAGCGTGAAGGTCGGGCTCGGCACCTCCAGGCGCGGATCGCCGGTGAGTTCCCGGATGATCGCCCGCGCCAGCGTGGTCTTGCCGCCGCCCAGGCCCCCGGAGAGCGCCACGACGTCCCCCGGGAGCAGGAGCTCCGACAGGAACAGGCCGAGATCCTCGGTGGCGGGCTCCTCCGGCAGCACGAATTCCCACGGTGCCGGCAGCGCGGATGCGCCCTCCGGCCCGCCGGTCCCCTGCCCGTCCCGATCGTCTCCGCCCAAAGCCGCCTCCGAGACCCGAAGACGCATGGTCCGAAAACACGCTCCGGATGCAAGGGTTTCCGGCCGGGGTTGTGCGCTTCCCGTCCATCCGGTGCACCGAAAGCACGCTCCGGCGCCTTCCGCCGCCCCGATTGGCATACGGCTTGCCGAGGGGGCGCGGCCGCACCGCCGGCCGGCCCTCATGCCGGAACCGGCCGAACCATCAGTCAAGGAGGAAACGATGAAGCGTCAGGACCTGACCGAGAAGCTTCTCGACATCAAGCGCGAGAAAGGCTGGAGCTGGAAGCACATCCACGAGGAGATCGGCGGCCTGTCGCCGTTCCTGATCACGGCGGCCTGCATGGGCCAGATGAAGCTGCCCAAGGCCCAGGCCAAGCGGGCGGCCGAGCTGTTCGGCCTCACCGCGGCCGAGGAGCGGATGCTGAACGAGGCGCCCTACCGCGGCTCGATCGCGTCGATGCCGCCCACCGACCCGCTGATCTACCGGTTCTACGAGCTGGTGATGGTCTACGGCACGACCTTCAAGGAGCTGATCCAGGAGGAGTTCGGCGACGGCATCATGTCGGCGATCGACTTCAACATGGAGATGGCCCGGGAGGCCAACAACAAGGGCGACCGGGTGAAGCTCACCATGTCGGGCAAGTTCCTGCCGTACAAGTATTACGGCAACGACGACGACACGCCGGAATATGGGTTCAAGGAGGGCTGAGCAGTTCAGGGGGGGGGGCTGTACCTCCCCCTTCTGCGGGCTTGCGGATCACACAACGCGTTCAGCCACGGGGTTTCCGTATGGAACGCGGGTCCTCTCTCCCGAAGGGAGAGGGACAGGGTGAGGGGTAGGACGTGTCCGGATCAGGCGCTCCCTGGGACACGCCGCGAGGGTGCGCTCAATCCTGAGCGTTCCCGTCCCTCACCCCAACCCTCTCCCTCTCCCGCTCGGGAGAGGGAGCCCGTCGCGCTCTGCGGTCGGAGGCGGTCTCCACCAGAAATCTGTCACCATCGTACCTCTGGGGAAGAGAGAGACGCGTGGACGCCGCGGCGCCTCACATGGCCGGCCGCCCCTCCCCCTCCAGATAATCCTGCACCGGCTGCGCCGGCCCGCTCCGCATCAGCACGTAGAGGAACGGCACCAGCAGCAGCGTCGCGGGGGTCGCGAAGGCGATGCCGCCCATCACGGCCCGCGCGAGCGCCGCGTTCTGCTCGCCGCCCTCGCCCGTGCCGAGCGCCATCGGGATCAGCCCGAAGAACATCGCCGAGGCGGTCATCAGCACCGGCCGCAGCCGGGTCTCGCCCGCGGTGATCGCCGCCTCCTGGGCGCTGCAGTTCGTCGCCTCCCGGTGCTCCTTGGCGAAGGTGACGAGCAGGATCGAGTTCGCCGAGGCGATGCCGACCGACATGATCGCCCCGAAGATCGACGGGATCGAGAAGGCCGTGCCGGTGATGAACAGCGCGAAGGTGATGCCGCAGAACGCCATGGGCAGCGCCGCGATCACCACGAAGGGGTCGCCCCAGCTCTGGTAGTTCACGGCCATCAGCAGGTAGACGGCGATCAGCGCGATGCCGAGGCCGATCTCCAGGCGGAAGAAGGCCGAACGCATGTTCTCGATCTGGCCGCGGACCGCGATCTTATCGGGCGCTTCCAGGTTCTTCTGCTCGTCCTGCACGATCGCGTCGATGTCGCGCGCCACCGAGCCGAGGTCCCGGTCCTGCACCGAGGCGAAGATGTCGAAGGTCGGCTGGATGTTGACGTGGCTGATCATGGTCTGCGTCGGCATCCGGCGCAGATCCGCGAGGCTGGAGAGCAGCGTCAGCACGCCGGGGCCGGAGCCCGAGGTCGCCGCCGCGCGGACGAACATCGGCGTGTTGCGCAGGTCGGTGAGCGAGCTGTTGCGGTACTCGGGCGTCTGCACCCAGAGCTGATAGGGGATGCCGGTCTTCGGATCGGGCCAGAAGTTCGGCGTCACCTGATAGCTGCCCGACAGCGAGATGTTCATGTTCTGCGCCACCTGCTGCTCGGTGAGCCCGAGTTCGGAGGCGAGGCGCCGGTCGACATCGACGTAGAATTGCGGCTCGTTGACGATCTGCTGCAGGTGGACGTCGACGAGGCCCTTGGTGTGCTTCAGCCGCTGGACGATGCGCTGGGCGACCTCCAGATCCTTCTCCTTGTGCCGGCCGGAGACCTGCACGTCGATCGGCGTGATGACGCCGAAATTCAGGATCTGGGTGATCATGTCGGCGGGCTGGAAATACGCGATCACGTCGGGGAAGCGCTTCATCAGCACCGCCCGCAGGCGCTTCGTGTAGCCCGCCACCGAGCCGTGGCCCTCCTTGAGGCTGATCAGCATCTGCCCGTCGTTGTAGGAGACGAACGAGCCGTCCGAGAACGCGAAATTGTAGTTGATCGACGGCAGGCCGATATTGTCGAGGATCTGCTCGATCTCGCCCGCCGGGATCACCTCGCGGACCGTGTCCTCGATCTGCGCGAAGACCTGCTGCGTGGTCTCGATGCGCATGCCGGTGCGGGTGCGCAGATGCAGGGTCATCTGGCTCGCCTCGATCTGCGGGAAGTAATCCTCGCCCACGAAGGCGAACAGCACGCCGGTCATCCCGAGTACGCCGCCGACGACGCCCACGGTGACGATCCGGTGGCGCAGCACCGCGTGCAGCAGGCCGACATAGCCCCGGTGGAACCGCGTGAAGCCGCGCTCGAAGCCGGCATGGATGCGGCCGGCCAGCCGCATCACGGGGGCGCCGATCAGGCCCGCGGCGCGCGCGACCCGGCCCCGGCGGGGCGGCTCGTGCTGGTCCCGATCCTTGGCGTGCTTCTGCCGATATTCGGGCGCCACGATCACGTCGATCAGCAGCGGCACCAGGGTCCGTGACAGCAGGTAGGAGGTCAGCATCGCGAACACGACCGCGAGCGCCTGGGGCGTGAACAGGTACTTCGGCGTGTCGGTGAGCGCGAACACCGCCGTGAAGGCGGCGCAGATCGACAGGGTCGAGATCAGGGCGGGCTTGGCGATGCCGGCCGCCCCGTGGACCACGCTCTCGCGGAACTCCTCGCCCTCCTCGAACAGCCGGTAGGTGTTCTCGATCGCCACGGTGGCGTCGTCCACCAGGATGCCCACCGCGAGCGCCAGCCCGCCCAGCGTCATGACGTTGATGGTCTCGCCGAGCGCCGCCAGCACGGCGAGCGAGGTCATCACGCAGAGCGGGATCGAGATCAGCACGATGACGGTCGAGCGCCATGAGCCGAGGAACAGCAGGATCGCGAGGCCGGTCAGCGCCGCCGCGGTCAGCGCCTCGTGCAGCACGCCTTCGATGGCGTTCGAGACGAAGACCGACTGATCGAACAGCTGCTGGATCGACAGGCCCTCGGGTGCCGCGGCCCGGATCGTCGGCATCGCCGCCTTGACGTTGTTGACGACGTTCAGCGTCGAGGCGGTGCCGTTCTTGATGACCTGCATCAGCACGGCCTGCTTGCCGTCCGCGCTCACCACGTTGATCTGCGGGGGCCCGCCGTCGCGGACATAGGCGACGTCGCGCACCAGCACGGGCTGTCCGGCCACGATCTTGATCGGCGCGAGGTTGAGGGTCTCGATCGAGGGCGGGGTGGCGTTGAGCTGGACCGGATACTGCTGCTCGCCGATCTTGGTGAGCCCGGACGGCACCGTCAGGTTCTGGGCCGTCATGGCGTTGGTGACGTCGAGCGGCGTCAGGCCGAGTGCCTGGAGGGCGTTGAGGTCGAGATCGACCATGATCTGCCGGGGCGCACCGCCGAACGGGGCCGGCAGGGTCGAGCCCGGAACCTGCGCCAGCGTCTGGCGGATCCGGTACTGGGCGTAATCGTAGACCTCGTTGAGGCTCTGCTTGGCCGAGGTCAGGGCGAGCTGAATCACCGGCACCGAGGAGGCGGAGTAGCGCACGATCACGGGCGGCTGCGTGCCGGTGGGCATCACGGCGCGGATCGAATTGGTCGACGACACCACCTGGGCGATGGCAAGGTCGATACTGACGGTCGGGTCGAAGTAGATGCGCTGCACCGCCGTGCCCTGGAGCGTGGTCGACTCCATGCGGCGGATGTTGTTGACGTTGTTGGAGATGCCGTATTCGGCGTAGGTGGTGATCCGCTGTTCCATCTCCGGCGCCGACAGGCCGGTATAGGTCCAGACCACCACGACGACCGGGATGTCGACGACCGGCAGCACGTCCTTGGGGGTGACCACGATGGCGCCGATGCCGCCGAGCATCATCAGCACCGCGAGCACGTAAGTCGTGATCCGGAACTTGAGGGCGTAGAGGACGAGGCCCATGCGGTCTCCGCCGGCCGGCGCGGGGCCGGCAACTCCGCGTTGTGTACCGGTGAGCCGTTACACCCGGACTGTTTCGCTATCACGTCCGGGTAGGCAAGGAGCGGGCCGCGTCGCCGCAGGGGACGCGGCCTTATGGCAACGCGTCAACCCACCCACGTCAAATGAGGGCGTGTCCGGGTCGGAGAAATCTCAGCGTGCGGTCGCCGTGATAGCCGGGACGGCGTACCGCCAGATCAGCGCAGCAAGGCCGACTTATCGACTTGCAGAGCCCCGGCGATTTCATCGAGTGCCTTGTGCTCGACCGCGCTGATGCCGTCGATGTCGGCCACGTCGGCGCCGATCAGGAACACGTCCTGGCGCTGTTCGATCGGCCGCTGCGCGATGGCGCCGATGAGGCGCAGGTTCTCCAGCCGGCCGGCCCGGGTCTTGGCCCGGGCGATCGCCTCGTAGAGTTCCTGCTCGACCCGCAGGGTGTCGTAGGATTTCTCGAGGATCGGGTTCGCGCGGATCCCGGTGATCGCCGATTCGATCTCCTCCTCGGCGACATCGCCATCCGCCACGATGACGTTGGCGGCCGACGAGACCGCCGCCAGCAGAAAGACGGCATCGCCCGCGTACGACATGATCGTGCGGCCGAACCGAAGGATGGCGTCTTGAAAAATGCTCATGCCGATTCCCGTCCGGTCGGAGATGGCGGATATTGTGGCCGCCGAGTCAAGATGCGGCCGAGCTTGCCCGGGGGATGCCGGGGTCAGGTGGCGGGTTCATGCCCCGGCCAGTCCCGTCCGAGATGGGCCGCCACCCGGGCCGGATCGTCGCCGACCTCCGCCACGGCCGCCTCGACCTGCTCCACGGGCACCATGAACCGGCGCGCCCAGTAGGCCCGCTCCCAGGCATGGCCGACGTTCACGGCCCGGGGCTCGGTCGGATCCTGCTCGCTCTCGTCGGCCATCGGCCCTCCGCCTCGCACGCGGGCCGTGCGGCCCCCGGCGTGACAAACGCCGGCCGGGGCCGATCGGGTCCCGCTCAGCAGCAGCGGAAACCCGATGTGTTGCCGACCCCGAAGCGGGCGTTCTCGCGATTGCGAAAGAACTCCACCTCGGTCATCGGCGCCCGGTCGGGATGGGTGCGGCGGATGTGGTCGGCATAGACCGCGTAATCCCCCTGCCCCACCATCAGCCGGGCGCCGTCGCAGACGCATTTGGACAGCGTCCGGAGCCGGTCGCGCAGGTTCGGCTGCTGCATGAGCCCTACTCCGCCGGGACCAGGCGCGGCTCGGTCTCCAGCGCGGTCCAGCGATCGGCCCGCCACGCCTTGAGGCAGGCCGCGATGCCGAAGCCCGCGATGGCCACGACGAGGCCGATGAACAGCGCCGCCAGCGCCGCGTCGATCCGGTCGTTGAGGATGATCTGGCTCATCTGGTCGGCATTCTTGGCCGGCGCCAGGATCTTGCCCTCGGCGGCGGCCCCGGCATAGCGCTCGGCATGGGCCAGGAACCCGATCTTCGGATCGGCGGAGAAGATCTTCTGCCAGCCGGCCGTCAGGGTGCACAGGCACAGCCACGCGGTCGGGATGATGGTCACGAACGCGTAGCGCTCGCGCTTCATCTTGAAGATCACCACCGTGCACAAAGTCAGCGCCACCGCGGCCAGCATCTGGTTCGAGATGCCGAACAGCGGCCACAGGGTGTTGATGCCGCCCAGCGGGTCGGTCACGCCTTGGTACAGGAAGTAGCCCCAGGCGCCGACCGAGATCGCGGTCGCCGCGATGCTCGGCCCCCACGAGGTGGTGTTCTTGAACGATGGCACCGCCAGCGCCACGAGATCCTGCACCATGAACCGGCAGGCGCGGGTGCCCGCATCCACCGCGGTGAGGATGAACAGGGCCTCGAACAGGATGGCGAAATGGTACCAGAAGGCCATCATCGCCTTGCCGCCGATGGCCGACGAGATGATGTGGGCCATGCCGACCGCCAGCGTCGGCGCGCCGCCGGCGCGGGAGATGATCGTGTGCTCGCCGACGTCTGCGGCAGTCTGCGCGATCACCTCCGGCGTCGTGGCGAAGCCGAGCTTGGTCACGGCGGCGGCGGCCGTTTCCGGCGTGGTGCCGATGAGCGCCGCGGGCGAGTTCATGGTGAAGTACACGCCCGGGTCGATCACGCAGGCTGAGACCAGCGCCATGATCGCCACGAAGGATTCCATCAGCATGCCGCCGTAGCCGATGAAGCGGGCATCGGCCTCGCTGGCGATCAGCTTCGGGGTGGTGCCCGACGAGATCAGGGCGTGGAAGCCCGAGACCGCGCCGCACGCGATGGTGATGAACAGGAACGGGAACAGGCTGCCCGCCCAGACCGGGCCGGTGCCATCCACGAACTTGGTGACAGCCGGCATCTGCATGTGCGGCGCGACGACCGCGATGCCGAGGGCCAGCCCGACGATGGTGCCGATCTTGAGGAAGGTCGAGAGGTAGTCGCGCGGAGCGAGCAGCAGCCAGACCGGCAGGATCGACGCCACGAAGCCGTAGCCGATCAGCATCCAGCAGAGCTGCGGGCCCGTGAAGGTGAAGGCCGGGCCCCAGACCGGGCTCGCCGCCACCGAGCCGCCGGCCATGATCGCCAGCATCAGCAGGACGAAGCCGAGGATCGAGACCTCGCCGATCTTGCCCGGGCGGATGGTGCGCGAATAGACGCCCATCAGCATGGCGATCGGGATCGTCGACATCACCGTGAAGGTGCCCCAGGGGCTCTCGGCCAGCGCCTTGACGACGATCAGCGCCAGCACGGCGAGCAGGATCACCATGATCAGGAAGGTGCCGAACAGGGCGATGATCCCGGGAATCGTGCCGAGTTCGGCCCGGATCAGCTCGCCGAGCGACCGGCCGTCCCGGCGCATCGACACGAACAGGACCATGAAGTCCTGCACGGCGCCGGCCAGGACCACGCCGGCCAGGATCCACAGCATGCCCGGCAGGTAGCCCATCTGGGCGGCCAGAACCGGGCCGACCAGCGGGCCGGCCCCGGCGATCGCCGCGAAATGGTGGCCAAACAGGACGCCGCGGTTGGTGGGGACGTAGTCGAGCCCGTCATTGTGGCGCACGGCGGGCGTGACCCGTTTCGGATCGAGCCGCATCACCTTGTCGGCGATGAATTGGGAGTAATACCGGTAGGCGATCAGGTAGACGCAGACTGCCGCAACCACGATCCAGAGGGCGTTAATCGTCTCGCCCCGCTGGGTCGCCACGATCGCTAGCGCGGCGGCGCCGAGCGCCCCTATCAGGGCCCAGGGCCCATGCCTGCCGAGCGCCGTACCCATGATGTCCCTCCCGGAGGCCGCATCGAGCTCGGCTGGCTCCCCCGAGCCCCCCGGCCGGGATTCGTGGATCCCGTGCGACAGGACTGGTTTATCCTCTCCACATCCCGTTGACGCAAGCGATCCGAGCTGTGATGCAGCGCATCAGACCGCACGATAAACGCACCGTGTAACAGCGTACATTCGATGCGGACCCGACTTTCTCATCCGAGCCGGACCATGGAAACCAGACGCCGCTCGCCGCTGATGTGGCTCCTGCTGCTGCCCTTCCTGGGGCTCCTCTGGGTGCCGTTCTACAACCAGCGCGATCCGATGCTGTTCGGCTTCCCGTTCTTCTACTGGTACCAGCTGGCCTGGGTGCCGCTGACCTCTATCATTCTCTACGTCGTCTACCGGGCCGTGCGCGATGACCGCTGATCTCGATATCCCGGCGCTGTCGGTCTTCGTCTTCTTCTTCCTGCTCGTGACCGTGATGGGTTTCGTGGCCGCGCGCTGGCGCCGGCCCGAGACCCTCGCCCATCTCGACGAATGGGGCCTGGGTGGGCGCAAGTTCGGCACGTGGATCACGTGGTTCCTGATCGGCGGCGACTTCTACACCGCCTATACGGTCATCGCAGTGCCGGCGCTGGTCTACGCGGTGGGTGCCTACGGCTTCTTCGCCCTGCCCTACACGATCATCGTCTACCCGTTCGTGTTCGCGGTGATGCCGGTCCTGTGGCAGGCCGCCAAGGACAAGGGCTACGTCACGGCGGGCGACGTCGTGTACGGCACCTACGGCTCGCGGGCGCTGGAACTCGCGGTCGCCGTCACCGGCGTGATCGCCACCATGCCCTACATCGCGCTCCAGCTGATCGGCATGGAGGTGGCGATCAAGGCCCTGGGGCTGCACGGCGAGCTGCCGCTGATCGTCGCCTTCCTGGTGCTGGCCTTCTACACCTACTCGTCGGGTCTGCGGGCGCCGGCGCTGATCGCCTTCGTCAAGGACATCATGATCTACATCGTGGTGCTGGTGGCGGTGGCGATCGTGCCCTCGAAGCTCGGCGGCTACGCTGCGGTGTTCGACGCAGCCGACGCCGCCTTCAAGGCCAAGGGCTCGGGCGGCATCCTGCTCAGCCCGGCGCAGATCCTGCCCTACGCCTCGCTGGCGCTCGGCTCGGCGCTCGCGGCCTTCATGTATCCGCACACGCTGACCGGCATCTTCGCCTCCTCGGGCGGCAACACGATCCGCAAGAACGCGGTGCTGCTGCCGGCCTACACGCTGCTCCTCGGGCTGCTCGCCATGCTGGGCTACATGGGCCACGCAGCCGGCCTGAAGGTGACGAGCAACAACGACATCGTGCCCGCCCTGTTCAAGACCCTGTTCCCGGGCTGGTTCGCGGGCTTCGCCTTCGCGGCGATCGCCATCGGCGCCCTGGTGCCGGCGGCGGTGATGTCGATCGGTGCCGCCAACCTGTTCTCGCGCAACGTCTGGAAGGCCTACGTCAACCCGAACGTGACGTCGGCCGGCGAGGCACAGGTCGCCAAGATCACCTCCATGCTGGTCAAGCTCGGCGCGCTGGTGGCGATCCTTGTGCTGCCGACGCAGTTCGCGCTCGATCTCCAGCTGCTCGGCGGCCTGTGGATCCTGCAGACCCTGCCGGCCCTGGTGTTCGGCCTCTACGTCTCGTGGTTCCGGGCACCGGCGCTGCTGGCCGGCTGGGCGGTGGGTTTCGTGGCCGGCAGCCTGATCGCGTGGTCGGACGGCCTGAAGCCCCTGCACAGCCTGACCTTCGGCGACACGAAGCTCACGCTCTATACCGGGCTCCTGGCGCTCGCCGTGAACATCGTCGTGGCGGTGCTGGTGAACGCGGTGCTGACCCTGGGCGGCCGGAATACGGCCGTCGCGGCGGGCCGCTGAGCCCGTCGGAATCCTGTTTGAGGAGAGCACAATGGCGAAGGTCGCATTCCTGGGTCTCGGCGTGATGGGCGGCCCGATGGCGGGCCACCTCGCCAAGAAGGGTGGCCACGACGTCACCGTCTACAACCGCACCACCCCGAAGGCGGAAGCCTGGGTGAAGACCTATGGCGGCGCCTTCGCGCCGACGCCCCGGCAGGCCGTCGAGGGCGCCGAGATCGTGTTCGCCTGCGTGGGCAACGACGACGACCTGCGCAGCGTCGTGCTGGGCGATGACGGGGCGCTCGCCGGCATGAAGTCCGGTGCGATCTTCGTGGACCACACCACGGCCTCGGCCGAGGTCGCGCGGGAACTTGCCGCCGCGGCCGAGGCGAAGGGCGTCGGCTTCATTGACGCCCCGGTCTCCGGCGGCCAGGCGGGCGCCGAGAACGGCGTGCTCACCGTGATGTGCGGCGGCGAGGCCGCGACCTACGCCAAGGTCGAGGGCGCGATCGGATCCTTCGCCCGGGCCTGCCGGCTGATGGGCCCGGTGGGCTCCGGGCAGCTCACCAAGATGGTCAATCAGATCTGCATCGCCGGTCTGGTCCAGGGCCTGTCGGAGGGGGTTCACTTCGCCAAGCGGGCCGGCCTCGACGTCGAGGCGGTGCTCGACGTGATCTCCAAGGGGGCCGCCGGCTCCTGGCAGATGGAGAATCGCGGCAAGACCATGAACCAGGGCAAGTTCAACTTCGGCTTCGCGGTCGACTGGATGCGCAAGGACCTCGGGATCCTGCTGGACGAGGCCCGCCGCAACGGGGCGAAGCTCCCGGTCTCGGCGCTGGTCGACCAGTTCTACGCCGAGGTGCAGGCCATGGGCGGCAACCGCTGGGACACGTCGAGCCTCGTGGCGCGGCTGGAGCGCTGAGTTTTTTCGCACTTCAGAAGGCCGGGGAACCCGCACGGCAATCCAGACCCTGCCACAGCCCCTCCCTCCCCCTCTGCGGGCTACGGTCTTCACACATCTCAGGCTAAGGCGCGGGTTGCCCTCTCCCCGCGGGCGGGGAGAGGGCCGCACGGACCTCGTCGTCCGTGCGGGAAGCGGAGGCGAAGCCGCAGCGGCGGTGAGGGGCGGCTCCGGAAAAGACTCCTCCGTTCGTGCCCCCCTCACCTTCGGCTGCCGCCTCGCTCCGGCGACGCCAAGGTCGCCGGAGCCCTCTCCCCGCAAGCGGGGCGAGGGGATCACCCGGCTGGAACGTTGCAGCCGAATCCAGAGCGGCAGAGCGCTGTGTGAATCCGGTAGCCCCTGTCCGGAGGCGGGCGTTTCACGGCACGTTCACAGCTCAACCTGGGCCGCCCCCGGATCCATCCAGCGCCAGCCCTCCCCCATCTGGTGGCGGAACCACGTGAACTGGCGCTTTGCGTAGGCGCGCGTATCCGCCTGCCCCCGAAGAATCGCGTCTTCGAGGCTCACCGCCCCGTCGAGATGGGCGATCAGGCCCGGCACCCCGTGGGCGCGCATCACCGGCAGCATCGGGTCCAGGCTTCGCGACCGCAAGCGGGCGACCTCATCCAGCGCGCCCTCCGCGATCATGGTTCGGAACCGGGCATCGATTCGGGCGCGCAGCACCGCGCGATCGGGCGCCAGGAAGATCTTTTCGAGGTTCCATCCGGCCAGCGGACCGGGAACGGGATCGCCGTAGAAGCTCGCGATCGGGCGTCCGGTGGCGAAGAAGATCTCTAGGGCGCGCATCACGCGCATCCGGTCGCTTGGGCGTAGGCGTGCCGCCCCCTCGGGATCGTGCCGGGCGAGGTCGGCGTGCAGCGCCTCGGTCGGGCGCCCCTCCGCCGCGCCCCGCACCTGGGCGCGCACCGCTTCGGGCACGGGCGGCAGCTCCGAAAACCCCTGCTCCAGCGCCCGGAAATACAGGCCCGTTCCGCCCACGAAGACCGGCAACCGTCCGTCCAGGGTCAGGAGCAGCGCCGTCGCAGCCCGGGAGAAATGCCCCACGGAATAATTCACGGCGCCGTCGACATGGCCATAGAGCCGGTGGGGCACCCGCGCTTCCTCGTCGGGATCGGGCCGGGCGGTCAGACGCCGGAGGTCGGCGTAGACCTGCATGGAATCGGTGTTGATCACCACGCCGCCGTGACGCTCCGCCAGCCGGGCGGCGAGCGCCGACTTGCCCGAGGCGGTGGGCCCTGCGATGAGGATCGCCGCCGGGCGCCCCCCGGCCTCTCGGTCTGGCAAGGCGAACCTCCACGATGCTGGTCGCGGTCCTGATAGCAAACCCGGATCGGCCGTCCATCACCGACGCGGTGCTGGCCGAGACACGCACGGTGCTGCGGACGGAGCACCAGCCCCGGATCCTGCACGGTGAGGTCGCGGCCGAGTTGCTGGTGCCCGGGGAGCAAGCGGCTGCAGCGGCCCTGACCGACGCACTGCGGACGGCGCTGGCCGGGGAGCCGATCGACCTTGCGGTGCTGCCGGCCGATGCGCATCGGCGCAAGCGCCTGTTTCTGGCCGACATGGATTCCACCATGATCGAACAGGAATGCATCGACGAGCTCGCCGGGACCCTCGGCCTTAAGGACCACGTGGCGGCGATCACCGAGCGGGCGATGCGGGGCGAGATCGCCTTCGAGCCCGCGCTCCGGGAGCGCGTCGCGCTCCTGAAGGACATTCCGGTCGATGCGGTCGACGGGCTGATCGCCGAGCAATTGAGCCTCACGCCGGGCGGTCCCGCGCTGGTGCGGACCCTGCGGGCACACGGCGCCCGGACCTGTCTCGTCTCCGGCGGCTTCACCCTGTTCACCGGCCCGATCGCCGCGATGATCGGCTTCCACGAGCATCGCTCCAATGTGCTGGGTGTGGCGGACGGCCGCCTGACCGGCACGGTCGAGGATCCGATCGTCGGCAAGGCGGAGAAGCGTGCGACGCTGATCGAACTGCGCGGCGCCCTCGGCCTCGACGCTGCCGACACGCTCGCGGTCGGTGACGGCGCCAACGACCTCGATATGCTGGCCGAGGCTGGCCTCGGCGTGGCGTTCCGGGCCAAGCCCGCGGTGGCCGCCGCGGCACAGGTCCGCGTCGAGCACGGCGACCTCACCGCGCTCCTGTACCTGCAGGGCTACGCGGCGGCGGAATTCGTGGGGTGAACGCTCAGTGGATGGTCGGGGTCAGGGCGACCACGGCGCCCAGCACGGCCAGCGTCTGAAAGCCGATCGCGCCGACGAGCCAGCGCACCGTCTCGACCTTGGCGGCGGCGATGGCGCCCTTCACGGCTTCGATGTCGGCTTTGGTTGTAAGCCGCAGCGCCTCGATGTCAGCTCGGGTCTGGACCTTCAGGGTCTCAACCTCACTTCGAACGCGTTGGATATCCGCCTGCACGTCGTGGATGTCGGCCTTCGTGGCGAGATTTCCGTCGAAGACATCGACCAGTGCGTCGGCCAAGCCCTCGGCCTGCTCCGGCGACAGCTTCGCCTTATCGCGCAAGGCGCGGGCGAACTTCAGGGTATCGAAGGCGACGGCTGACATAGGCCCAGGACCATCCGAGCCGCACCGACTCGCCGGATCAGTGTGCCGCCCCGCAGCGCCCCGTCAATGCGGCGCCCCGAATGCAAAAGGCCGCCGCTTCTCGCGAAGCGACGGCCTTTGATCCTGCGTGAGAGCCCGCTCAGTCCAGCCCGACCGCCACGAAGCGCACGTCGCCCGTCGCGCTCGCCACCAGCAGCAGCACCGACTTGCGCCCGTCCTTCTTCAGGGCATCGATCCGCTTGGTCACGTCGGCGGGTGTGCTCACCGCCTCCTGGCCGACTTCGACGATCACCTCGCCCGGCTGGATCCGCTTGTCGGCCGCCGTCGAGTTCGGATCGACCCGGGTGACGACCACGCCCTTCACGGTGTCCTTGATGGAGTACTTCTTGCGCAGATCGTCGGTCATGCCGGACAGGTTGAGGCCCAGCGCCTGACGCGTGGCGCTCTCAGGCTCGGGCTGGCGCAGGTTGGCAGGCTGCGGCTTGTCGCTGTCCTCCAGACGGCCGAGGGTGACGGGCTTGGTCACCTCCTCGCCCTTGCGCATGACGATCACATCGACCTTCTGCCCCACCGGGGTGGAGGCCACGATCCGCGGCAGGTCACCGGAGGCCTTCACGGGCGTGCCGTTGAACTTCAGGATCACGTCGCCGACCTCGATCCCGGCGGTCTTGGCCGGGCCCTTTTCGTCGACGCCGGCGACCAGGGCGCCCCGGGCCCCACCCTTGAGGTTCAGCGCCTCGGCAGTGGCATCGTCGACGTTCTGGATGCGCACGCCGAGCCAGCCGCGGCGAACCTCGCCGAACTCGCGGAGCTGGTCGATCACCGGCTTGGCGGTATCCGAGGGGACGGCGAAGCCGATGCCGACCGAGCCGCCGGTGGGCGACAGGATCGCCGTGTTGATGCCGATCACCTCGCCGTCCATATTGAACAGCGGACCGCCGGAATTGCCCTTGTTGATGGCCGCGTCGGTCTGGATGTAGTTGTCATACGGGCCGGACTCGATGTTCCGGCCCCGGGCCGAGACGATGCCGGCCGAGACCGAGCCGCCCAGCCCGAACGGGTTGCCGATGGCGATCACCCAGTCGCCCGGCCGCATCTTGTCCGAGTCGCCGAACGGCACCGCTTTCAGCGGCCGGTCGGCTGTGGGCTTCACGCGAAGTACCGCGAGATCAATCTTCGAATCCTTGCCGACGATCTCGGCCTTCAGCTTGGTGCCGTCGTGCAGGATCACCTGGATGTCGTTGGCATCGCCGATGACGTGGTTGTTGGTCACCACGAGCCCGGAGGCGTCGATGATGAAGCCGGAGCCCAGCGAGTTCGACTTGCGCTGCTGGCGCGGCGTGTCGTTGTCGCCCCGCTCGCCGCCGCCGCCTCCCCGACCGCCGCGGCGATTGAAGAATTCCTCGAACAGATCCTCGAACGGCGTGCCCGGGGGCACCTGAGGTCCGGCGCGGCTGCCGCCGCGTGCTTCGACCGTCGTGGAGGCGGAGATATTCACCACCGCATCGGTCACTTGATCGGCAAGGTCGGCGAGCGAGGCCGGCCCCTTGGCGAAGGCCGGGATCGGCAGCCCCGCCGTCACCACGGAGGCGCCCACGAGGACCGCCGCCATCAGGCTGCGGGCGCGGGAACGGGCCAGGATACGGGGCTGCGCCTTGGCGCGGCCGAAGGGCACCACGGGGGGGCGCGCGACGGGGTGCATAATCGACCTCTTCAAAACCGCGTTTCCGGCTCCGCGGATCCCTGACCGGAGATCAGGGTCCGCGTGTTGTCGCACTCAGTAATCCCGGGGGCCGGGACGCCGACACGCTCAGCGTGCGGCGCCCGCGGTGGATCCGGTGGTCGCGTTCGGATCGGCAGGGCGCGGGGGACGCGTTGCCGCGGCGCGGCCCTGCGGATCGCTGAAGTAGCGGAAGAAGTCCGTGTTCGGACTGATCACGAGGCGCGTGTCCGATCCCTTCAACCCAACCTCGTAGGCCTGCATCGACCGGTAGAAGCTGAAGAAGTCCGGGTCCTTTCCGAACGCCTCGGCGAGGATCCGGTTCTTGTCTGCGTCACCCTGACCGCGCAGCTGCTCGGATTTCTGGGTCGCCTCGGCGAGGATCACCGTGACCTCGCGGTCGGCCTTGGCACGGATCGTGGCGGCGATCTGATCGCCATTGGCGCGGATGTCGGCGGCCTCGCGCTCGCGCTCGGTCTTCATCCGCTTGTAGACCGCGGCCGAGTTCTGCGCTGGCAGATCGACGCGGGTCATGCGCAGATCGACGATCTCGATGCCGAGCGCCTTGGCCTGCCGATTCACGTCCTCCTGGATCTGGTGCATCAGCTGGCCGCGATCGGTCTTCACGATGGCGTCGCGGGTCGAGCGGGCCAGCACGTTGCGCAGACCGGAATTCGTGAAGCTCGCGAGCCGCTGGTTGGCCAGCCCGATATTGCCCACCGCTTGGTAGAAGCGCAGCGGATCGAGAATCCGGTAGCGGGCGAAGGCGTCCACCTCCAGGTTCTGCCGGTCGGCGGTGAGCACCGTCTGCACCGGCAGGTCGAGGTCGAGCACGCGCTTGTCGAAGATCACGACGTTCTCGACGAACGGCACCTTGAAGTAGAGCCCGGGCTTCTCCTCGCCGGTGGCGTTGAGCACGGCGCGGACCCGGCCGAATTGCAGGACGAGCGCCTGCTGCATCTGGCCGACAGTGAAGATCGAGGCGTAGAGCCCGATCGCGACGATCGCGGCGACCGCGATCAGGCCGGTGCGGAGAGCCTGCTTCATCGGGCAGCTCCCGTCTGGGTCTGGGCCCGGGCGCCGAACTCCGAGAGCGGCAGCACCGGCAGCACGCCGGCCGCCGTCGCGGCACCCGGCTGTGTCCCGTTCTGGTCGATGATCACCTTGTTCACGGAGCCCAGAACCTTCTCCATCGTCTCCAGGAAGATCCGCTCGCGGCTGATCGCCGGGGCGGCCTTGTAGGAGGCGTAGACCTCGCTGAAGCGCGCCGCCTGGCCGGTGGCATCGGCGGTCGCCTTGGTCCGGTAGGCCTCAGCCTGCTGGACGATCTGCGACGCCTTTCCGCGCGCCTGCGGGACCTCACGGCTGGCGTAGGTCTTGGCCTCGTTCTGCGCCGTATCGGCGTCCTGCTGGGCGGCGTTCACGTCGATGAAGGCCGGGCGCACCTCGGGCGGCGGGTTCACCGAAACGAGCTGCACCACCTCGATGCGCACGCCGGCGCCGTACTCGTCCAGCGCCTTCTGGACCATCTCCTTGACCTCCTGGGCGATGCTCGACTGCTCGTTGGTCAGGATCGCCTGGATGTTGCGGCGGCCGATCACCTCACGCATCGCGCTCTCGGAGATCGCCTTGATGGTGCCCTCGGGGTTCTGAAGGTTGAACACGAAGTCGGACGCCTTCAGCGGGTTGACCCGCCACTGCACTTCGAAGTCGAGATCGACGATGTTCTCGTCGCCGGTGAGCATCAGGCTCTCGTCCGGCACGTCGCGATTGCGGCCCTGGCCGCCGGGCCCGGCGCGGAAGCCGATCTGGATCGAATTCTGCGATCCGACGTCAGGCTTGACCACGCCGCCGATCGGATAGGGGAAGTTGTAGCGCAGGCCTTCGCCCTTGGTGCCGACATAGCGGCCGAAGATCGTCTCGATGCCGACCTGACGCGGGTAGACCGTGTAGAAGCCGGTCGCGAGCCAGACCGCGACGGCGAGCGCCGCGATCACCGCCGCGCTACGACCGCCGCCGAGGCCAGTCGAGCCGCCGCCGCCATAGCCGCTGGAGCCGCCACCGCCCGGGATCAGGCCGCGCAGCCGGTCCTGCCCGCGCCGGAGCAGATCCTCAAGGTTCGGCGGGGTCTTACCGCCGTTGCCCCACGGGCCGCCACCGCCGTTGCCGCCGTTCCCGCCGGGCCGGCCCCAGGGGCCTCCGCCGCCGCTCTGATTGCTCCAAGGCATCCTAGCCGTCGTCTCCCGCCTGTCCGCGCCCGACTTTCATGCCAGCCGGCGCCCCTTGCCTAAACGGCCACGCTCGCCCGCCTAGTCCCGCCGATCCGGGTCGATAGCCGGGCGACCTGGGCCTGTCGGAGGCCTAAGAGCCTGCACGCGCGCATCTTCCTGTAAGATGTGCAAGCCCGACGTGAGCACGCGCACCTGACAGGCACCTGCGGGCGCACGCCCCGTGCTGTCAAGGCTGGCAGGTGGGCATCCCGGCCCCCAAAGGCAAATGCGGCCGCGCGCCTCAGCGCACGCGTTCCCAATCCACGAACGCGAACGCGTGCTCGTCGCGTGGGCCGGCGGGGTGCGCCTCGCGAAACGTCTCACGGAACCGGGCTCGGTCGAAGGACGGGAATCGCACGTCGCCTTGGGGCTCAGCCGCAACCTCGGTCAGATAAAGCCGATCGGCCTGCGGCAGGGTCAGGGTGTAGATCTCCGCGCCGCCCACCACCATCAGCTCCGAGCCGGACGCGGCCGCCAGTGCGGATTCCCAGTCGTGAACGACTTCGACGCCCTCGGCCCAGAAGGCGCGGTCGCGGGTCAGGACGAGCGTACGGCGGCCCGGCAGCGGTCGGCCGATCGAGTCCCAGGTCCGGCGGCCCATCAGCATCGGCTTGCCCATGGTGAGCGCCTTGAACCGCTTCAGGTCGCTAGATAGGTGCCAGGCGAGGCCGTTGTCGCGGCCGATCACGCCGTTGCGGGCGACGGCAGCGACCAGGGAGACGATCGGTCTCATACCGCCACCGGCGCCGCGATGGCCGGGTGCGGGTCGTAGTTCTCGATGGCAATGTCCTCGTACCGGAATGCTAACAGGTCCCGCACCGCCGGATTCAGCCGCAGCTGCGGCAGCGGACGCGGCTCCCGGGCCAGCAGGGTGCGGGTCTGCTCCAGGTGGTTCCGGTAGAGATGCGCATCGCCGAAGGTGTGAACGAAGTCGCCGACCCCGAGGCCTGTCACCTGCGCGATCATGTGGGTTAGGAGCGCGTAGCTCGCGATGTTGAACGGCACACCCAGGAAGGCGTCGGCCGAGCGCTGGTAGAGCTGGCAGGAGAGCCGCCCCTCGCTCACGTAGAATTGGAACAGGCAGTGGCAGGGGGCGAGCGCCATCCGGTCGAGATCGGCGGGGTTCCAGGCCGAGACGATCAGGCGGCGTGAATCCGGGTTGCGCCGGATCTCGTCGAGCACCCAGGCGATCTGATCGACCGTGCCGCCGTCGGGCTTCTGCCAGGAGCGCCACTGCTTGCCGTAAACCGGGCCAAGGTCGCCGTGCGCGTCGGCCCACTCGTCCCAGATCGTCACGCCGTTCGCCCTAAGCGCGGCCACATTGGTGTCGCCGGCCAGGAACCACAGCAGCTCGTGGATGATCGAGCGCAGGTGGAGGCGCTTCGTGGTGACCAGGGGGAAGCCGGCCGACAGGTCGAAGCGCATCTGGTGGCCGAACACCGAGAGCGTGCCGGTGCCGGTGCGGTCCTCCTTGGCGGCGCCCGAGTCGAGGATGCGCCGGAGCAGGTCGTGATAAGCGTCCATCCGCCATTCCTGCGCGCGACCGGGCCGCCGGGCAAGCGCGCCGGCAGCATCTATGCACCGCCGTCGCGCACCCGGGTGATCAGCTCGGCCAGAGCAGATAGGTCACGAGCGCGAGGTTCGACCAGCCGTGCAGGGCGATGCCGGGCCAGAGGCGCCCGGTCCGCCAGCGCAGCCAGCCGAGGGCCAGGGCCAGCGGCAGCAGCGAGACCGGCCGGGCGAGCCCCCAAGACGACACGTGGGCGGCGGCGAAGATCAGAGCGGTGACCAAGATCGCCGCCACGGGCCCGACGGCGGCCTGGGCGCGGGCGAAGGCCTCGCCGCGCAGCAGCAGCTCCTCGGCCACCGGAGCCAGGATCGTGAGATAGGCGAGCCACGCCGCCACCGCGGCCTGGCTCATGAAGGGCGACAGCCGCACGTGCTGGCCGAAACTCGCGCCGAACAGCTCGGCCGTTCCGGTCACCCACACGATGTGCAGCACCGGCCAGACCAGCAGGATCCCCAGAAGGAGGACGGGTCGCATACCGTTCGGGCGCTCGCGGTCGAGAGCGAGGCGGCGGCGCCACCCGGCCCGGTCCCGCAACCACGCCCCGCCGATGACCAGAAGGGCGAGGAAGACCTGCCGCAGGGCGTCGACCGCGAACGCCCGGTGAGCGAGTTCCACCGCGCCGAGGAACGGGCGCCGCTCCGGCGGCAAGAACGGGTCGATCCCGTTCCACAGATCGAACCCGACGCGCACGGCGGCGAGCGAGAGCAGGCTCGCCGCGCCGAGATAGAGGACCACGAGGCCGATCAGCGCCCCGAGGCGCCAAGTCGCGGACCAGATCCGGTCGAGACGGCCGCGCCGATCTGGCCCGCGAGCGCGGGACTGCGCACTTCCGGCAACAGCCTCGCCCGGAGGCGCGATAAGAGGCGGTGGCGCGACACGATCGGGCTTCAAAACCGGACCGATCCCCTCTATATCTCGGGAGCCGGTCGCGAGGCCGGCTATGGCGATAAACGTTCTTCGCAATAAACCTATCGGACCCGGGGGCGGTACCCGGCGCCTCCACCTGAACCCAGGACATGCTGCCGCAAGGCGCGTCGTCAGAAGCCTGGGCTCCGGCGGGGGCGACATAGGATCGACGAGGGCGTAAAGGGTGGACTTTCGCTCGGCATGGTTCCGCCGTTATCGGGCCTTTGCAAGAGTTGCCAACGACAACTTTGCTCCGGTGGCGGTGGCCGCGTAAGCGGTTCCCAATACCGACTTGAAGACCTAGCGGGTAGCACCGCATAGGCGGGGTTCGGAGGCACCTGGCACCAGAAGCTTCCACTCCAAGTCCTCGGTCCGGCCATCTGCGGCGGGGCGCCGGGCAGACCGGGCGAGAGCGCAACCGCTGATGGCAGACGACCTGATCCGCTACGATCTCCTGGTACAGGACGCCCTGCGTGGCGTCGTGCGCAAGGTGCTGACCGACGCGGCCCGCGAGGGGCTGATGGGCGAGCACCATTTCTACGTCTCGTTCCGGACGGAGGCGCCCGGCGTGCGGATGTCGCAGGCTCTGCGCGAGAAGTACCCGCAGGACATGACGATCGTCCTGCAGCACCAGTTCTGGGACCTCAACGTCACCGAGCACGCCTTCGAGGTCGGCCTGTCCTTCTCGGGCGTGCCGGAGCGGCTGCTGGTTCCGTTCGACGCCCTGTCGGGCTTCTTCGACCCCTCCGTGCAGTTCGGGCTGAAGTTCGATCTGAGCGAGGCCGGCGAGGCGCCCGAGGAGGCGAACGCCACTCCGGCCAAGACGGGCCCGCGCGGGGCTGGTTCCGAGCCCGGCGAGGTTCGCCCCAAGAGTCCTGGGCTCGCCACGATCGGCGCGGCGGCTCCGAAGGGCCTGCCGGCCCCCGCGGCGGCGAGCGACAAGGGCTCACCCAAGCCGGACGAGAAAGCGCCCCGCCCCGCCGCCAAGAAGGAGGGCGAGGAAGCCGGCGCCGAGGTCGTGAGCCTGGACGCGTTCCGCAAGAAGAGCTGAACCGGCCGGGCCGAATCACCGGCCCGGGGATTCAGGGGTGAACGAGGGTAGTGCGCAGCCGGGTTTGTGGGTGAACAAGTGGAAGCACCGCGCCACGTGCTTCAACGAGGGGCGGAAGCTGGCCGCGACCCTGTTTAATTCTTCGGCCATCGCCACGATCGGCATCGCGGTCATCACCCCCCTAGCGCAACGGCATCTGGATCTACTCTCAGATGGTGGTTGGACTTTGCTGATCGCCGCAATCGTCTAACATTTGATAGGTCAAATCATGATCAGGTTCCTGCGGCAGGAGGAATGATCGCATGACCCAAGCTTATGCCAACCAGATTCTTGCGCTGGCCCTTGGGATGTCCGCCCTCGGCCTCGGCGGTGTCTTCATTGCATCGCGGCTTTACGACCGTAAAACCCGTCAGCTTGAGGCACGGCGGGGCGATTAGCCCCGTCCCTCGGCCTCCATGCGCAGCCCATGCTCCGGCCGCAGCGTCACCCGATGGAGCGGCGTAACCGGCGGGTGATCGGCCGGGAGGTGGAACCGCACCGCCCGCACGATGTGCGCCAGCAGGATCACCGCCTCCTGAACGGAAAAACTCTGCCCGATGCAGACCCGCGGCCCTGCCCCGAACGGCAGGTAGGTGAAGCGTGCGATGCTGTCGCGATTCTCAGGGAGGAACCGCTCCGGCACGAAGGCCTCCGGGTCGTTCCAGAGCAACTGGTGGCGGTGAAGCACCCAAGGGGCAACCATCACCAGCGAGCCCCGCGGCACCTTGATCCGGCCGAACCGGTCGTCCCGCACCGCCTGCCGGCTGAGGAACGGCACCGGCGGGAACAGGCGCATCGCCTCCTCGATCACCGCCCGCGTGTAGGGCAGCCGCTCCACCGAGAAGTCCCCCGGCCCGGCAGCGTCGACCTCGGCCTCGATCCGCGCCTGGGCGTCTGGATCCTGCGACAGGCAGTAGAGCGTCCAGGTCAGGGAGTTGGCGGTGGTCTCGTGGCCGGCGGCGATGAAGGTGACGATGTTGGCCTTCACCGCGAGATCCGAGAGGCCGTTGCCGGTCTCGGGATCCTGCGCGGCCAGCAGCAGCGTCAGCAGATCCCGTGGCGCCTCATCCTGCGCCATCAGCGCCTTGCGCCGGGCGATCAGCTCGTCGACCACCTCGGCGAAGAAGCGCCCCGCCGGGCGCGCCCGCAGCCGGCCGATCCGCGGCACGAAATCGGGCACGCCGAATACGTCGAGCGGGTCGATCGGCCCCACCGCTTCCAGAAAGCGCGTGATGGCACGGCCCAGCGCGTCCGGATCGCTCGGCAGGCCATGCGTGAAGATCGTCCGCTCCAGCACGTCCAACGTGACGCGGGTCATCTCCAGGGCGACGTCGACCGGCTTACCGGCCCGGCGGGCGAGGCGCCGGCCGAGGCGCGCGCCGGCTGCGTTCATCGCGTCAGAAAAGCCCTGGACGGTGCGGGCGTTGAAGATCGGCGCCAGCGTCCGGCGCTGAAGCCGCCACTCGTCGCCCTCGGCGCTGAGCAGGCCGTTGCCGAGCCCGGGGGCGAGAACCCGGCGCTGGAGATCGTCCTTGCGGTAATTCTCGGCGTTCTCGATCAGCACGTACCGAATCAGCGCCGGGTCGCTCACCAGGGTGATCCGGCCCATCGCACCCTCGGCCGCCACCACCGGCAGCTTGAAATGCGCGTCCATCCAAGTGGTGATCGGGTTCTTCCGCGCCGCCCGCAGGAACGCGAACAGGCCGAGCGGCTCCTTGAGCGGAGGCGGCACGGTGGGACGGAACCGGGTGGCGGGTTCGGGCAGGTCGATCGTTGCGCTCATCGGCTCCTTCCGGCGGGTACAGAGCCCCGCCCTTGTCGGTGCGCCGGCACAAACCGGCATCGCGATTCAGCCGCGCCTCCTTTAAGTAGGCACCGCACTGCACCAGACGTAGAGGCCACGATGTCGCCCACCGAGACCGCCACCCGCACCGAGTCGGATACGTTCGGTCCGATCGAGGTCCCGGCGCATCGCTACTGGGGCGCGCAGACCCAGCGCTCGATCCAGAACTTCAAGATCGGTACCGACCGGATGCCGGCGCCGCTGGTGCACGCGCTCGGCCTCGTGAAGCAGGCCGCCGCCCTGGTGAACAAGGATCTCGGCGCCCTCGACCCGAGGCTCGCCGACGCCATCGCGGCCTCGGCCGCCGAGGTGGTGGAGGGCCGCTACGACGACGAATTCCCGCTCGTCATCTACCAGACCGGCTCGGGCACCCAGTCCAACATGAACGCCAACGAGGTGATCGCCAGCCTCGCCAACGAGCGCCTGGGCGGCCAGCGCGGCGGCAAGTCGCCGGTCCACCCGAACGATCATTGCAACCGCGGCCAGTCCTCGAACGACACCTTCCCGACCGCCATGCACATCGCCGTGGCCCGCGAGATCCAGGGCCGCCTGCTGCCGGCGCTCTCGCACTTGCACGGGGCGCTCGACGCCAAGGCGAAGGCGTTCGAATCGATCGTCAAGATCGGCCGCACGCACCTGCAGGACGCGACCCCGGTCTCCCTCGGCCAGGAATTCTCGGGCTACGCCGCCCAGGTCGCGCTGGGCGGCTCGCGGGTCGCCGCGACCCTTCCGGGGGTTCTGGCGCTCGCCCAGGGCGGCACCGCGGTCGGCACCGGGCTCAACGCCCATCCGGAATTCGCCGAGCGCTTCGCCGCCAAGGTCGCGGAGCTGACCGGCCTGCCCTTCACCTCGGCCGACAACAAGTTCGAGGCGCTGGCCACCCACGACGCCCTCGTGTTCACGCAGGGCGCGCTGGCCGCGCTGGCCGCCGGCCTGTTCAAGATCGCCCAGGACATCCGCTTCCTCGGCTCAGGGCCGCGCTCGGGCCTCGGCGAGCTGTCGCTGCCGGAGAACGAGCCCGGCTCCTCGATCATGCCCGGCAAGGTCAACCCGACCCAGTGCGAGGCGCTGACCATGGTCTGCGCCCAGGTGATCGGCAACGGCACCACGGTGAGCTTCGCCGGCTCCCAGGGCAATTTCGAGCTCAACGTATTCAAGCCGGTGATCGCCAACGCGGTGCTGCAGTCGATCCGCCTGCTCGCCGACGCGGCGATCAGCTTCACCGACAATTGCGTGGTCGGCATCAAGGCCAACGAGGACAAGATCGCCGACCTGATGAGTCGCTCGCTCATGCTGGTGACGGCGCTCGCCCCCTCGATCGGCTACGACAAGGCCGCCGAGATCGCCAAGACCGCACACAAGAACGGCACCACCCTCAAGCAGGAAGCGCTGCGCCTCGGGTACGTGACGGAGGAAGAGTTCGAGCGCGTGGTCCGGCCGGAGACCATGCTGGCCCCCAGCGCCGACTAAATTTGCGACTCGGCCGGCGCGGATGTCACGCGCCGGTCGCCACCATCGGGAGGCGATGCATGGCCGAGATCATCAACCTGCGTCAGGTCCGTAAGGTGAAGGCCCGCGCGGCCGACGATGCCAAGGCCGAATCGAACCGGATCGCGTTCGGGCAGCCGAAGAAGGCCAAGACCCTGCAGCAGCGGCGCAAGGCCCTGGAGACCGAGCGCCACGAGGGCCATCGCCTCGAACGGGGCGGGTCCGATCCGGCGGAATGAGGGTCCGGTCCTATACCTGCGCGGCCGCCTCTGCGTGAGCGCGGGCCTCACCAAGCACTCCGTGATGATCGCGGGTCACCGCACCAGCGTGTCCCTGGAGGATCCGTTCTGGGTAGCCTTGCGCGAGGTCGCGGAGGCGCGGGGCCAGTCGGTCCAGGCGTTGATCGGCACCATCGATGCCGGGCGTGGCGGCCAGAACCTGTCCTCGGCGATCCGGGTGTTCGTGCTGGAGGCCGTGCGCCGGCCCACGATCCTGCAAACGTGACCGCCCACCGGATTGACCTTCCGGCCTGCCGTGCGTTGTGACATCCGCGCGACAGAACCACGCAGGACTTGCGACCCAATGACCATACGCGAACCGCTGCTCAAGCCCGTCCCGATCGCGGAGCTGCGGCCGACCCAGATGACCGTGGGCTACCGGGAGGTGGCGGAGAAGCGCCGCCGATGGCGCGCCTATGACGGCGAGAAGAAGCGTGAATTCCTTGGCGCGCATCAGATCCCGACGGTGCTGGGCCCCAAGAAGCGCCACTATGTCGTCGATCATCACCACCTCTCCCGCGCCCTGCTCGAAGAGGGCGTCAAGGACGTGCTGGTGACGGTGATCGCCGATCTGCACCACCTTGAGAAAGATGCGTTCTGGACGGTGTGCGACCACAAGTCGTGGGTCTACACGTACGACGCCGAGGGCGTGCGCCGGGATTTCAACGATCTTCCAAAGGCGATCGCCGCTCTGGCGGACGATCCGTTCCGCAGCCTCGCGGGCGAATTACGCCGCGCCGGCGGCTTCGCCAAGGACACGACACCGTTCAGCGAGTTCCTATGGGCGGACTTCCTCCGGCGCAGCATCAAGGAGAAGCGCGTAGAGAACGACTTCTCCGACGCCCTGGAGAAGGCCATGGCGTTGGCCAAGTCCAAGGAGGCCGGATACCTCCCCGGCTGGTGCGGCCCGTCCAAGGGGTGAAGCGTTAGAGGGCCCTTCGCCGAACTGGACACCAGCTCGGCGAAAAGAATTACTCGCAAACCTCGACGCGGCGGTAGGTGAACTCGCCGTCGCCGAGCCACTCCTTGCGGCGCTCATAGTGGCAGATCGGGCCGCGGCGCTCGCGGATCACGACGGGCTCGGGCTCCTCGACCAGGACACGGCGCGGACGGTACTCCGGCGGCGGGGGCGGAGGCGGGTTGTTGGCACCGTTGATGAGGGCGCTGCCCACGACGCCGCCGACCACGCCAGCCGCAAGGCCGCCGACGATGGCGCCGGTCTGGTCGCGGGCGGTGGCCGGGGCGACGGCCCCGAGCACCAGGGTCGTCGCAAGGGCGGCGGCCCCGGCGCGAATCATCGTGAAGGAACCGTTGAAGGACACGCGCAACATCTCCCGTTCGTGTTGGGGATGATCCAACACCGGGAGGATTAAAAATCCCCGAAGCCGCGCGATCGGATTGCGTGCCAGATAACCCGGCACGCCGCCGGCGGGGTCAGAGTAGTCCGTCGAGGCTCTCCACCACCGTCATCGGGGCGAGGTCGGCGTATTCCTCCGGCAGCCCCTTGCGGTTCACCCAGGCGGTGCGGAACCCGAAGGCGGTCGCCCCCGCCACATCCCACCGGTTCGAGGAGCAGAACAGCACATCCCCCGCCCCGACTGCGAGCCGGGTCAGGGCGCTCCGGTAGGCGTCGGGGTGGGTTTTGAACACCTGCGCGTCGTCCACCGACAGTACGGCGTCGAGGTGATCGGCCAACCCCGCCGAGGCTACGGCGCGGTCGACCATAGCGGCGTTGCCGTTGGTCAGGATCGCGGTGCGGATGCCACGCTTGCGCAGGGCCGCCAGCACGCCCGGCACCTCCGGATAGGCCTCGAGGTCGCGGTAGGCGTCGAGCAGCCGCTCCCGCAGGCCCGGATCGACGTTCGGGTGGACCGCCAGCGCGTAGTCGAGGGCGCGCACGGTCAGATCCCAAAAGGCGGCGTAGCGGCCCATCAGCGCCAGGGTCCAGCTGTATTCGAGCTGCTTGGTGCGCCAGACCTCGGACAGGTGGTCGGCGTCCGGCCCCACCGCCCCTGCGTAGCGCTGGACCGCGGCGTTGACGTCGAACAGCGTGCCGTAGGCGTCGAAGACAGCGGCCTTCACGCCCGCGAGCGGTCCTGATGCGTCGGTCATGGCGATCCTCTCTGGGTGCTAACGCCCGATCTGGGGCCGGACCCGCGCCGCGGCGAGCCCGACCTTTTTCTCACGCCCGGCGCAGGCGCAGGCCGAACAGGTGCAGCAAACCCGCCAGCAGGCTGCCATAGACCACCGCGCCGGCGAGCCCGAGCAGTGCCAGGATGGCGAGTTCGCGCCCGTGCGTCAGGGCGGGAACCAGCGCCTGGGCGAGGCCCTGGCCGTAGACGGCCACCACCGCGAGGCCGAGGCAGGCGAGCACGACCCCCGCGACGGTGAGCCCGAGGGTGCGCCCCGGTGCCGTCCAGTTCCGGCGTTTGGCCAGGACGAGCAGCAGGATCAGGTTCACCCACTGGGCGACCGCTGTGGCAAGCGCCAGGCCGGTCACACCATAGGGACCGGTGAGCCAGAGCTTGAGGGCGACGTTCACCCCGATCGCCGTGAGCGAGGCCCAGAGCGGGGTCTTGGTGTCCTGGCGGGCATAGAAGCTCGCCGTCGCGCTGCGCACCAGCACCACGGCCGGCAGCGCGAAGCCGTAGGCCGCCAGCACCGAGGCGGCCCGGGCGGCATCTTCCGCGCTGAAGGCGCCGCGTTGGAACAGGGCCGCCATGATCAGGCCCGGGATGGTCAGGAAGGCTACCGTGAACGGCGCCGACAGCGCCAGGGAGAAGCCCGCCGCCCGGTTCTGCGCCGCATGCGCGCCGGCGACGTCCCCTGCGGCGATGCGCCGGCTCATCTCGGGCAGCAGCACCGTGCCGGCTGCGATCGCGATGACCCCGAACGGGAGCTGGTAGAGCCGGTCGGCATAGTAGAGCGCCGAGACCGCGCCGGTCGGCAGCCAGCTCGCGATGATCGTGTCGGCGAAGGCCGCGATCTGGAACCCGGCGGAGCCGATCACCGCCGGCCCCAGCACTGCAAAGAAGCGTTTCAAGGCCGGGTCGGCCCGCGGCACGGCGAGGTCCGGCATCACCCGCACCCGCCGGCAGCCCCACCAGAGCAGGCCGAACTGGAGCACGCCCGAGACGGCCACACCCCAGGCGGCCGCGTAGGCCGCGTTCGGGAACAGGAAGCTGACGGACAGGGCCGCCAGCATGGCGAGGTTGAGCAGGACCGGGGCGCCGGCCGCCACGGCGAAGTGCCGGTGGGCATTGAGGATGCCCGACAGCAGCGTCACCAGCGTCATGAACAGCAGGTACGGGAAGGTGATCCGGGTCAGCGCCACCGCGAGCTGGAAACGCTCGCCATCCTCGGCGAAGCCCGGCGCCAGGGCGTGGACCACCCACGGCATCGCCGGAAGCGCAAGGTTGAGCAGCACGAGCTGCACGATCAGCATCAGCGTGAAGACGCGGTCGGCGAAGCGGTGCGCGTCGCCCGGGGCACCGGCCTCCGCGAGCCCGGCATAGGCCGGCACGAAGGCGGTGTTGAACGCGCCCTCGCCGAAGATCGCGCGGAAATGGTTCGGCAGCCGGAACGCCACCACGAACGCGTCGGCCATGGGCCCGGCGCCCATCACGGCGGCCATCACCACGTCCCGGGCGAAGCCGGTGACGCGCGAGACCAGGGTCCAGCCGCCGACGGAGAGGATGGAGCGGATCATGGGTTCGGGCGCAACGCTGCGCGGCTCCCCTCCCCCCGCAGAAGCGTGAAGGAGCGCTGTTCAATCATCACGGATATTGATTGCAGAGGAATGGCCGGACCCTTCAACACCGGGTCATCCGATGATGCGCGCATCAAGAGCCGGTTTCATCGGCCACCTCAAGGGTGCCGCGGACACAAGGCCCGCGACACCGGCTGGACGCCTCAGGCGGTTGCCTCGGCGTACATCTTCTCGACGTGCTCCCAGTTCACGAGGTTCTCGATGAACGCCTTGAGGTAATCGGGCCGGCGGTTGCGGTAGTCGATGTAGTAGGAGTGCTCCCACACGTCGACGCCGAGGATCGGCTTGGCGCCGTGGACCAGCGGGTTCTCGCCGTTGGGCGTCTTCATGATGGCGAGCTTGCCGTCCTTGACGGCCAGCCACGCCCAGCCCGAGCCGAACTGGCCGATGCCCGCCTGGATGAAGTCCGCCTTGAACTTCTCCGCACCGCCGAGATCCTCATCGATCTTCTTGGCGAGCGTGCCGGGGATCGCCCCGCCGCCGTTCGGCTTCATCCACTGCCAGAAGTGGATGTGGTTGTAGTGCTGGCCGGCGTTGTTGAAGAGCGGCTGATTGGTGTTGTAGGCGGCCTTGACGATCTCCTCGACACTCTTGCCCTGGAGATCGGTGCCCTCGAGCAGCTTGTTGCCCGTATCGACATAGGCCTTGTGGTGCTTGTCGTGGTGAAACTCGAGCGTTTCCTTCGACATGTACGGCCCGAGCGCATCATACGCGTAGGGCAGTTCCGGCAGGGTGAAAGTCATCGCGTCTGTCTCCGCTTGGCAAAGAACATGGGCAAAGGGCAGCCTCGTCCCGGCGGGGGCTCCCGAGTCGAGAGACAGCTAGGTAAGTCGGGCGCCGCAGGACGGCAACGCCGTTCCGGGCCGGCCACGTGGGAACTCCCAGAAACGGAAGCCGCTTGGCCGCTTGGGCCCACCTGCAGCCAACCGGCGGCGTGCGCTATCCCGGGTGATCTCGCCGTCCGGTTTTGCAATATCCCGGCCAGGCCTTACTGTGCGCTACGTCTTTAGGGCCGGCGGGAGCCGGCACGTGCCAGAGAGTCTCATGATCGCTGCGCTGTTCGCGCTCGCCGCCGCCATGATCATCGGGGGCTGCGCCGCCGTGATCCAGGGCTTCCCGTATGTACGGCTGGAGAGCGGGCTCGCGATGGTGATCGCGGGCTCGGTGGCGGCCTCTTCGGGGGCGGTCCTGCTGGGCCTCGGCGTGCTCGCTGTCAGCTTCCGGCGCGTCGCGCGGGCGATCGAACAGGTTCCGACATCGGGGCCGCGGCAAGTCTCGCCCGAAGCTGCGCCCCTTGCCACGACCCTATCCTCGCCCGGCGCGGTGCCGAACACCGCCGACGAGGCCCGGGCTCGGCTGCCGATCCTACCCGCGGCCCCAGCCTTCATCGTGCCGTCGGTGGTCGAGCCGCCCTTCGATCCCGAGCGCCCTCGGATCGAGCCGAACCTGGATCTCCGGCCTGAGGCGGCTTCACCTGTGCCGGCCGATCTACCGAAACCGGTCCGGGCCGAGCCGACCCTGTACACCCCTGTGCCGCCCATCGTCCCGCGGGGGCCGATCCCTCCGTCCCAGCCGGAGACGCCCCGATCCGAGGCGGTGCAGTCCGTGGGGGTGCAGCCGGCAGGCGTGATCGCCCCCGAGGATGATCTGTTCGCCGCGCCCGAATCCTTCCTTGGACCGGGGGCGGGGCCGCCTGCGCATCTGACCCCCGAGCCGGAGCCGCAGCCATCAGCCCCGAAGCCGGACACACGCACCGTGGTTGGGCGCTACGCCTCGGGCGGCAACACCTACGTGATGTTCGAGAACGGCTCGATCGAGGCGGAGACGCCGCAGGGCCGGTTCACCTTCGCGTCCCTCGACGAGTTGAAGGCCTTCGTGGACGGCGGCGGCGAATCCGGCTCACGGGGCGCGGCCTGAGCGCCCGTTTCGGGTGGATCACACCAGCGGGTTGAGGCTGTCGTTGCGCGGCGGGATCGGGGCCCGCATGGTGAGGGCGAAGCCGTCGGGGGCGTAGTCGGTCGTCACCTCAGCCTGGACCTGCGCGATCAGGACCCTCTGGAGCAGCCGCGAGCCAAAACCCTGGCGGCTCGGCGGCGCCACCGGCGGCCCGCCGGTCTCCCGCCACGAGAAGCGCAGGATGCCGGCCGGTCCGCCGGGCTCCAGGGTCCAATCCACCGCGACCCGCCCGGTTCGGTTCGAGAGCGCCCCGTACTTGGCGGCGTTGGTGGTGAGTTCGTGGATCGCCATCCCGATCGGCACCGCGATCTCGGAGGGCAGGTCGATGGCCGGCCCCGACAGGCTGATCCGGCCCTCCGCGCCGCCGTCCGCGGTCACCTCCGCGTAGGGCTTCAGCTCGTTGAGCAGGAGGTTCTCCAGCGAGGCCATCTGCCACGTGTCCTCGGTGAGCACCGAGTGCGTGTGGGCCAACGATTTGATGCGCCCGACGAAGGCCTCGTAGAAGCTCTCGATGCTCGACGCCGTCCGCGCGGTGGAACCCACGATCGCCTGGACGGTGGCGAGCGTGTTCTTCACCCGGTGGTGCAGCTCGCGGATCAGCAGGCTCTGGCGCTCCTCGGCGAGGCGCCGGTCGGTCACGTCCGCGACCACGCCGATCAGGCGGCGCGGCAAGCGGCCGGGGGCATCGCGCTCGAATCGTCCAGCCATGTCGATCGTGCGCCATGCGCCGTCCGATTTGCGCCGGATGCGGCCGCCGATCTGCAGGATCCCATCCTCACGCAGCGCCCGCGAGATCGCCTTGCGCACGGCCGGGCGGTCCTCCGGGTGGAGGATGTCGTTCAGGAACTCGGCCTTGCCGATGGTGCCGTCTTCGGGCGCGTGCCCGAAGATCTCGTACATGTGCTCGTTCTCCCAGATCGCCTGGTCCTCGAGCATGTGCCACTCGAAGATCCCGAGCTTCGCGATCGTGGTCGCGACCCGCAGGCGCTGGTCGCGGGACAGGATCTCGTCCCGGGCCTCGACCCGGGTGGTGATGTCCTGGATCACGCCGACCATGCTGGCGGGCTCGCCGTCGGAGCCAAGCACCGCCTGTCCCCGGACGCGCAGGATCACCGTCCGCCCGGCCACCGTGATGGGCGTGTCGAACTGATAGGGCGAACCGGTCGCGCGCGCCTCGGCGATGAGCGCGCTGAGGCGCGCGAGTTCGGCCTCAGACAGGCTGGTCTTCATGTCCTCCCACGAAACGGAGCGGCCCGGCGGTCGGCCCAGGATCCGTGCCGCGCGCCGAGACAGGGTGAGGAGACCCGTGGCCCGGTCCCAGCGCCATTCGCCGAGGCCCGCGGCGGAAAGCGCCTCGCTGTTCGCCTCGGAATGGGCGGCCACATCCACGTCCACGGCTTCAACCACGAGGGTGCGGCCGGCCCGGCTTACCCGCACGTCGAGGGGGCTGCCATCCGTCCGCCGCCAGACCTGAAGGCCGGCCTGGAGGCCGTTCTGACGGTCTCCTGGGCCTCCGCCGAGCACGTCGGCCACCGCCCGGCCGGGCAGCGTGCCCGGGTCCCATCCGATCAGATCATGCAGGGTCCGGTTGGCGGCGGCGATCACGCTCTCGTCCGCCGCCAGCACGAGGAGGCCGATCGCGGCCTCCTCGAAGCCGGTGCGATACGGGTCGTCCACCGCCGGGCCCTGAGCCACCCGCTCACTCACTTGGACGAATCCTCGAACGCGCCCCAGCGCGCTCCCGCTTGAGCTGGCCCCCCGCCCGTCGCGACCGAATCAGGATGCCGCCCGAGCGTGGCCGTGGCAAGGTGGTCCCCTGGAATTGCGGTGCCCCATCCCTGCGGGCTTAGAGCCCGGGCAGCCGAAGGGGAAGCCGGGCGCGCGTTAGGCTGAGGTTTCGGAGCCGCGCGGGAGACGGGCGAACTCGAGGTAAGTCGGCCGCCGTCCGGCCGCCAGCGCCTTGGCCTCGTAGCGGGTGCCGGGCCAGTCCGGGAAGGCTTTCGTCCAGTCCGACGCCGCCCGCGCCGTCCAAGTCAGCACCGGGCAGCGCGCGGCTCGCACCAGAGTCCAGCCGGCATAGTCGTCGATGTCGCTGGCGAAGCGGAACAGGCCACCATCCTTGAGGACCCGGCCGATCTCCGCGAGCGAGGCGTCCGAGACGAAGCGGCGCTTGCGCTGGCGCCGCTTCGGCCACGGATCGGGATAGAGCAGGTAGACCCGGTCCAGGCAGGCATCCGGCAGGCGCGCCAGCAGAGCGGTCACGTCTTCGTCACGGATGCGGATGTTGCGTAAGGACCGCGCCTCGATCGCGGCGAGCAGCTTCACAACGCCGTTGACGAAGGGCTCGGCCCCGATGAAGCCGATCTCGGGCTGGGCCGCGGCCTGCGCGGCGAGGTGCTCTCCGCCCCCGAAGCCGATCTCGAGCCAAACCGCTTCGGGTGGGGCGGGGAAGAGCGTGCGCGGATCGAGGAGCCGGTCGTCCGGCGGCAGGCTTACGCGCAGCTTGGGCAACAGATCGGCGAGCCGCCGCTCCTGCTCGCCGCGCAGGCGCTTGCCCTTGCGCCGGCCGAAGAAGGCACGCTCCGGCTCCTCGGCCGGCTGGCCGGGTCGCTGGCTCATCTCAGACATGGCAACGACTTGGTTTCGGCCGGTTCAGCGCAAGAGTGAAGGGTTTCCAAAGGGCGCGAGCCCTTTGGCGGGTCGTCAGGGCAGAGCCCGACGTTGGGCGCAGCCCAACAGCAGGGCTTTAGCCCGGCACCCGCAAAAGGTCTCGACCTTTTGAAACCGGACTGCGCGAGGCTCAGGCCAGCGCGGACTTCAGCTTGTCGGCGAGGTCGGTCCGCTCCCAGGAGAAGCCGCCATCGGCCTCCGGCGCGCGGCCGAAATGGCCGTAGGCCGCGGTGCGCGCGTAGATCGGCTTGTTGAGGCCGAGCGCCGTGCGGATACCGCGGGGCGAGAGGTCCAGGGCGTCCATCAGCACGCCTTCGAGCTTGGCCTCGTCCACGTTCCCGGTGCCGTGCAGGTCGACATAGATCGAGAGCGGCTTCGACACGCCGATCGCGTAGGCAAGCTGGATCGTCGCGCGGCGGGCGAGCCCGGCGGCCACGACGTTCTTGGCGAGGTAGCGAGCCGCGTAGGCCGCCGAGCGGTCCACCTTGGTCGGATCCTTGCCCGAGAAGGCACCGCCGCCGTGGGGCGCAGCGCCGCCGTAGGTGTCCACGATGATCTTGCGGCCGGTGAGGCCAGCATCGCCGTCCGGACCGCCGATCACGAACTTGCCGGTCGGGTTCACGTGCCAGGCAGTGCTCTCGTTGACCCAGCCCTCCGGCAGGGCCTTGCGGATGTAGGGCTCCACGATGGCGCGCACGTCCGCCGAGTCCAAGGACTCGTCGAGGTGCTGGGTCGAGAGCACGATCTGGGTCACCTCGACCGGGCGGCCGTTCTCGTAGCGGACCGTGACCTGGCTCTTGGCGTCGGGGCCGAGCTTGGCGGCATCGCCCTGCTTGGCCCGGCGGGCGTCGGCGAGGTCTTTGAGGATCCGGTGGGCGTAGAAGATCGGGGCCGGCATCAGCTCGGGCGTCTCGTCGGCGGCGTAGCCGAACATGATGCCCTGGTCGCCCGCGCCCTCGTCCTTGTTGCCGGCGGCGTCCACGCCCTGGGCGATGTCGGCCGACTGGGCGTGCAGGTGGATGGCGACGTCGTTGTTCTTCCAGTGGAAGCCGGCCTGCTCGTAGCCGATATCCTTCACCGCCTCGCGGGTCAGGGCTTCGAGATCCTTGAAGGTGACCGAGTCCGGCCCACGCACCTCACCGGCGATGACGATGCGGTTGGTGGTGGCCAGCGTCTCAACCCCAAGCCGCGCTTCCGGCATCGCCGTCAGGTAGGCGTCGACCACGGTGTCCGAGATCCTGTCGCAGACCTTGTCCGGATGCCCCTCGGAGACGGACTCACTGGTGAACAGGTAGTTGGAACGCGGCATGGACGGCCTCGGCTGCAGAGCACGCCTGCGCGATCGCGGCGCTTGACCCTAATTTGGGTCCGGGTTCTCGCACCCGACCCGAGTCCGGTCAAGACGGATTGCCGAACGGATCCGCTATAACGGACGATGTGAGTGGAAAAACGGCCGGCGCTGAATACCGAGTTCATCGTGTCGAGAATCGCAATCGGCACGATGCTATCAGTTATCGCTCCGGCTCAGCTTTTCTCCAAAGCCGATGCCGCCTTTTCGGAGCACCGTTCTAGTTGCCGAGCTTGTTCTCCAGGGCCCGAATCGCGTCGGCGACGTCGCGGCGGGTCTCCTCGGAGCAATTCTCGATGATGTGGCGACCCACGACCTCGGCCAACCCCTTCAGCCCGCTGTCGGACAGGGATGCCTGCTCGCGCTCGCCGAATCCGGGGGCGACGAAGTCATCGGTCCGCGGCATGCCCTTGAAGAAATAGTCCATCGGCACGCCGGTCATCCGGGAGAAGATGTCGAGATGGACGGCGCTGATCCGGTTCGTGCCCTTCTCGTACTTCTGGAGCTGGGCGGCAGACATACCGAAGCTTTGCGCGACGCGGCGCTGCGTGAGGGATGCCTTCCGCCGCTGCTCAGCGATGCGCTGCCCGACATAGACGTCGCGCTGATCGGTTTTCTGACCCGCCATGAAGAAGCTCGCCCACCCCCTTGCCACGATTCCTGGCGGCAAAGCTTAGCGCGCGCCGGCGAACTTGTCACCGGTGGGCGATCGACAAGGTGAACGATCCGGCCGCACCATCTGGCTGTGCGGCACCCTGGACCTGAAAGAATGGCGTCCCCGGCAGGGCTCGAACCTGCGACCCCAGGTTTCATACCACTTCGGCTTTCGCCGCCGCGCCCCGGGAGCCGCGTTCGTGGTCTGGACTATCCCTTCACCCTGGACCGGACTCGCGCCCGGCCTTTAGGTGCCGCCCGTCTAGTCTCTACACCTTCCCGCGAGGCGCGGGTGCGCCGGGCGGGCTTGGCTCGGGATTGGCAGGGTACCGGACGGTAAGACGCCGGCGCCGGAAGCTTTCCCCGACTTTGAGCGGATCCGCCGCGCGGTTTCCCGATGCGACGCCCAATTGAACCTGTCTAGGAAACCTGTGCTCTGTCCAGCTGAGCTACGGAGACAACCGCGGGCTCCATAGCATTTCCCCCGCCGCAGGCCAACCGCGCCCGGGTGGACAGGCGCGCTTCACGGCGCATGATGTCCCGGGGTGTCGGATGCGCGGTACGGTGGGCGCGGCGAAGCGGATCGGGGCCGCGCTGCTGGCGGCGTGGGCGACGGTGACCTCCGTGCGGGGCGCACCGCGGGGCGGTGAGGCGGATTGCATGACGGGACCGGCGCGCGCCGAGGTGTTGGAGGGCATCGGGCTCCGGGGCGAGATCCGCCTCGCCTCGGGGGCCCGTGCGGTGCTCGACTCCCTGCGCTGGCCGGACGCCCCGGAACCCGCCGCTGCGGCGCGGGGCTGGCTCGAGGCGCGGCGGGGTACCGGACTTACGGTGACGCCCCGCGGGCAGCCCGATCGCTGGGGCCGGGAGCGGGCCGACATCCAAGTCGCGGAGGGCGACACGGATCTCGCGGGTGGCTTGATCGGCGAAGGTCTCGCCTTCGCCGACGCGAACGAGGCCGATTCGCTGTGCCGCCCGTCCCTGCGTCTGGTCGAGGCCGCCGCGCAGGCAAAACGCCGCGGCCTGTGGCGGGAGCCGCTCCCGGCGGCAACCGACGGCCCGGCGCTCCGCGCGTTCGCCGGGCGCTTCGTCGTGGTGGAGGGCCGGCTGCACCATGTCGGCGAGCGCGGCGCCCGGACCTATCTCGATTTCGGGGCCCGGGGCGCGGACGCGCTCACGGTGACGGTATCGAAACGCACTTGGCGAATGGTGCGTGCCCGTGGTTTGAGTGCGGCCTCGCTCGAAGGCCGAACCGTGCAGGTACGCGGCATCCTGGAGATCTGGCGCGGTCCGACCCTGGAGGTCGGGGCCGACGCCATTGAGGTCCTCGGCGAGGCGGACCGGCCCGAGGCCGGCCCGGAGACGGAACGGGGGCTGCGGCGCTGATCGCGATGGGCGGGATCACGGGGGGATTTCGGGTGGCGGGATGTTTCCCGCGCAAGGCGGCGGCACCCTGTGCTGCAGCCGTGGCGTTCAGCATTCTGCTGGGTGCCTGCGTGGCCGACCAGACCGCGGCGACCATTCAGCCGGCGGTGGTGCGGGTCCCCGTGGAGGCGCCACGCACGACGGGTCGCGAGCGCGTCTCAGACGCCGACCATCTCAAGCTCGTGGCCTCCTTCGGAGGCGAGGCCCGCGCGCCCAACGTGACGCGGATGCTCACGGAGGTAACCGACCGCCTCGTGAAGGCGAGCGACCGGCCCGACCAGAGCTACGTGGTGACGCTGCTCGATTCGCCGGTGGTCAACGCTTTCGCGCTGCCGAACGGGCGGCTCTATGCCACCCGCGGGCTCGTGGCGCTGGCGAGCGACACCTCGGAGGTGGCGGCCGTGCTGGCGCACGAAATGGCGCACGTGACCCTCAACCACGCCACAGCCCGCAGCGAGCTGGAACTGCGCTCGGCGCTTGTCAGCCGGGTCGTGCGGGACGTGCTGAACGATCCCGATACCGGCGCGCAGCTTCAGAGCCAGTCGCGCTTCGCGCTGGCCCGATTCTCCCGGGAGCAGGAGCTGGAAGCCGACGCCACCGGCGTGCGCACGCTGGCCAAGGCCGGCTACGATCCGTTCGCGGCCGGCCGCTTCCTGACCGCCCTCAACCGCTCGACGGGGCTGAAGGCGAACAGCGCCACCGAGCCCGACATGCTGGCGACCCATCCGGGCACGGCCGAGCGCATCACCCAGGTCACCCGCGCGGCCCGCCGCATCGGCGCGCCGGGCATTGGCACCGACGACCGGGCCGCCTACCTCGCCGCGGTGGACGGACTCGCCTACGGCGACAACCCGCACGACGGGGCCGTGCGGGGGCACCGCTTCATCCATCCGGGGCTGGGCATCGCGTTCGAGGTGCCGGACGGGTTCGCCGTCGAGAACACCCGCTCGGCGGTCCTCGGCACGACCACGGACGGCAACCGCCGCCTGCTGTTCGACCAGATCGAAGCCAAGGACGGCCAGCCCCTCGACACCGTGCTGAAGGCGAGCTGGAACGACGCGTTCGATCCGGCGGGCTTCGAGACCCGGGAGGTGGCCGGCCACCCGGCCGCCTTCGCGCTGTCGCGGGGCAAGGAATGGACCTTCCGCCTCGCGGCGATCCGGATCGGCGATTCGACCTACCGGATGATCATGGCTGCCAAGGGCGCGACCGATCCCGACCCGGCCTTCCGCCGCTGGACCGAGACCCTCGGGGCAATTTCCCCGGATGAGGCGGTGCTGCGCCCCCTGCATCTGCAGGTGGTCCAGGCGGCCTCGACCAGCGCCGAGGAACTCGCCCGCCGCATGGCGGTGCCCGACCGGGCGCTCGACCGGTTCCTCGTCCTCAACGGGCTGGAACGCGGCGCCGCGCTGGTGCCGGGCCACAGCTACAAGATCGTGACCGAATAGCCGCCCTGCGCGGTTGCGGCTTGTGCAGCGCGCGGCCTCGGACATCCTTCCGGGATCGTTCAGGGAGAGCGCCGTGATTCGATTCTTCTACAATCTCAGCCCCAACCCCATGAAGGTCGCCCTCTGTCTCGAGGAGATGGGCCTCCCCTACGAGACGGTGCCGGTGGATACCCGCAAGGGCGAGCATTTCGACCCCGGCTATTCGGCGATCAACCCGAACGGGAAGGTGCCGGCGATCGTCGACGGCGACGTGACGGTGTTCGATTCGAACGCGATCCTGCTCTACCTCGCGGGCAAGACCGGGCTGTTCCTGCCCGGGGGCGAGCCGGCGCGGGGCGAGATGCTCTCCTGGCTGATGTTCGTGGCCACCGGCATCGGGCCGTTCTCGGGTCAGTGCGTGCATTTCCGCCACTTCGCGCGGGATGGCGGCGCCTACGCCACCGAGCGCTACACCTACGAGGCGCGCCGCCATTGGGGCGTCCTCGACCAGCGGCTGAAGGACCGCGCTTACGTGCTGGGCGAGACCTACACGATCGTCGACATGGCGGTGTGGGGCTGGGCCCGGATGGTGCCGTTCGTGCTCGGCGAGGGGGCCTTCAAGGACCTGCCCAACGTGAAGCGCCTTCTCGACGCGATCAACGCCCGGCCGGCTGCCCAGGCGGCGGAAGCGTTGAAGGGTCGCCACACGTTCAAGGCCGAGATGGATGAAGAAGCTCGGGGCTTCATGTTCCGCGCCGCGCGGGGCGGCGCCTGACGGATCGCTTCAGGGCGCGGGGGCGGTCACCGTCAGCATCGGCAGCGTGATCGCGAGCGCGCCGCTTGGCGGCCTGTCGGTGCCCAGCGTCAGGCAGGCCGCGAGGCCGAGACATAGGGCGAGACCGAGGAGCGACGTCTCGAAGCCGCGGTAGAGCCAATCCATGGCGGTCCCCTTGCACGAGGCACCGCCAGAATGCGCCGGTCGGGTTAACGGATCGGTGTGCGACGTCACCAGCCGGAGGCGACAAGGGCGGCTCCGGCGGCGATCAGAGCGACGCCGGTCCAGGCGGCGAGGCTGAGCGTTTCGCCGAGCAGGCTCGTCCCGAGGATCGCCACCAGCACGACGCTGAGCTTGTCCAGCGGCGCGACCCGGGCGGCATCGCCCAGCGACAGCGCCCGGAAATAGCAGAGCCATGACGCTCCGGTGGCGAGCCCGGACAGGATCAGGAACACGAGGCTGCGGCCAGAAATCTGCGCAAGCCCACTCACCTGCCCGGAGGCGACCACGATCAGGCCGGCGAAGATCAAGATGACCGCCGTGCGCACGAAGGTCGCAACATCCGACGGGACGCCCGACACGCCGAGCTTGGCGAGGATCGCGGTGAGCGCCGCGAACCCTGCGGCGGCGAGCGCCCAGAAGCGCCAGGATTGCAGCAGGTGGCTCACGGGTTTTCAGAGAGCGCCGCTGTGCGGCGTGTCCTTGCGCCGGGTCCCGAGTCGCATTCAGCTGATCCTGCATGCGCCTGGGAGAAGGCGCCGCAATTCATTTTGCGCCGCCCTTTCCCGGATAGGTTGAGCGTCAGCGGAACCTGATCTGAGACCCAGCCTACAACGTGCCACGAAGCGGCTCCAACCCCGCTCCTCACAGCAGCTTGTCGACCGTGATCGGCAAGTGGCGCACCCGCTTGCCGGTGGCGTGGAACACCGCGTTGGTGATCGCCGCCGCGGTGCCGACGATGCCGATCTCGCCGAGGCCCTTCACGCCCAGCGGGTTCGCCTTGTCTTCCTCGTCCACGAAGATCACGTCGATGTCGTAGATATCGGCGTTCACCGGCACATGGTACTCGCCGAGATTGTGGTTCATGAACCGGCCAATCCGGTGGTCGAGCATCGACTCCTCCTCCAGCGCCGAGCCGATCCCCATCACCACGCCGCCGAGGATCTGGCTGCGCGCCGTCTTCGGGTTCAGGATCTTGCCGGCCGCGATCGCCGAGACGATGCGGGTCACCCGGACCTGCCCCAACTCTTCGTCGACCTTCACCTCGGCGAAGATGGCAGAATGGGTGTAGGCCTCGTAGGCCTGATTGAAGTCCTTGTCCGGGCCAGCCTCCTCGACCGCCTCGACCTTGTCGACGCCTGCCGCCTGCAGCACCTCCACCAGGGCAACACTGCGACCGGGATCGCCCGCGACCGAAATGCGGCCGTCCGCGAACACCGCCCGGTCGAAATCGACATTGGCGAGCGGCGAGTTCTCCATCGCGCGGGCGAGCTTGAACACCTGTTCGCCGACCTTGCGGCAGGCCTTCATCACGGCGGTGCCCGAGGAGGCCGCCGTCCATGAACCGCCTGCGACCGGGGCCTCGGGCAGGCGGGTGTCGCCGAGCTTGGTGGTGACCGACTCCATCGGCAGGCCGAGGGTATCGGCAGCGATCTGGGTCAGGATCGTGTAGGTGCCGGTGCCGATGTCGCCGGTGGAGTTGCCGACCGTCAGGCGGCCGTCCGGCGTCAGGGTCGCGATGGCGCTCGACTGCATCATCATCGATTCCCAGATGCCGGTGGCCACGCCCCAGCCGACCAACTCCCGTCCCTCGCGGGTGGTGCGCGGCTCGGGCTTGCGCTTCGCCCAGCCGAAGCGCTCGGCGCCGAGCGCGAAGCAGCGCCGCAGCTCCTTCGAGCCGAACGGCTTGCCCTCGGCGGTGGCGTCGGATTCGGCGTAGTTCTTCAGCCGCAGCGCGATCGGGTCCATGCCGGTCGCGTAGGCGAGTTCATCCATGGCGGTTTCGATGGCGAACACGCCGGTGACCGCGCCAGGCGCGCGCATGTCGCCCGGGGTCGGCGTGTCGAGCTTCACCAGCCGGTAGCCCAGGGCGACGTTGTCGCATTTGTACAGGACGCCCGACCAGTTGACGACGACCTCCTGGTAATCCTCGTACTGCGAGGTGCCCTGGACGGCGTCGTGCCGCAGAGCCGTCAGGGTTCCGTCTGGCTCGGCGCCGAGCGCGATCGTCTGCAGCGCCTCGGACCGGTAGGTGAAGCTCCACATCTGGTCGCGGGTCAGGGTCACGCGGACGGAGCGCTTGAGCTCCTGCGCGGCCAGCATCGCCAGGAACAGCTGGTATTGCGGGCGCAGGCCCGAGCCGAAGCCGCCGCCGAGATAGGGGTTGAGCACCCGCACCTGATCGGGCTTCAGGCCGAACACGTTGGTGAGATACTGGTGGCTGTTCGAGACGCCCTGGATCTTGTCGTAGACCGTGTAGGTCCCGTCCTGCTCCACAACGACGGTGGAGGCGTGCGGCTCCATCGGGTTGTGGTGCTCGTCGGCGAGGCTGTAGGCGCCCTGCACGCGGACCGGTGCGCTGTCGAAAGCCGCGTCGGCGTCGCCCCAGGGCTTCGGCGGCGGCTTGATGCCCTGGCGCTTGCCCGGCGGGTCGTAGGCGGTGCCGCGCAGGGCCCCCAGGTCGGTCCCCGGCTCCTGCGCCGCGTAGGTCACGTGGACCAGTGATGCGGCGTAGCGCGCCGTTTCGAAATCCTCGGCCACCACCAGGGCGACCGGCTGGCCGCTGAACGCGATCAGGTCGTCGTAGAGCGCGCGGAACGGCGAGCCGGGGGGCGCCACCTGATCCTGGAAGTTCTTGTCCCGCCACGCGGTGCGCGGCCGGTTTTCGTGGGTGAGCACCTTGAGGACGCCCGGCACTGCCTCGGCCTTGGTCGCGTCGATCGACACGATCCGGCCCTTGGCGATGGCGCTCGATACCACGTACCCATAGGCGAGGCCGGGGGCGGCGAACTCGCCCGCGTATTTGGCGAGGCCGGTGACCTTGGCGGGGCCGTCGATGCGGCTGCGCGGGGTGCCCACGAAGGTGTCGCGGCCGGTGGAGCTGAAGGTCTGGGGGCTTGCGGTGTCGGTCATGGCGGGCCTACTGGATGCGCTTGTCGCTGAGCGACTGGGGCGTGCCGGCAGCGGCCTGTTCGAGGCCGCGCACGATGGCCCGCCGGGCGAGATCGATCTTGAAGCCGTTCTCCGACTGGGGCTGCGCCTCGGAGACGATCAGGTCGGCCGCCGCTTGGAAGCTCTCGCGCGTGGCGGGCTTGCCTTCGAGCAGGGCCTCGGCCTCGCGGTTGCGCCAGGGTTTGTGGGCGACGCCGCCGAGCGCGAGGCGCGCAGTCTTCATCGTGTCGCCGTCGAGCTCCAAGGCCGCCGCCACCGAGACCAGCGCGAAGGCGTAGGACAGGCGATCGCGCAGCTTCAGGTAGGTGTAGTGCTGCGGGAAGCGGCTCTCCGGCAGGTCGACCGCGACGATGATCTCGCCGGGGGCGAGGTTGGTGTCGGTCTCCGGCGTGTCGCCCGGCAGGCGGTGGAACTCCGAGAACGGGATCGAGCGGTCGCCCTGCGGCCCGCTCACCTGCACGGTGGCCTCCAGGGCGGCCAGCGCGATGCACATGTCGGAGGGATGCGTGGCGATGCAGTTCTTGCTCGTCCCGAAGATCGCGTGGATGCGGTTCATCCCGCCGATTGCCGGGCAGCCGGAGCCGGGCTCGCGCTTGTTGCAGGCGGTGGCCGTGTCGTAAAAGTAGTAGCAGCGGGTGCGCTGGAGCAGGTTGCCTCCGGTGGAGGCCGCGTTGCGCAGCTGCGCCGAAGCGCCGGCCAGGATGGCGTTGCGCAGCAGCGGATAGCGCTCCGCGACGCGGTCGTCGTAGGCCACCTTGGCGTTTGTGGCGAGCGCCCCGATCCGCAGGCCGTTCCCGTGAGCCTCGATCTTGTCGAGGGGCAGGCGGGTGATGTCGATCAGCCGGCCCGGCTTCTCGACGTCGTACTTCATCAGGTCGATCAGGTTGGTGCCGCCCGCGATGAACCGGGCCCCGGCCCCGAAGGCCTGCACCGCCTCCGCCACCGTGCCTGCGCGGACGTAATCGAAGCGGTTCATCGGGCGCCTCCCTGCATGACGTCCTCGATGGCGTCGACGATGTTGGTGTAGGCCCCGCAGCGGCAGATGTTGCCGCTCATCGCTTCGCGGATCTCATCGCGCGTATGGGCATGGCCCTCGTTCATCAGGCCGACCGACGAGCAGAGCTGGCCCGGGGTGCAGTAGCCGCACTGGAAGGCATCGTGCTCGATGAACGCCTCCTGGATCGGGTGGAGGGCGTTGCTGCCTGCCCGGTCGCCGAGGCCGGCGAGGCCTTCCACCGTGGTGATCTCGGCGCCGTCCTTCATCACGGCGAGGGTCAGGCAGGAATTGACCCGGGTGCCATTCACCAGAACCGTGCAGGCGCCACACTGTCCGTGGTCGCAACCCTTCTTGGTGCCGGTCAGGTCGAGCCGTTCGCGCAGAAGGTCGAGCAACGTAGTCCATGGGGCGACTTGAAGCTCGCGCCGCTGCCCGTTGATCGTGAGCGTGATGCCAATGGGCGTATCCGCCGACACGGGCGGCTGGTTCTCAAGGCGCATGGCGTGTCCACGGTGCGGGGCGGCGGGCTCTCTCGACAACCGTTCCAATCCGCGCCCGTTCCGGGGCAGCGATTCTCGGTCTCGGATCGGACGGCTGTGGCTGCGGATTCGTGTGCTGGATCTCGGATCAGGCTCCGCTTCGCTTCACCTGCCCGGGAAAGGGGACAGTGCAACATGAAGCGCGGCGCCCTCTCGCGGGCGCATGCAGCGACAGCGGAATGCGACCCGGATCCAGCACGAGACGCGCCGTGCAGCGGCTCCAGAGCCAATCCATCCGCCGCCCGACATTGCCGCCCCTGCCCCGCCTCGGCTAACCCTCGTGCTGCGAACAAACCCCGGAGCCCCCGATGGCCGCGCTCGACGCGATCCTCAACGACATCGACGCCGATCTGGAGAACGCCCTGGAGCGGCTGTTCGCCTTCCTGCGGATCCCGTCGATCTCCACCGATCCGTCCTTCGCCGGCCCGTGCCGGGAGGCCGCCGCCTGGCTGGCCCAGGATCTCACGGCGCTGGGCTTCGAGACCTCCGTGGAGGAGACCTCGCTCCACCCGGTGGTGCTGGCTCACAAGCCGAAGCCCGGGGCGCCGCACGTCCTGTTCTACGGCCATTACGACGTGCAGCCGGTCGATCCCCTCGACCTCTGGACGACGCCGCCCTTCGAGCCGCACATCGCCGACGACGGGCAGGGCGGAAAAAAGATCGTCGGGCGTGGCGCCTCCGACGACAAGGGGCAGGTGATGACCTTCGTGGAGGCGTGCCGGGCCACCATCGCGATGAACGGCGAGTTGCCCTGCGGCGTCACCATCCTGATCGAGGGCGCGGAGGAGAGCGGATCGCAGGGCCTGCCCGAATGGGTCGCGGCCAATCGAGAAAGACTCGGCTGCGACGTGGTGCTGGTCTGCGACACCGGCATGTGGAACCGCACCACCCCGGCCATCACCTCGTCGCTGCGCGGCCTTGCCTATTTCGAGGTCATCGTGACCTGCGCTGATCGCGACCTGCATTCGGGCTTCTTCGGCGGGGCGGCGCGCAATCCGATCCACGTGCTGTCCAAGATCATCGCCGACCTACACGATGACGACGGGCGGGTGACCCTCCCAGGCTTCTACGAAGGCGTCCACGAGCGTCCGCCCGAGGTTCTGGAGCAGTGGCGCGGCCTCGGCCTGACGCCCGAGACGCTGCTCGGCCCGATCGGCCTCAAGGAGCCCGCGGGCGAGCGCGGGCGGATGCCGATCGAGCTGGTGCAGTCGCGCCCCTCCTGCGACGCCAACGGCATCATCGGCGGCTACACGGGCGAAGGCACCAAGACGGTGATCGCCTCCACGGCCTCGGCCAAGGTCTCGTTCCGCCTCGTGGACGATCAGGACCCGAAGCGGCTGGCCGAGGCGTTCGAGGCCTTCGTGCGGGCACGGATCCCGGCCGATTGCCGGGTCGAGGTCATCACCTACAAGGGTTCGCGGGCGATCACCCTGCCGTTCGACATGCCGCAGCTCGGGGCCGCCAAGGCCGCGCTCGCCGAGGAATGGGGCGTGCCGGCCGTCACCGTGGGGGCCGGCGGCTCGATCCCGATCGTGGGCGATTTCAAGCGGATCCTCGGACGCGAGACCCTGCTGATCGGCTTCGGGCTCGACGATGACCGGATCCACTCGCCCAACGAGAAGTACGATCTGACGAGCTTCCACAAGGGCACGCGCTCCTGGGCGCGGATCCTCGCGGCCCTCGGCCAGCGCTGAGGCCTCAGTGCGCCGTCGCCCGCATCTTCGCGTCGATCCAGGCCCACAGGGCCCGGATCTCCTCGGCGGCCGGGCCACCGGGGGCGTATTCCGTGACACCGAGGCCGGTCGCCAGGGCGTCCTGGTGGTCGACCCGGTGGATGATGCTCGGCTCGGCCAGCACGCCCAGTCCGTGCAGCTGCTCGGCATAGGCGCTGGTGCGGGGCGAGGGCAGCGGCGGGCACTGGTTCAGCACGAGGGCCAGCCGCCCGCGCAGGCCGAGATCGACCAGCGCCTTGAGCGTCGGGCGCGCCGCCACGATGTCGAGCCGCGAGGGCCGCACCGGCAGCAGCGCGAAATCGGCTGACTTCAGGGCCGGCGCCAGCCCCGCGGCGCTGCCGGCGGTGTCGAGGACGGCGAGCGTCGTGCCCTGCTCGGCCAGTTGGTCCAGGATCGCCGGGAGCTGCCCGATCTCCCAGGGCTGGACCCGATCGACGGCGACGGATCGCTCCGTCCGGAGAGCACCCCAGCCAGCCAGGGAGTTCTGCGGATCGAGATCGAGCGCGGCCACGCGCTCGCCCGCCTCCGCGGCGGCCACCGCCAGGGAGGCGGCCAGCGTCGTCTTGCCGGTGCCGCCCTTCTGAACGGCGATCGCAAGAATCCGCAGCGGCCGAACGACTGACTGGGCCGAGGTCCCGGGCTCGATCCCGGGATCCTTCAGGATCCATGCATCCCACCTGTCGATCGCCTGTGTTTCGGACGTGCCATCGCGGAACCGCCGCCTCCATCCAGCGGATTTTGGCAGCCGTAACCCGGAGCTTGAACGGCGGCCCCGGCTCGGCGACTCGCGCACGCGCGATGCCGCTTCGAGGATGGTATTCCGGACTTCATGACGACGAGACTATGAACACCCTGAAGCCGGCCGCCGGCCCTCGGATCGGCTCAAGAGCGTGGAAAGAGAAGCGCCCGGGTCGAGACCGGCATAAAATCAATCCCGGCTCGACCATGATCTTTTTGAACACCATGAACCGCGCCCACGGAACCTCAGTGATCTGACCGTCGCAGCACCGATACTGATGGGGCTATAACGTCACCGATGCAAGTTCGTCAACCCGCCCAACCAATACGAGATACATTCTAAATCAGAGATCAATACGATTATTGAACTAGTTTATAGTCTATAATAATTCTGGAGACGAGTGCGGCAGCAAAATATCTGGGATGCATTTGATGTATTCACGAAAGCGTATTTGTCAGCAGCCGCAGTTGCGGATCGCCGTTGCACGCTGCGATCGAACCGGGTCTGACTGCATCCGCATGATCCGCGGCCGCTTGGGCCGCTCCCTTTTCGGCACGCCATGACCGACCTCTCGCACGACCCGGACTTCTTCGCCGTGCTCACCGACAGCTACGCGCGGCGCCTGGGCACGCCACTTGTGCCCGAAGGTGCGGACGCGGCGTGGCTCTACGGGCAGGCGCCGTTCGCGGTCCTGGCGCATGACGGCGGCGCGGATCCGCGCTTCGTCTACGCCAACCGGGCCGCACAGGCCTGCTTCGGATACAGCCGGGAGGAACTCGTCGGCCTGCCCTCGCGGCTCTCGGCCGAGGCGCCCGAGCGGGCCGAGCGCCAGCGGCTGCTCGACGCCGTGACCCGGGACGGATTCACCCGCGGCTACCGCGGCCTGCGCATCGCCAAGGACGGGCGGCGCTTCTGGATCGAGCGCGCGGTGGTCTGGCAGCTCGAGCGTGACGGCGTGCCCGTTGGGCAGGCGGCGACGTTTTCGGAGTGGCGCGACGCGTGACCGCGCCCCGTCAGGCCCGCCCCTCGTGCACGGCGTGGCAGGCAACGCCGTCGAGCAGCGCCGGCACCTCGGTGCGGCAGCGGTCGTTGGCCAGCGGGCAGCGCGGGTTGAAGGTGCAGCCCGGCGGCGGATCGATCGGGTTCGGGATCTCGCCGGAGACCGGCACCCGGGCGCGGCCGACATGGGCGAGGTCGGGCACCGCGTCGAGGAGCATCCGCGTGTAGGGATGGCGGGGCGCCGCGAACAGGTCTTTCGCGGTGGCGACCTCCACGAGGCGGCCGAGATACATCACCCCCACCCGGGTCGCCATGTGGCGGACCACGGCGAGGTTGTGGGAGATGAACAGATAGGTCAGCCCCAGCCGATCCTGCAGGTCGCGCATCAGGTTGAGGATCTGGGCCTGTACCGACACGTCGAGCGCCGAGGTTGGCTCGTCGCCCACCAGGAACTCGGCTTGGCTCGCCAGCGCCCGGGCGATCGCCACCCGCTGGCGCTGCCCGCCGGAGAATTCGTGCGGGTATTTGTTCGAATCGTCCGCGTGGAGCCCGACGAGGCCGAGCAACTCGCCGACCCGGGCGCGGATCGCCCCCTCCCCCTGGATCAGGTTGAAGGCGCGGATCGGCTCCGCGATGATCTTCCCCACCCGCCAGCGCGGGTTCATGGACGCGTAGGGGTCCTGGAAGATCATCTGGATCCGCGCGCGCAGGCGCCGCCGGGCCGCGGCCTGGCGCGGATCGGTCATCGACACGCCGGTGATCGTCACCTCGCCGGCCGAGGGCGGCAGCAGGCCGACCACCATCCGGGCGACCGTCGACTTGCCGGAACCGGATTCGCCCACGATCGCGAAGGTCTCGCCCTTCTCGATCGTGAAGCCGACCCGGTCCACCGCCGTGAGGAATTTCCGCGGTTCGCGCTCGATCACCCGGTTGAGCCAGGGTTTCGAGACGTCGAACCGGCGGCGCAGGTCGGTGACTTCGACGTAGGCGCTCACGCTGCGCGCTCCGCTGCATCGTACAGGTGACAGGCGACCCGGCTGGCATCGACCGGGATCGGCTCGGGCCGCTCGACGCGGCAGCGGGCAAACACCTTCGGGCAGCGCGGGTTGAAGGCGCAGCCCTGCGGGATGGCGGTGAGCCGGGGCATCGAGCCGGGGATCTGGCTCAGCCGGTCCGCCTCCTGCGACAGGGTCGGGATCGCCCCCATCAGGCCGACCGCGTAGGGGTGGTGGGGCTTGGCGATCACCGAGGCGACCGGGCCGATCTCGGCGACCCGCCCGGCATACATCACCGCGACCCGGTCGGCGGCCTCGGCGATGACGCCCATGTCGTGGGTCACCAGCATCACGGCGGTGCCATGCTCGCGGCAGAGGCGCTTGAGCAGCGTGATGATCTGGGCCTGGACCGAGACGTCCAGCGCCGTGGTCGGCTCGTCGGCGATGATCAGCTCCGGCTCGGCGGCGAGCGCGAGCGCGATCACCACCCGCTGGCGCATGCCGCCGGAGAATTCGTGCGGGTAGCCGTCGATCCGCCGTTCAGGCGCCGGGATGCCGACCTCGGCCAGGAGGTCGATGGCGCGGGTGCGGGCGGCCTTCGCCGACAGACTGGTGTGGGTGCGCAGGGTCTCGACGATCTGGTCGCCGACCCGGAACAGCGGATCGAGCGAGGTCAGCGGATCCTGGAAGATCATGCCGATGCGCCGGCCCCGCACCCGCCGCATCGCCTCCGGGGACAGGTTGTCGATGCGCTCGCCGCGCAAAAGAATCTCGCCGCCGGCGATCCGGCCGGGGCGGTCGATCAGCCCGATCACCGCCGAGCCGGTCACCGACTTGCCGGCCCCGGACTCGCCGACGACGCCCAGGATCTCACCCCGGCCGATGTCGAACGACACCCGGTCGATGGCGGTGAGCGGCCCGCGGCGGGTGTCGAACGCGACCGTGAGGTCGCGCACGGAGAGGATGGTTTCGGTCATTGCAGCTTCGGATTGAGCGCGTCGCGCAGCCAATCCCCCAGGAGGTTGATGGCGATGACCAGCCCGGCGAGCGCCACGCCCGGGAAGGCGACGATCCACCACTCGCCGGAGAACAGGAACCGGTTGCCGGTGCGGATCAGGGTGCCGAGCGACGGCATGGTCTCGGGCAGACCCGTGCCGAGGAACGACAGCGTCGCCTCAGTGATGATCGCGAGCGCGAGATTGATCGTCGCGATCACGAAGACCGGCCCGGTGACGTTGGGCAGGACGTGGCGCACCAGGATCACCGGCGGCGACAGGCCGATCAGCCGGGCCGCCTGGACGTAATCCTTGCCCTTCTCGACCATCACGGAGGAGCGCACGGTGCGGGCGTACTGTACCCAGAAGGACAGGCCGATCGACACCACGATCAGCCCGATCAAGGGCCCGACATCCAGTGCGCTGCCGAAGCTCGCCTTGGCGACACCGTCCACCACCAGGGCGATCAGGATCGCCGGAAAGGTGAGCTGCACGTCGGCGACCCGCATGATCAGCGTGTCGACGGCCCCGCCCGCGTAGCCGGCGATCAGGCCGAGCGCGATGCCGAGCACCCCGGAGGTCAGCACGCCGAGGACGCCGACGATCAGCGACAGCCGCAGGCCGTACAGCACCGCCGAGAGCACGTCCCGGCCCTGGTCGTCGGTGCCGAGATAGTAGGGCGCCTGACCGTCCGCCTGCCAGATCGGCGGCAGGTTGGAGTTGATCAGGTCGAGCTGGGCCGGGTCGTAGGGGTTCTGGGGGGCGATCAGCGGCGCCGCGAAGGCGAGGCCGACCATCAGAACCGTGGCGATCAGCGCCACCATGGCGGTCTTCGAGCGCAGGAAGTTCGCCAGCAGGTCGGAATCGCGCCAGCGGGCGAGCCGGGAGCGCTTCGCCTCCGGCAATGGGACCGGCGGGGCATCGCCCGCGTCGAGGTCGTATCCGCTCATCGGTCGCCTCTCATGCCGCCCGCCCGGTGGAGAGCCGCAGGCGCGGGTCCACCACCGTGTAGAGGATGTCGACCACGAGATTGATGGTCACGAAGATCAGCGCGACCAGCAGCAGATACGCGGACATGATCGGGATATCGACGTTCTGCACGGCCTGGACGAACAGCAGGCCCATGCCGGGCCACTGGAACACCGTCTCGGTGATGATCGAGAAGGCGATGACCGAGCCAAGCTGCAGCCCCGCGATGGTGATCACCGGCACCAGCGTGTTCTTCAGGGCGTGGCGCAGGTGGACGGCCCGGGTGGTGAGACCCCGGGCGCGGGCGAAGCGGATGTAGTCGGTGCGCAGCACCTCCAGCATCTCGGCGCGGACCAGCCGCATGATCAGCGTCATCTGGAACAAGCCGAGCGTCACCGAGGGCAGGATCAGCGCCTTGAGCCCGGAGGCGGTCAGGAATCCGGTGGTCCACCAGCCGAGCCGCACCGTGTCGCCGCGCCCGTAGGAGGGCAGCCAGCCCAGCGTCACCGAGAACAGGTAGATCAGCAGGATGCCGATCAGGAAGGTCGGCAGGCTGATCCCGATCAGCGAGACCGCCTGGAACAGCCCGGCGAGCCAGGAATCCCGGAAGAGCGCGCAGTACACGCCCATCAGGATGCCCACCACTAGGGCGAACACCGTGGCGCAGAAGGCGAGCTCCAGCGTCGCCGGCATGCGCTCGGCCAGGAGCTGCGAGACCGGCTGCCGGAACTGGTACGAGATGCCGAACTGGCCCCGCACCACGTTGCCGGCATAGCGGGCGAACTGGACCAGCACCGGATCCTCGAGGCCGAGACTTTTGCGGATCTCGGCTCGCTCGGCCACGGTGGTGTCGGGGCCGACGATCTGGTTCACGGGATCGCCCGCGAACCGGAACATCGCGAAGGCGATGAGCCCGACGACCGCGAGGACCGCGGCCGCCTGGATCACCCGCCGCAGCAGGAAGGCGAGCACGCCCGGCTCCTACTGCGGGTCCTTCGACACCCAGTAGAGCAGGAGCAGGTTGTCGGCGCGCTGGGTCAGGTGGACCTTCTTGGAGACGCCCCAGGCCAGCGCCTGCTGGTGCAGCGGGATGTAGCCCCAATCGGTATTGAGGACGTCGAAGCCGTCCTTGATCAGCGCGTCGCGCTTGGTCTTGTCGGTCTCGGATTCGACCTTGTCGGCGATCTCGTCGATCTTCGGGTCGCAATAGCCCGCGAGGTTCCAGCTGCCCCGGCCCGACTTGTCACCGGGCTTCCGGCAGCCGACGATCTCGTAGAGGATGTTGTGGCTGTCGAGCGAGGACGGCGTCCAGCCGAGCAGGTAGAACGAGGTGTCGTAGTTCGGCGCCAGAACCTTGGCGAAGTACTTGGCCTTCGGCTGGGCGTTGAGATTCACCTTGACGTTGATGCGGGCGAGCATCGAGACCACCGCCTGACAGATCGCCTCGTCGTTGACGTAGCGGTCGTTCGGGCAATCCATGGTGAGCGAGAACCCGTCCGGATAGCCGGCCTGGGTCATCAGCTCCTTGGCCTTCTTGAGGTCGGTGGCCGGGCGCTTGAACTCGGCGCCGCGGTCGTAGAGCGCCGGGGCGATCATCAGCGCGGAGGGCACCGCCTGCCCGCGCATGACGCGCTTGGCGATCGTCTCCTCGTCGATGGCGAGGTAGAAGGCCTCGCGCACCTTGATGTCCTTGAACGGGTTCTTGCCCTTGACGCTCGAATCCTTCAGCTCGTCCCGATCCTGGTCCATGCCGAGGAAGATCGTGCGCAGCTCAGGCCCGGCCATCACGATGGCGGTGCCGCTGGCATTGACCCGCTGCTGGTCCTGCAGCGGCACGGGATCGATCCAGTCGACCTCGCCGGAGAGCAGCGCGGCGACGCGCGTCGCCGGATTGGCGATGGTGGTGAGGATCGCCTCGTCGAGGTTCGACTCGACCTTGCCCCAGTAGCCATCGAACTTCTTGAACACGGTCTTCACGCCGGGCTGGTGCTCGGCGATCACGAACGGGCCGGTGCCGTTCTCATGCAGGGTGGCGTAGCTCGGGCTGGTGGCGTTGGGCGCCGTCGGCTGGACGACGCCGTTCTTCTCGGACCACGCCTTCGACATGATCAGCCAGGTCGGGAACTGGGCGATGGCGATGGGGTTCGGCTTCTTCAGCACCATGTCGACGGTGAAGTCGTCGACCTTCACGAATTCGGCGTCGGAGGGGACGTTGGTGGTGAAGTTCGAGCCGGAGGCCCGGACCCGCTGAGCGGAGAAGAGCACGTCGTCGGCGGTAAAGGGCGAGCCGTCGTGGAACTTGACGTTCTTTCGCAGGTGGAAGCGCCAGCGGGTCGGCTCGGGGGTCTCCCAGGATTCTGCGAGGCCGGGGGCGAATTTCAGGTTCTTGTCGAGGGTAACGAGGGACTCGTAGGCCGCCTGCTGCATCCCTTCCGTGAAGCTTTCCTTGAGGGAGTACGGATCCAGCGATTTCAGATCGCCCTGGAAGGCGAAGCGGAACACGTTGGCGGCCTGCGCGGGCAGCGCGAACGCCAGGGTCGCGACCGCACCCACGGACACGCCGCGGGCGAGGGTCTTCAGGGCTGAGCGGGACAAGCGGATCTCCGGAACCGTGAAAGTTGAGCGCAGGCCGTTCCGCGGAAGCGGTGGTTAGGCTTAGCCCCGGCACCGCGCGTCGGCAAACGGCGCGACCGCTGCGCCCACAGCAAGGTTCGGACCAGAGGTACTGGTTGAGGGGCCAATTCCCGCGGTCTCGGAGGCGTGTCAGAGATTTACGGTCGAGGATCGAGCGCGGGTCCCCTCTCCCGTGCGGGAGAGGGACAGGGTGAGGGATCAGGTCTTCCTGAAGAGGGCGCGACCTGTCGGCGCTTCAAGGGTGCGCTCGATCCTGAGACTTCTCGTCCCTCACCCCAACCCTCTCCCGCACGGGAGAGGGGGCCTGTCGCGCCTTGCATAAACCACGACGCGAACGGCGCCGCTCACTCGGCCGCCACCCGCGCCGGCTCGGGACGCGTCTCGGCTTCCGCCGCCTCCCCCTCCGCCACGGCCTTGCGCCGGAACAAGCGCATGACAACCACGAAAAACACCGGCACGAAGAACACCGCCAGCACGGTAGCGGTGATCATGCCGCCCATCACGCCGGTGCCGATCGCCTGCTGGCTCTTCGAGGCGGCACCGGTCGCGATGGCCAGCGGCACCACGCCGAAGATGAAGGCGAGCGACGTCATCACGATTGGCCGGAACCGGAGGGTCGCCGCGTCGATCGCCGCCCGCACCACCGAGGTTCCGGGCCTCCAGAGGTCACGCGCGAATTCCACGATCAGGATCGCGTTCTTGGCCGAGAGCCCGATGATCGTGATCAGCCCGATCTTGAAGTAGACGTCGTTGGGCATGCCGCGCAGGTACACGGCCGCCACCGCGCCGATGACGCCGAGCGGAATCACCAGCATCACCGAGACCGGGATCGCCCAGCTCTCGTAGAGCGCGGCGAGGCACAGGAACACGATCAGCACCGACAGCGCCAGCAGCAGGCTCGCCTGGCTGCCGGCCTGCTTCTCCTGATAGGACTGACCCGTCCAGGCGTAGCCGAAACCCTTGGGCAATTGGAGCATCAGCCGCTCCATCTCGGCGATGGCGTCGCCCGACGTGTAGCCGGGGTTCGGCTCGCCGGTGAAGCGCACCGACTGATAGCCGTTGAAGCCGACGATCTGGCTCGGCCCCATGCCCCATTTCAGCTCCGCAAAGGACGACATCGGCACCATCGTGTTGGTGGCGTTCTTCACCGCGTAGTTGAGGATGTCCGACGCGGTCATACGCTGGAGCTGCTCGGCCTGCACGTAGACCCGCTGCATCTTGCCCCGGTTGGGGAAGTCGTTCGGGTAGACCGAGCCGAGGTTGAGCTGGATCGTGGCGTTGATGTCCTCGAACTTCACGCCGAGCGCGGCCGCCTTCTCGCGGTCGATGACCAGTTCCGCCTGCGGGGTCGGCGGCAGGCCCTCGATCTTCACCTTCTGGAGGATCGGGCTCTGCGTCGCCAGCTTCAGGAGTTGCTCCTGGGCCGACAGCAGAGCCGCGTAGCCGCGATTGGCCCGGTCCTGAAGGCGGAACGAGAAGCCCGCCGCGTTGCCGAGGTTGTCCACCGGGGGTGGTTCCTGGGCGTCCACGGTGGCGTCGCGGTAGGTGCTGAGCGCCGTATTGGTGGCGGCCACCAGCGCGGCGGCAGAGTTCTTGGCGTCGCGCTCGCCCCAGGGCTTGAGGGTCACGAAGGCCTGACTGGTGCTGGGCGCCTGGCCCGAGAACGAGAAGCCGTTCAGCATCGTCACGGTGGCGACGCCCGGCTGCGCCAGCAGGTACTCCTCGACCTTGCGCACCGCCTCCTGGGTGCGGTTGTAGGAGGCGCCGGGCGGCGTCTGGATGTCGACCGTGAAGAAGCCCTGGTCCTCCACCGGCAGGAAGCCCTCCGGCAGCTGGACGAAGGCGTAAGCGGTCCCCGCCACCAGCGCGAGGTAGACCAGCATCACCCGGCCGGACTTGCGGATGAACGCCGCGGTGCCGCGGCCGTAGCGGGCGGTCTCCCTATCGACAAACCGGTTGAACATCCCGAACACGCCGCCCTTGGCATGGCCGTGGCCCTTCTCGATCGGCTTCAGGAAGGTCGCGCAGAGTGCCGGCGTCAGCGACAGGGCCAGCAGCGCCGAGAAGCCGATGGAGGTCACCATCGCGATCGAGAACTGCCGGTAGATGATGCCGACCGAGCCGGGGAAGAACGCCATCGGGATGAACACCGCCACCAGCACCAGGGTGATGCCGATGATCGCCCCGGTGATCTGCCCCATGGCCTTCTTGGTGGCCTCCTTGGGGGGCAGCCCCTCCTCGTTCATGATCCGCTCGACGTTCTCCACCACCACGATGGCGTCGTCGACCAGGATGCCGATGGCCAGCACCATGCCGAACATGGTGAGCACGTTCACCGAGAAGCCCGAGATCCACATCACCGTGACGGTGCCCATGAGGGCGATCGGCACCACGATGGTGGGGATCAGGGTGTAGCGGATGTTCTGCAGAAACAGGAACATCACGAGGAAGACCAGCACCACCGCTTCGACCAGCGTGTGCAGCACCTTCTCGATGGAGGCTTCCACCGCCGGGGTGATGTCGTACGGGATGTCCCACTTCAGGTCCGGCGGGAAGAACTGGGACAGTTCCACCATCTTGGCGCGGATGGCCTTGGCGGTCTCCAGCGCGTTGCCGTCGGGGGCGAGCGTCACCGAGATGCCGGCGGCCGGGCCGCCGTTGAGGCGCGTGGAGAACTGGTAGGCGTCGCCGCCGAGTTCGATCCGCGCGACGTCGCGCAGGCGCACGTTCGAGCCGTCGGAATTGGCCCGAAGCACGACCGCCCCGAAATCCTCGATGGTGCCGAGCTGGCCCTTCACGATGATCGGCACGGTGAGCGCCTGCCGGGTCGGGCTTGGCTGCGCGCCGACCGAGCCGGAGGCGACCTGGACGTTCTGGTTGCGGATCGCATCGGTCACGTCCGAGGCGCTGAGCGACAGGCCGCGCAGCTTGTCGGGATCGACCCAGACCCGCAGCGACCGCTCCGTCGAGTAGAGCGTCGCGCGGCCGACCCCGGGGATGCGGCGGATCTCGTTGATGACGTTGCGGATCAGGAAGTCGCCGAGGCCGACCTCGTCCATCGACCCGTCCCTGGAGACGAGGGTGATGATGTTGAGGGTGGCGGCCGAGGCCTCCTCCACCAGGATGCCCTGCTGGCGCACCTCGGCCGGAAGGCGGGCTTCCACGCGCTTCAGCCGGTTCTGGACCTCCACGGAGGCCAGAGCCGGGTCGGTGCCGGGCTGGAAGGTGGCGGTGATGTTGACCGAGCCGAACGAGTCGGTGGTCGACTCGAAGCTCATGATGTTGGCGGCGCCGTTCAGCTCATCCTCGATGAGCCGGGTCGTGCCGATGTAGAGGCTCTCGACCGAGGCCCCCGGATAGGCCGTCGACAACGCGATGGAGGGCGGCGCGATCACCGGATACTGCGCCACCGGCAGGTTCGGGATGGCGAGCGCGCCGCCGAGGCAGATGAACAACGCCACCACCCAGGCGAAGACCGGGCGGTCGATGAAGAAGCGGGCCATGGTCGGGGTCTCCCGGGCTCAGTGGCGCTGCTGGGCGGCAGCGGCCCGCGGGGCGGCCTCCGCCTTGTCGCGAGAACTCTGGTCACCCTGCACGTCGGGTGCCTCGTCGGCATCGTGCTTCGGCCCGGTCTCGCCATGGACCGGACTCTGGTCGAGGGGCTTCACCTTGGCGCCCACGGTGATCTTCTGGAACCCGTCGATCACGACGCGCTCGCCCGCCTTGAGGCCCGAGCGGATCAGCCAGTTCTGGCCGACCACCGGCCCGACCTCGACGGGCTGGCGCATCACGGTCTCGTCGGCACGCACGATCCAGACCTCGGCGCGGCCGTCATCGGTGCGCTGAATCGCCTGCTGCGGCACCGCGATGGCGTCGGAATCGATGCCCTGCTTGATCCGCGCCCGGACATACATGCCGGGGAACAGCTCGTCGTGCGGGTTCGGGAACTGCACCCGCAGGGTCACCTGTCCGGTGCTCGGATCGGCGGTGACGTCCGAGAACAGCAGGCGGCCGGCCAGCGGGTAGAGGGAATTGTCGTCCATGATCAGGTGGACGTTGGCGGTGTTGTCCTCCAGCCGCGCCAGCTCGCCGCTGGCGAGGTCCCGGCGCAGGCGGTTCAACTCGCCGACCGACTGGGTGATGTCGACGTAGATCGGGTCGAGCTGCTGGATCGTGGCGAGCGCCCCCATGGCGCCGGGCTCGATCAGCGTGCCCTCCGTGAGCAGCGCCCGGCCGATGCGGCCGGTGATCGGCGCGCGCACGTCGGTCCAGTCAAGGTTGAGCTGCGCCTTCTGGCGGCTCGCCTTGGCGCCGGCCACCTCGGCCTCGGCCTGCTTCTTGCCCGCGTAGGCAGCGTCGTACTGAGCCTGGCTCGCCGTGGCGCGGGAGAGCAGCTGCTCCAACCGGTCGGCCTGCTGGCGGGCGAGCACCAGGGCGGCCTCCTGGCGGGCCAACGCCGCCTCCGCGCTGGCAAGCTCGACCTCGTAGGGCGCGGGGTCGATTTTGTAGAGAATATCACCTTCCTTGACCATGCTGCCCTGCTCGAACAGGCGCTTGACCACGAGGCCGGAGACCCGGGAGCGGACCTCGGCGATCCGCATCGGCGCGACGCGACCGGGCAGGTCGCGCAGATAGGGAATCGCCTGTGGCTCCACTTTGACGAAGCCGACCTCCGGCACGGGCGGCGTCGGCGCGGCGGCCTGCTTCGGGTTGCAGGCCGCGAGGCCGAGCAGCAGCAGGACAGCCGGTGCGCGGAACGGGGACAGGGTTCTGGCGGACAAAGTGCGGGTCACGATTACCGACGCTCCTGAAAGCATGCGTCTGCTGAGGCTGGCGCGGGGCATGGGCCCGCGCATCGTCGAGTCGGATCTCGGGACCGGTCATGCGACCGGCCGGGCGGAGATCAGGTCAGGCGGGCTCGCCGGCCGTGGAGGCTAGGGCGCGCGTCAGGCCGAGCGTGGGGGCCGGTGCGGCGAACCGTCCGGCGCGGCGGCCGGCACGCTATCGGACCTGTAATCGAACGATGCGGAGATGGTGTGGCGGGGCCGCGGCGCCTCAACCGGGGGGTGCGGCAGGCTCAGCTCCGTGAGGATCTCACTGTCGGCGGCGCAGAGGTCGGTGCGGCCGAATGTCGAATGCTCAGCCTCAGGCTGTGACTCCGGTGCGCCCGACAGGACCGCCATCCGGGCGCCCGTGACGGTGCAGGCCGGCCCTTCGGCGCGCATGACCTCGGCTCGGGCAGGCGCGGTGAGGCACGCCACCGTCGCAAGGACGAGCAGCGCCAGCACGGCGAGGCCCCGCGCGAGGCGGTCCGGCGGGCCCGCGATGCGGCGGGCCAGGAGGGCGGCGGATCGGATCACGAACATGAGATAAGCATGGCCGTCGCTGGGTTCAATCACCCATGGCGTCGCGCCGACCGGACCCTGTTGCACGAACGCAACGGTCACGCCCGGAAGCGCCCTCCCCTGCAACCCGGCCTCAACCTTGCCGCGAAGTCGGGGCCGGGTTCGGCCCATGACCGCGCGGCCGACGCCAAGGCGCAAGCCGCGACCAGGGGAGGAGATGGAGACCATGTCGAAACGGATCGCGATGCTGGCGCTCGCGGGCGCCCTGCTGGGGGGCACGCCTGCTTCCGCCGGCCCGATGGACAGCGGGCCGCTCGCGGATTTCCTGAACGTCTTCCGCAGCCAGGCGATCCCGCGCGAGACGATCGGCTGGAACAGCACCGAGAAGCCCGGCACCATCGTGATCTCCACCCGCCAACGCCGGCTCTACTACATTCTCGGCAACAGCGAGGCGATCCGCTACGGCGTCGGCGTGGGCCGTCAGGGCTTCTCTTGGTCAGGCACCAAGACCGTGACGATGAAGAAGGAATGGCCGGCTTGGCGCCCGCCGCAGCAGATGCTGGCCCGCCGCCCGGACCTGCCGCGCTACATGGCCGGCGGCCAGGACAACCCGCTGGGCGCCCGCGCCCTCTATCTCGGCTCCTCGCTCTACCGGATCCATGGCTCGAACGAGCCCGAGACCATGGGCGCGGCGGTCTCCTCCGGCTGCATCCGCATGACCAACAAGGATGTGGTCGATCTCTACGACCGGGTCCGCGTCGGCACCAAGGTGGTCGTGCGGGACTGATTGAGCGCGCACAGGACATTTGTCGGCGCGCATCCAGGCCAGCCTGATCACCGGGCTCCGACCCTGAATGCGTGAGGGTGCTTCCCGGCGCGCGCGTCATTGAGCGCGCGCTGGCCAGCCATGAGTCTCATGCCACCTGCGACGACCGGGCCCGCGGGGAGGCATGCGGGGGCTGTCGCCTGCCTCATGGCTGCCAACGCCCTCCGCAATCCTGCCTAAGCTCTCGATGCCCTGAGCGTCACCGCGAAGATCCTCCCGCGCCGGGGGCGCAGCCAGTTTGATCGCTGCGGCACGTGCCCCGGTGCAGCAAGGCCCTGGCCGACGGCATCGTTCAGGTCGCGCGCGAGGGCCTGCGGCTCCTCGTCTTGAACGGCTGCTTCGGAGTAGATCCGCCGCGGAAGCGGACGGGCGCCTTCGGCCCTTGCGCGGGCATCAGCGGGCCTACCGTAATGGTTCTTGCGTCAGGGTTGCGGTCGGCGCGATGCGCGGCGAAGCTGGCGCCGATCGCCTGCTGTGAAAGATGCTCCGCATGCCGACCGACTCCGCCAAAGGCCCTGCATCGTATTTTCCGTCCATCGAGAAGACGTACGGGCGTCCGATCGGCGAATGGCAGCAGCTGGTCCGGACACGCCTTCCCGCAAAGCATATGGACCTGATCTCCATGCTGAAAGCAGAGCATGACTAGGCCACGGTCACACCAACGCGATCGTCGCGCACGTGTTGTCCGAGCATAAGCGGTAACCGACCCGCGCCGCCGATACGGCGTGGCCGCTTTCCAGACGTCTCAGACGCTCCATGAGCGATCCGCAGCGACAGAATCTAGTTGAAAGCTGCGGATCCGCTTTCGAGCCGGTATGCGGGACAAGCGTACGCGCGGCCGCCGCCCGAAGCTTAGCCGAGGCATGATACGCTCGCAGCGTCCTCTCTGCCGCCGAGCCCGTCGATGACCCACGATCAGTTGCGCATCTTCGTGGCGGTCGCCGAACGCCGGCACGTCACACGCGCGGCCGAGGCGCTCAACATCGTCCAGTCGGCGGTCAGCGCCGCTGTGTCCGGACTGGAGGGGCGGCATGCGGTCAAGCTGTTCCACCGGGTGGGCCGCGGCATCGAGCTGACGGATGCCGGACGTATCTTCCTCGGGGAAGCCCGAGCCGTGCTCGCCTGCGCCGAGGCGGCCGAGCAGGTGCTGGCCGACCTCAGCGGGTTGCGGCGCGGGAGCCTGCGCGTCCATGCCGGCCAGACCATCGCCAGCCATTGGCTGCCCCGCCATCTCGTCGCGTTCCGGCCGCCTACCCGGAGATCACGGTCCGCCTCGCGGTGGGCAATACCGCCGAGGTGGCGCGGGCGGTCAACGAGGGCGCGGCCGAACTCGGTTTCGTCGAAGGTGAGATCGACGATCCCGCTCTGGCGAGCACGGCGGTCGCGCAGGATCGCCTCGTCCTCGTCGTGCCGCCGAGCCACCCGTTCGCCGCCGCAGGCGCACGCATGGCGGCCGATCTCGCGGCTCACCCCTGGGTGCTTCGCGAGGAAGGATCCGGCACGCGCTCCGTCTTCGAGGCTGCGCTCACGGCGGCCGGCGTTCCGCTCCGGGAGCTCTCGGTCGCGCTGGAGCTGCCCTCGAACGAGGCCGTTCTCGCCGCGGTCGAGGCCGGCGCGGGGGCGAGCGTCCTGTCGGAGGCCGTCGTGGCGGGCAAGCTCGCCGCTTGTGTGCTGGTCGCGGCGCCGTTCCCGCTGCCGACCCGGACCTTCCGGATGCTGCGCCACAAGGAGCGCTATCGCAGCCGGGCCGCCGATGCCCTCTGCTCGGCTTGATCCAGGCGGCCAAGCCGTGAGCGGCGCTCATTCGCCGAGGCGCTGCCGGACTGGCCCCTCCGGGTCATGGCTCTGGCGCATTGGAACGCGCTCAGTCCACGGTGACGCGCACGCGGTGCCACGATGCGCCGAGATAGCCCTTGTAGTTCCAAGTGTCGTCGGGAGCGGCCGGCTGGGTCTGACCGGCCTCGTCCCACGCGCGCACCGCCAGTTCATGCTCGCCCGCCGGTAGATCGAGGTCGATCGACCAGAACGTCCAGGCGAAGGGCGCGGTCGCATCATGCTCGAGCGCGGCTTGCGCCCAGGTTCGGCCGCCATCGCCCGAGACATCAACGCGAACCACCGCGCGATCGCCCGAAACGGCATAGCCGGTGATGCACTGGACCCCGGCCTTCAGGCTCGCGCCCCGCGCCGGCGCACAGATCACCGCGTTGAGCGGCATGGTGTTGATGGTGTGCCCCTTGGCGGGGTCTGCCGTCGCCGCGGTGACGTCGGCCGGGAACAGCTTGTAGTCGTCGGCCTGGATCGGGTTGTCGGACGGGTGATCCTGCACGGTGATGCGCGTCAGCCATTTCGGGCTGCGCACCCCGGCAAAGCCCGGCACGACGGCGCGCAGCGGGAAGCCGTGTTCGGGCAGCAACGGCGCACCGTTCATCGCGAAGGCCAGCAGGGTCTCCGGGGCGAGCGCCTTGGCGAGCGGGATCGAGGCGCCGTAGGGATGCCCGTCGACCAGGTCGTGACACGCGAAGGCGACATGCAGGTCCGCGCCCTCGGTGATCCCGGCCGCGCGCAGGACGTCGCCCAGCCGCACCCCGGTCCAGTCGGCGGTGCCGATCGCGCCCCCGTACCAGGGATCGCCGGAGACCGGCGCCACCGCCCGCATGTCGGCGCGGCGGTTGCCCGCGCACTGCATCGTGGCGGTCACGGTGACCTGGGGAAAGCGCGACCGCAATCCGTGCAGCGACAGCTCCAGCGCGATCGGGATCGCCCCGTCGACCGTGAGCCGGTAGCCCTCCGCGTCGATCTCGGGCAGGTCGCCGTGCGAGCGCACGTAGAAGTCGTCCGCCGCCGTGCGGTAGGCCGCGCGCAGCCGGGCGAGCGGCGGCTCGGCGTTGTAGGGCGCATCCCCGTGCACGATCAGGCGCGCCTTGCGCTCGGCCAAGCTCGACATCTGAATCTCCACGTTCGGGCACCGGGGGTACAACCTGCCGGGACCGATCCGATCCCGGCACGCTCCGCTCACGGCTTCATCGCGGCGAGGTAGTCGACGATGGCCTGGATATCGGCTGGGTCGACCGGCGCCTTGTAGATGTGGACCATCTTGTTGACGGTCTCGGTCCACTGCGCCCGCGACAGTTTGGGTTGCGTCAGCACCATCCCGGCCGAGTGGCAGGCGAGGCAGTTGTTGTTGACCGCCTCCGCCCCGGGGCCGTCCGGGAAGGTCCGGTCGGAACTCGGCAGCTCGACCCGCTGCGAGGTGAAGCGCATCGGCTCGGGCGCCGGGGTAGCGAGCGCCGCGGCGGGGGTGAGGGCGAGCCCGGCGAGCAGGCATACGGTGCGGGCTGTGGACATGGCTCTCTCCCTCAGGCGACGTGGAGCGACACGGTCTCGACACCGTTCTGCATGAACCCGGCCCCGTTCCAGACCGGGTCCATCAGCTGCGCGAGGCCGTTCGTGTTGGTGCAGCGGACCTTGAGGGCGTGGCTGCCGGCCGACAGCGCCGGAAGGCTGCCCTTGAAGCGGCGGAAGCTGTAGGGGCCCGCGTCGGCCCCGAGCCGTGCCGGCGTCCACGTCGCGCCGCCGTCGCTGGAGATCTCGACCGTCTTCACCCCGCAATCGCCCCCGAAGGCGATCCCCCGCACGGCCACCGGTGCGCCGGCAGCGACCGTGGCGCCGTCCTGCAGGTTGGTCACGAACGAGCGCGGGACCATCCGGTTGATCGGCACCGTCTTGAAGCCGGTCTGGCCGGGCTTGATGTTGGCCCCGGGCACGTCCGGAATACGGTAGGCGGTCTTCATCCAGTACTGATCGTCGGGCTTGTCCAGCACTTCGATGTCGGACAGCATCTTGACCCAGTAAGTCGAGTACCAGCCCGGAACCACGAGGCGCAGCGGGAAGCCGTTGAGCAGCGGCAACGGCTCACCGTTCATCGCGTAGGCGAGCATGACCTCGCCGTCCCGGGCATGGTCGAGGTCGAGCGACTTCTTGAAGTCCGGCGCGTCGTCCACGACCGGCTCGTCGAGGCCGCTGAAGCGCACCTGCACGGCCCCCGCCTTCACCCCGGCGCGGTCGAGCACGTCCTTCAGGCGCACGCCGGTCCAGCGCGCGTTGCCCATCGAGCCATTGGCCCACTGCGCCCCGGGCACCCGCGGCTCGAACAGGCCACGGGAATTGCCCGAGCACTGGTTGACCGCCGCGATCTCGAAGCGCGGCAACTGGGCGATCGCGTCGAGCGACAGCGACAGCGCCCGGTCGACATGTCCGCGCACCGTCAGCCGGAAGGCGTTCGCGTCGATGTCGGTGGGGATCGAGGCCCAATGCCAGCGCACGTAGAAGCGGTCGTTGGGCGTGAACACACCCTGGTCGAACACGTCGAACGGCGTCTCCAGGAGCGGCGGCCGGGTGCGCTGCAGGATCATCGACCCCTTGCCGGGGAAGGCGGTCGTGAGGTCGCGCGTGTCGGGACCACCGGGCAGCGGCAGCGTGACCGTGCCGGCAGCCCAGCCCGGCGCGGCGGCCGCGAGACCACCGAGGCCGAGGCCGGCCAGCACGGCACGGCGAGAGATGGCAGAAGGGTTCACGAGCGGGCCTCCGCGTTTGGGTCGGGCGCCCCAGGCCCCACCTCTCGATAGGAGAGATATCTTCCCCGCTATGTGCTGTCTAACAAGCTGCCGAACTACACAACGATCAACCTAATCTCTTACTATTGGATCACGCCGGGGGTGCGGATTTACCTCAACGTCGACAACCTGTTCGACGCCACCTACTACGATCGTGCATTCCAGAACCGCTACGCCACGCCGGGCGCACCCCGCACCATCATGGGCGGTGTCGCGGCACGGTTCTGACGAACACCGCCGTCGGGACGAGGATTCTCTGCGGTGGCTGGAGCGCTTCGCCGGCCTGCTCGGTCACCGGTCGCGCAGCGACCGCGATTTCGCCGGCGAGGTTGCGCGCGGCTGGCGCGGCGCCTGAGGCGGGCTGGATCTCAGGGGCGATCCGGGGGCGCAACGAGCCCCCGTGCGGCCGGCTCCCGCCAGCGCAAGACGTCGATCAGGCTCCGGAGGGCCGGGGTGACCTGCCGGTCGGGATAGTACAGGTGGCATCCGGGGAACGGCGGACACCACGGGTCCAGCACCTGGATAAGCCGGCCGGCCGAGAGGTCGTCGGCCACGTCGTCCTCCAGCATGTAGCCGAGCCCGGCCCCGGCCCGCACGGCGGCCGCCGCGAGGGGACCATCGTTGGCGACCAGCTGACCGGCCGCACGGATACGGACCTCGCGCCCGTCGCGGGCAAACTCCCAGGGCAGCAGGCCGCCCCCGCCGACGAGGCGATAGTTCACGCAGCGATGCGCCTCCAGGTCGGCCGGCGTCTCGGGGCGAGGAGAGCGGGCGAAATAATCGGGCGTGCCGACGACCACCGTGCGCAGGTCCGGTCCAACCCGGACCGCGACCATGTCCCGCTCGACGGTTTCGCCGAAACGGATGCCGGCATCGAACCCGGCGGCAACGATGTCGGTCAACCGGTCGTCGACCACCACCTCGACCGAGACGGCGGGGTGGTCGATCAGGAATTGCGGCAACCGGGGTTCGAGGATGGTGCGGGCGGCGTAGGGAAACGTCGTCAGGCGCAAGCTGCCCGAGGGCTCCCCGCGCCAGTCGGCCAGGGCGTCAAGGCCCTTCGCAACCTCGTCGAGGGCCGGGCCGAGGGACCGCAGAAGCCGCTCGCCGGCCGGGGTCGGGGCGACGCTTCGGGTCGTGCGGGCCAGAAGGCGCACGCCGTACCGCTCCTCCAGCGCCCGCATGGTGTGGCTGAGGGCGGAAGCCGACACCCCCATCTCGGCCGCAGCCCGCGTGAAGCTGCGATGCCGCGCCACCGCCGCGAAGGCCGCCAGGTCGTCGAGGGTACCACGCCGCATTCCTGAGCCACGCTCACAAGACCTTACCGACCTTTACGGCTAATCACGGCCTGCGTCGCGGATTACCTCTCGATCCTCACCAGAGAGGTACGGCGATGGACCTGACGCACTATCGGACCCTGGGACGCTCTGGCTTGGCGGTAAGCCCGCTCGCGCTCGGCACCATGACCTTCGGCGCGGGCCGCTGGGGCAGCGACGCGGCGACTTCGGCGGCGATCCTCGACCGCTACGTCGAAGCCGGCGGCAACTTCGTCGATACGGCGGACGTCTATTCCGGGGGCGAGAGCGAGACGATGCTCGGCGCGATGGTCGCGGAGCGCGGGCTGCGCGACCGACTGGTCATCGCCACCAAGTGCGGTTTCTCCCGTGCTCAGGGCACCCCGCTCGCGGGCGGCAACAGCGCCCGCAACATCCGCGCTGGCCTGGAGGGCTCGCTGCGGCGGCTGCGGACCGACTGGATCGACATGTACTGGACCCATGTCTGGGACCGGACGACCCCGCCCGAGGTGGTGCTGCGCGCCCTGACCGATGCCGTCGCTCGCGGGGACATCCTCTATTACGGGTTCTCGAATGCCCCGGCGTGGTACGCGGCGCAGATCGCCACCCTGGCGCGCGCCCACGGCCTGCCCGAGCCGGTCGGCCTGCAATACGGCTACTCCCTGGTCGACCGCGGCGTGGAGCTCGACGTCCTCCCCGCCGGTAAGGCGCTCGGCCTGGGACTGGTCCCGTGGAGCCCGCTGGCGGCGGGTCTCCTGACGGGGAAGTACGGGCGCGAGAAGCTCGCACAGGCGGGACCGGCGGGGTCACTCCCGGACCGGTCCGGCGCGGCGAGCCAGGGCGGCAGCGACGGGCGGCTTAACGGCGACAACCCGTTCGGGGGCATGCTGTTCACGGAGGCCAACTTCGCGGTCGTGGACGTGCTGCGCGCTGTCGCGGCGGAACTCGGACGTCCGATGGCGCAGGTTGCTCTGGCCTGGGTCGCGCGGCGTCCCGGCGTTTCGTCGGTTCTCGTCGGCGCGAGCCGTCCGGAGCAACTGGACCAGAACATCGCTGCCCTGGACGTCGCCTTGAGCCCCGAGCAGCAGGGGCGGCTGGACGCGGCCGGCAAGCCGCCGAGCCTCAATCCCTACTTCATCTTCGACCTGCCAACGCCGACCATCTTCGGCGGCCAGGACGTCCGAGCTTGGTAGCCTCATTCCACACGATTGCCGCTTGCAGCTCGGCTATACGTGGAGGAACCGATGATCTTGGTGACTGACGCCCCCCCACGAACTACGCGGCGCGGATCGGACGACGTGGCACGGCATAGCGACACAGATCGCGTCGCGCCGGATGACTCAATGGTTGGTCGCTCCGATCATTCGGCGACCGAAACGATGAGAGCAGCGATGGGCGTCGACATCGAACGCGTGAAGGCGCTCATCGCGACGCTGGAGGCGGTGACCTCCGGCCTGCACTTCCACAGGACCGCCTTCCGGACGCCGCGCAAGACCTTCGCGACGTTGGACGAGGCGGGCCAGGACCTCAACCTGATGTTCGACCCGGAGCATCGGGATTTCTTCTGCGAACAGGTCCCCGACGCGTTCAGCCCGGTCTCTGGCGGCTGGGGCCGTATGGGCGCGACGCGGTGCGACCTGAGCGCGGTCGACGAGGCGACCCTCCTGTCGGCCCTGACAGCGGCGCACAGGCTCGCCGCCCCGAAGGGGCGGACCCGAATCCGTCGGGGCGGCGTCGCATGATGCTGGAGCGGGCGTCGACGCAGAATCGCTCGATGCCAGCCAACCAACCGATCAGCCGATCGTCGAAGGGAGCGACAGCTCGGACGGTGGAGCCGATTTGTGAGCAGGATGATCGGCAATGCCGACGCGGTCGACCACCGCGCCTGATCCGGCGGGATGTTCGGCCACGAAGCGCTCGAAGGTCGCCCGATCCTTGGCGCGCTTCAGCTTATCGACGAAGCTCTCGAAATCCTTGAGACGGGTTTCGAGTCCTTGGCGCTGCGCCTCGATCCGGCTGATCTCGCCGTCGCGCCACGCGTCGAAGGCGGTATTGCCGCTGGTTCGTGCCGATGTGAACCAAGGCCGCTCGCGGGACGTGGCGCCGAGTGCGAAGGGACGGCGCAGGCGTTCGAGGCCAGGGAGGCCGGACAGCCTGAGATCGCGCCGTCCGAGCGCCTGCCGCGCTACGATGACCAGTCCGGCGAAACCGCCGAGATAGAGGGCCTCATGGATCCAGGGCATGATGGGCATGGGAAAGCTCCTTGCGCGCGTGTCGGCGCCGTTGACGATGGCCGGAGCATGCCGCCGTGTCCGTGATGCAGCCTGAACCGGTCGGTTCAGCGCGGATTAAGCTTTCCGGCCATGAACGCGGAGCGGGTCGACCGTATCCGGTCCCACGCCAGCCGCGTTGATGTGACGGTCAGGCGCTTGCCCATCAGGATCGGATCGTCGTCGCCGAGCGCCTGGATCCCGGTCAGAGACCGCGACCCTCGCGACGCGGCGAAGGGGAGCCGAAGTTCGAGCACCCCGTCGTCCCCCGTGTGACAGACGGTGGCCCGAGCGCCTTTTTTGGTAGCGGTTGCCCGGCTTTCAGACGCTGCGAACCGGCCGGCTTTCGGGCACGTCCGCGAACGAGGTGAACCGGTCCGGCTCATCGAGGGGAACGTCGAGGCTGCAACGCAGGCCCTCTGGGGCGAACGCGAGGCTGACCTTGCCGCCGAGTTCCCGCCCGACCCCGCCCGTGATCAGGCGTGTGCCGAACCCGCGCCGGACCGGGTCGCGCACCGGCGGCCCACCGCTCTCGCGCCAGTCCAAGGTGAGCCGCCTTGCGCCGCTCTCGCCGACGACGACCTTCCACGCGACGTCGATACGGCCGGTTTCGTTCGAGAGCGCGCCGTACTTGGCCGCGTTGGTCGTCAGCTCATGCACCGTCATCCCGAGGGCCAGGACGTAGCGCGGCGGCAGGTCGATGTCGGTCCCCTGCAGGCCGAAGCGGTGTGCCTCCTCGTCTCGGAAGGGGGAGAGTTCGTTCTCCAGCACCGTACGCAGCGAGGCGCCCTCCCAGTCGTCGCGCGAGAGGAGGTCGTGGGTCTTCGACAGGGAGAGGATGCGCCCCTCAAGCCGTTCGCCGCGGTCCTCGTCGCGGCGGGCCTGCCGGGCCAGGGATTGAACGGTGGTAAGCGTGTTGCGGACGCGGTGGTTCAACTCGTGCAGCATCATCGTCTGCCGCTCCTGCAGGACGCGGCTGCGGGCGACCTCCTCGCGCAACTCGCCCTGGTGCCTCTGCAGCGATGCCGCCATGGCGTCGAACGCCTCGCCGAGCTGGCCGAACTCGCCGCGTCCGGACAATCCGGTCCGTGTCTCCAACTCGCCGGCGCGCCAGGCGCCGGCCGCACCCAGCAGGCGCTGAACGGGCCGGCGTATGAAGGCGCGTCCGGCCAGGAGCGCGGCGCCGATCGCCAAGATCGCTCCGAGGCCGATCAGAACGATCCCGCGGTGGGTCGCGGCATCGATGTCGGCGAAGGCGGTGGCGGGCAACAGGCCCACCGCCACCGTCATGGTGTCGAGATCCCCCGGCGTGCCACCGGCCACCGCCGTGATCCGCGGGTTGCCCCGCAAACCGATGAGGTCGGCGACCCGGCCCCTATGGTCCGTCAGGGCCTTCCAGAAGGCCGGAGGGAGCGGCCTGCCCGCCCACGCCTCGTGGTCAGGCAGGCGGACCAGGATCGTGCCCTGCCGGTCCGCGACCGTGATGGCGGCATCGGGCGGCAACCCGGCATCGGACTGCCGGGCCGCAAGATAGGACAGGTCGATGCTGGTGATCACGATGCCGTCGGGCCGACCGTCGCCGTCATCGTCGGCAATGGCCTGGGCGAACTGGATGGTGGGCCGGCCGGTGACCCGGCCGGACACGACCTCCCCGATGGCAAAGCCGCCGGTGCGCATCGCCTCCTGGAAGTAGGACCGGTCAGCGACCGTGTAGGCTCCCACCGGGGACCCCATGGTGTTGCACCGGATGCGGCCGTCCGGTTCGGCGACGCCGAAGAAAAACGAACCGGGCACCTTCCCGACGACCGTCGCGAGATACGCCGTGCAGGCCCGTGCGTCCTTGCCGCGGATCTCGGAGATGCCGGCCAGGATGCCGAGAATCTGCCGCGCCCCGCGACCGAATTGCCCCAGGTCGGCGGCGACCGCCCGGGCCCCGCGCATGGCCTCGTTCCGGACGGCCTCGGCGCGGGCGGCCCGAAGCGCGTACACGTTGTAGCCCTGGACAGCCAATGCGGGGATCAGCGCCAGCACGACCAGGCCCACGATCCGCTTCGTCAGAGACATCGAGGGCTGCTTCCCGACCCTGGTTACCCCGTCGCGTCTCGGGACCCGGCCACCGAACTAGGTCGGGTCGGCGCTACGACCATGGTGTGGCGCTCGGCCCCATGTGGACACCGGGGCAACGCGGCTTCGCTTTATCCTCGGCTTGAGGCGTATGATCGAGATGCGGCCGAGGATGTCCACGCGGTGGATGTCAGCCACGCGCGCCGCTCACTGCGCATCCGCGCCTTCGTCGATTTCCTCGCCGCCTCTGCGACAGGGGACGCCTGACGTCGTCGCCGACCTCGACGTCGACGTTTCGAGGATCTGCGCCGAACGTTATGATCGGCCGGGCCGCAAGCGCAGGAGTGAGAGCCCGGTCGTCGGGGGATCCGGCGCTCCGGTCGGATGCGTGCCGGGCGGCGTGATCTACGTCCGAACGTGCTCCCACACCTTGGAGATGACGACCGATCCCTCGCCGACCGAGGCTGCGACCCGCTTGACGGAGTTGGCGCGCACGTCACCGACCGCGAAGATTCCCGGATGCGACGTCGCATAAGGCGAACGCCCGCCGATCGCGTCTCCGGTCAGGACAAAGCCGTGGCCATCGAGCTCGACGAGCCCCGAGAGCCAGCCGGTGTTGGGGGCGGCGCCCACCATGACGAACACGGCACAGGTCAAGATCCTGCGCGTCGTTCCGTCGGCGACGGTGCGGATCGTCACCGCGTCGAGATGGTCGTCGCCGTGCAGGGCGGTGACTTCGGCCCCGTACTCGATGGTGATCGCCGGGTCTGCCTCCAGCCGGCTCGACAGGTACCTCGACATGGAGGTCGCGAGCGATGGCCCGCGCACCAAGAGGCGAACGTGTCGCGCCGAGCGGCTGAGATACATCGCGGCCTGGCCCGCCGAGTTGCCACCGCCGATGACGATCGCCTCGACATTCCGGCAGTAGCGCGCCTCGATCTCCGTTGCAGCGTAGTAGATGCCTGCGCCCTCGAACGCTTCGAGGCGGTCGATCGGCAATCTCCGGTACTGGACGCCGGTCGCGACGACGACGGCCTGTCCCCGGACGCGCCGGCCGTTTTCGAACGTCGCACAGAACGATCCGTCCTCAAGCCGTTCCAACTTCGCCACGCGCCGCGGCATCGCGAAGCGCGTGCCGAACTTCATCGCCTGGATCTCGCCGCGCCAAACGAGGTCAGCTCCCGAGATCCCGGTCGGGAACCCCATGTAGTTCTCGATCCGGCTCGATGTGCCGGCCTGGCCGCCGATCGCCACATCCTCGATGACCAACGCGCGCAGTCCCTCCGCACCCGCATAGACGCCCGCTGCCACCCCGGCCGGGCCGCCGCCTACGATGAGGACGTCGAAGGCCTCGTCGTCGACGAGGTTGTAGTCGAGGCCGAGCAGCCGCGCGACCTTGGCGGGCGTCGGCTCGGTCACGACCACGTCCCGGCCGAAGATGACGGCCGGTCGGCTCGCCGAGATCGAGCAGGCCGTGGCGACGCTCGCCGCCTCCGGGCTGCCCAGCGGATAGGTCCTGTAGGGAAGCCGGTTGCGGCTCGCGAATTCGGCGATCCGCCGTACGCTGCGGTCGTCGTCCTCACCGATCAGCACGAGCGTGCCGTCGTGCGAGTCGAGCTGCCGCCGCCGCCGTGCGGCGAGGACTGTGATGATGATGTCCGACATCTCCGGGATCTCGGACATCAGTCGCAGCATCGCGGGGCGCGGCACCTCGGTGACGACCGTATCCGCGCTCGCCCGCATGGGCATCGACCAGACGCCGCCGTTCAGAAACGAGATCTCGCCCATGAACTGGGTCGGACCAAGGGTGGAGGGCAGATGGCGCTCGTCCGTGAAGGGATTCACGACTTCGATCTCGCCGGCCTCGACATACACGAAGCGATCGGCTGGATCACCGGCACGGACGAGAAAGGCGCCGGCGGGGTAATGCTTCTCGGCCCCGATCGCCCGCAATGCGGCGACATGTGATGCAGCGAGGGGGATGCGCTGCATCTCGCGCAGGTCACGGCCGATCGTTTCCATGGATCGCTCCCGGCGCAGGCTATCCGATGCGGCGCAGCATCGATGGCTCGGCCATTACAGGCAAGACCCTCGGCGGGGGCGATTATTCGATCGAAGCCGGAGGCCTGAAGTGGCTTACGTGGACTCGCAGCCCGGCCTTGACCGACGTGCGCTTCGGAGCAGTCGGCGAGACTCCTCGAATGGCAAAGATGGGCGCCAAGTCGAATGTCCGATCCTGCGGTCGATGCCGATCGGAACAATATTTATTTCTATTTCCAGCAAAGATCAAAGATTTATTGTAGTTTTAGCCAGATAGAGTTTTCCGTCTCAGTGGACTCACGACTGCCGGGACAATGCCGCGTTTCGATTCGACCCGTTGAACACCACATCCGAGCAAGACTTAAACGGGATTCCGGTTTGGCTTATCTGCAGGCGGCTGGCGCACTCTGTTCCACAATCGGCTTGGGGCAGAGCAGGAGGAGACGCATTAAAGCGGCTTGACGACGTGTATCCGTTTTTTCGAAAATGTGGCGCAAGTGAACCCGCGCCGTGTTGAGCGTAATGCTGCGACGCGCTGCGCTCGCCGCGAGGTCGTTTCCGGCCAGCATCTCAAGCGCGAACGCAGCCTCAGTGGCCGTCAGACCGAACTGAGCCTGCAGCGCCGCTTTGGTTGGAGGCCGAACGTTGATCGGATCGATCAGGCGCAGAAGCACGATGCGATCAACATCCGCGCCGGCCCCTGACGGAAACGCGCTCGCCGCGATCAGCAGCGTCTCCTCATCAGCCCCGAGCCGAAGCGACCCGCCAAGGCCGCTGGCCGCGCAGTCGGCAATCACCGTGCGAAGCGCTACGCTGCCGCTCGGCGCGCTGGCGCAGAGTCGGCCGTTTGCAAGGCGCAGGTGAGGACCTCGCACAATGCCTTGGGCCTCCCGGTTCAAGAACAGGGCGCAGCCGAATCTGTCGACGACCGCCACGCCCTCCTCGAAATGGTCAACGAACGCTTCCAGCGCGGCAGCTACAGGCGCTGAGTCGAACGCGCGTCGGTGCTCGTCCGCAAGGCCGTCCCAGTAAAATGGGGCCCGCTTCTGATCTTGAGAACTGGCCAACGTGCTGGCAGATCCTACGAACGCCTGTTTTGCGGATGCGTGCATCTGCGGCCTCGCGTCAATTTCGCGTCGAACAAACCCTCAAGGGCCCGCAGCCTACGATTTCTCCTCTCCGAGCGGGTGTGACCTTCGTCACTCTCGCGGGGCAGACACGGACACAAAAACGGATCTGGAAAGGCGGCAAAGATCCGTCGCTCGACCTTTGGAAGCTCCATCCCGGCTCATCCATTGCCGCATGCCCCAGGGGCCAGTGGGCAGAAGGCACTTGCTTGCGAGCGAAGTGCAAACTTGTCCCGTATCGCCCCCTGTTTATACTGTCCTTTCGCCACCCGGCGGCATCTAAGTACCGTCGCACCCCGGCCGGTACAGCACGTATGGGGTCGAGCATGGGCGCGCCGAGACGAGACTGCCGGTCGACATCCTCTGTTTCGGCACCGTCCTTCGGACTGCCGGCCAGATCCGCGCGCAGCTTGCGCAACGCTGTCCGTTAGGCGGGAGCCTGCCACGTGTCGTCCGGCAAAGGCGCTACCGTCTTTGACAAGCGGACCGCGCTGTCGCGGCATGAGTTGTTCCGGGATGCGCCGCAGGCTGTCATCGAGCGCCTCAGCGTGCGCGCTCAGCCCCTCACGTTCAACTGCGGTCGGCGTGTCTTTAGCCGAGGCGATGAGAGCCATGGGCTCTTTGCAGTTGTCAGTGGCTATGTCCGGATCTCTACGAGCTGTCCGGAGGGCCGATCCGAGCTCATCATGAATCTCATTGGTCCTAACGAAGTCTTTGGGGAGATCGCAATGCTTGATGACGGGCTGCGAACGGCTGATGCGATCGCGGCGACCTATTGCTACCTCCTTCTCCTCGAACGGCGAGACCTGTTTCCGATCCTCAACGACTTCCCCATTCTCGCGGTCAGACTCCTGGGGATCTTGAGCGGGCGGTTGCGGCGCACAAGCCAGCAATTGTCCGATTACGCGTTCGTCTGCGCCGAGCAGCGCTTGGCGAAGACGCTCCTTACGCTCGCCGGACACACGGAGCGCAACGATGTCCGTGTGCTCACGACGCAGCGCGAGCTAGGCCACATGGTCGGCCTGTCCCGCGAGGGCATCAACCGGCATCTCTCGGTCTGGCAGCGCAAAGGCTTCATCGCGCTGGCTCCGGGTGCCTGCACAATCCGCGACCGTGCAGCCCTGGCGAAAATCGCGTTGGGTGATGGCGAGGTTCGAAGCTGACCGCCCCTCCTTCGATCGGACCTCTCATTCGGGAAAGCTCGACTCTCAGGGCGACCGAATTCATCGAGCCCACAGAACCGTCTTCTTGGCTCGAAACAAGCATCCCTTTTCAATGCGAGATGCGGCGAGCCCAAAGCAACGTGATGTGAGGCGGCTCACACCAGCATTTTCTGAAATCTGATAACGCATTGGCATCCACCCTGCGGAGGCTGGCGATGCTGCTGTTCCTGGTCAAGCTACTCGAGACGCAGAAGCGCGTTTCAAGTGCCCGCCGTTGCCTGTATCATTTTTCGGAGCGTGAGCTCGACGACATAGGCGTGACATTCAGTGAAATACTGTTTTTACGGCAGCATTGAATATAAGATATTCTTCCAGAAACGGATTTATTCCTGCGGAAGCGGCGCAGAACAATTGTTCGTTAGGAAGCACCGTGTCGACCGCTGAAACGCGCGGCGAAAGCGCTCTTGTCGCAACGCGCATCGGCCTGCGCGCGACGCGCCGTCACGCCGGTTTCAAATTCCCGCCGCCGCGCTTCGCGATCTCGCCCGGAGTGGTCGGCACCTGGGTTGGTGCCGGAAGCGGAGGGTTCGCGAGTTGACGGGCGAGCTGGGGTGACGCCGTACTGGTCCCGATCAGGCGGAAGACGCTGCCGGTTCGATTGCCGCCGGCCCGCAGGCCCTTGAGCGCGAACGTACCGTCCGTAGGCAGCAGGAAGTCCGGACCAGCGCGGAGCGTGAGCGGGCCAGGGCGCGCAGGTCCCGCCGATGAGTACGCAGCACGGCGGCCATTCGCGAGGATGTAACCACCCGCCACATGCACGTTGCTGTCGCCTGCGGTGGCGATCCCGTTCAGGGTACCGTCGCGGTGGATGAGTGAGCCGGCGTCATCGAAAGCGCCGTCGACATAGGTCAGATCGGCCTCGGCGGACCTGGCCAGGCGCCACGCGTCGTCGACGAAATACGATCGTTTGGCACCGGTGCGGACGCCGATGTTCGGGTCGCTGCGGGCCGCGTAGGCGTGGATTTCAGCGCCTTGCGGGATACCCGAGATGGTGATGCGCCAGTCGCCATGTTCCGCGGTGTCTTGGGTCGCCTGAACCGCCAACAGCCAGAGCGTGTCCGTGCCTTGCGTGATCGGCGAGGAGACCTGGAACGCCGCGGCTGGCGCACCCGGCGGCGGGACAGCGGCCGAGGAGGCGGTCGCGCCGCTCGGCGCGGTCAGCGTGATGGTGACGGCCTGCGCCGCGCTGCCGGGCATCCAGACCTCGGCAAAGCACGTGACTGGGTTGTCGGGTAACAGGCGCCAGACCCATTCACACAGGTCGCCCGGTTTGGGTCCGCCGACGTGGCAGACATGGCTATCGCTGAGGTAGCTGTTCCCCGCTGGGAGCACGATCTCCAATCTCGGTTTGCCTGGCGTGCCGTTGAAGTCCGCCACGAACGCGGCAAGCGCTCTTTCAAGTTCGGACGTGCCGTTATGGGGGCCCGTCGTGATCCCGTAGCTGATGTTGATGATGACGTGCTCGGTGTGGTCCGGGTCGACGTAGGACAGCACGTACCGGATGCCGTCGAAGATGTAGGCTTTCAGCCACACGCCGGTGGCGTCCTTGATGCAATCGTCAGAAAACTGAACAAAGACGATGTCCGCGCTGGACGCCGGGTCAGTCCCGTTCTGCCAGCTTGGTGGATCCCTGTTATCAGTGCCAGGACCGGTGGGGCCGACACGCAACGCGGTCGGCATAATCCCGGCCAGAACATCCATCACGTGCGCGCCGTGCGACTGGCGCGACAAGAGACGCCGAAAATCGGCGTCCGCGTAGCAGCCGTCCTCATCAAGGCTCCCGCTCCCGGCATGGAGCGCGATCCACGCGTCGAGATCGAGCCCTGTTGGCGCGGAGGGGGGCAGAGGCGCGCGTCTGAATTCCAAGCCGTAGAGAAAATCAGCCGGAATCATGCCGAATTGGCGTAGGGTGCCTTGGTTGTCCGGGAACGAGATCGGCGATTTTCCCAGATTCTGATCCCAGATGCCCCGCACGCGCGTGCTGTTTGGACCTCTCAGGAACCGGGCCGCCGCGAAGGGGCAACCATCGTCGAGCAGGCCGATGAGGACAGGGCCGGGTGGCGTGTGAGGCGCGCGGTGATGGCGATGGTGAACCCTGTGCTGACGTCTCGTCACGGCGGCGCGCTTGATCGGGAGCGACAGCTCGACCTGATCGACGAAGGCGTCCCATATCGCGGCAGTCAGGGGCGCCGTCACCCCCTCCAAATCCGTGAACACGGTCGCGAAGCAGCGCTGCTCGCTGTCCGGGCCGAGCTCGACATCGACTGAGGCGTCCCGCCCCATCGCCTTCACGAAGGCCGATGCCGATCCCGCCCGCTTGAACGCAACGAGCAGGAAGAGTTTATGCTTCCGGCTGTGAAGCAATGCGAAATCACGGAATCTCGTGGCGATCGCATAGCGGAGATAGGGCCCAAAGCATTTCGGCAGATCGGACCAGGGATCGGATTCGACGTCGAGCATCGCCACAGCCTCCTCGACCGCTCACGGATAGCGTCCGACCCACTCGTCGTGCGCCCGCGTCCAGAAATGCTTCATCAACGGTGAGACCGGGATCGGTCCGCCCGGCGCATGTGCGTAGAACGGGGCCCCGAGCGCGGTCTGGGCCGCATTGAACGGGTTGAAGTCGGTCGTCGGAGCGCTGTTGATTGCGGACGCGACGAATGTACGACCTGGGAAAGCGACCTGCCCGGTGCAGCGACCGACGATGTATTCGCCGAGCGCCTTACCAAGCATCCGTCCGGCCATGTTGTCGACCGGGAAGTGGACGCCGGCGATGACCCTGTTCGTGGCGATCCGCGCGGCTTGGCGATCAAGCTGCTCGACGATCTGCGTGTACTGCGGCTCGAGCCCGAGCAGCACCTTGAGAACATAGGCGACTGCATGAGCCTGCGTCGCGTGTCCGCTGGGGAAGCTCCCATGCCCCGGCGTCGTGATCATCGGCTGCACCTGGGCGCTGTATTCGATCGGACGCCAGCAGGCCAAGGCTTGTTTCAGCCGCATCTCCACGTAAACGCAGAACTGCAAGACAATGTTGATTAGTTCGAACGTGCGTTTGGTGCGATCGGGATGCAGATAGACGACCGAGGACCAAAAAGCGTACTGCGGATCAATCTGCGCCATGATCTCGGTGGCACGCTCGCTGCGCAGTTCCGCCCAACTGAGGACCAGCGGGATCTGAGCGGCAAAAGTCGCTCGTTGCGGCCGATCGATCTGCGCGATCAGATCCGGGCCGCGAGAAACCCTGAAGCCAGATGGCGTGTCTTGGAAGACGATGCCTTGCAGCAGATCTCCAATCGCGATGTAAGCACGAACCCAGGGTTCCCAACGTTCAAGCTGCTTGGGTGCGTCGATCGCTGGGAGTGCAGGCGCGTGCAGCGTGAGATTGTTCGTAACAATCCCTTCGCGTTCGAGGATCAGCGCATCCACCATGATCGGATTGGCATAGGCATCGGCGAGCGTGCCGAGCACCGAGCCGCCTGCCCCGCCGGCTCCCCCTGCCCCGCCGGCTCCCCCTGCCCCGCCGGCACCGCCTGCCCCACCGGCACCGCCTGCCCCTCCGGCACCGCCTGCCCCACCAGCACCGCCTGCCCCGCCCAACTGTGCCATTGCTTCCCCCTCTCAGATTGGGTCGTCACCCCGACGGCAATCCAGCCGCTGCCAAGCACCGTGCCCAGTCTCGGCCCGTGTTGAGGTTCGCGTTGGGCATCCTGGCCAAGTAACCGTCGACGGTCAGCGCAGGCTCGAGCTGACGGACGTTTCGAAGAGCCTCGCGGGCCTCGCTCATCCGGCCCTGGTTCACGAGCGCGATCGTGAGCACACGCCAGGTCGACAGGTGCATGCGGTTGAGCATCAAGGATGAGCGCGCGAGCCGCTCCGCGTTCTCATAATCCTGCGCCGACAGTTCGGCCGTCGCAGCGAGCGACTCGAAGTAGTAGCGGAGAGGATCGAGGGGCGAGAGTTCCAGCGCGCGCCGTGTCGACGCGACCGCCGTTTCGCCATTCCCGAGGAAGGCGTGGACCGTCCCGCGGTAGAGCCAGCCCAAAGCATGACTTGGGTTGACAGCAATGGCCTCGTCGCAACGCGCCCGCGCAACATCAAGGTCTTTCAGCAGATGGCAGTAGACGAAACCTTCTGTCGCGAGGGCGAGGGCATCTGAGGGATTGCGGTCGAGTGCTGCGTGCGTCGAGTTCAAGGCTTCGGCCGCTTCCTGATCACGGTTCTCGGACCACCCCCGCGTGACGCGCAGGACGAACCAATTGCCCAGCAGGGCGTGCGGCGCGGCCATGCGGTTGTGTCGGTTGATCAGTTCGTCGAGGAGTTGGCGAGTCCGCAGGAAATCCTGCCTGTTCGAGCGATGCATCATGGTGGAGCTGCCAAGAAGCAAGGAGTAGCTCTCCAGGCTCGGCAGGGGCTGGGTCCGGATATGTTCGATTTCCGTTTCGAAGATCGACCCATGCGTAGCTTGGGCGATGAGAGCTGCGAGCTCACTGTCTGCCTGGAGGAGGTCATCGACCCGTCCGCTGAAGCGATCAGCCCACAGCACCCGATGGCCGCGAGACTTGGACAGCTCTGCCGTAACCAGGATGTTACCGCGATTTGCGACATAACTGCCACTGAGGACATAGGTCGCTTCTAGACAGGCCGAAATCTCCTCCATGGCATCGGATCGATCCCGGAATACAGCGGTCGACCGTCGTGAGATGACCTTAAGGTTCGTGTTTTTGGAAAGGCGACACATGACACCATCGGCGATCAGGGTGCCGACATCGAGATAAGCCGCTGTCGTGCTGTTCGCCTGGAAGGGAATGACCGCAATCGACGGTACCATTGCCGCTTCGGAGTCGCGCCGGGCAGGCATGGTCGTTCGCGGAGCAGCGGGCCCGATCCGATAGGCCCGGACCGGCTTGTCGAAATGCTTGAGGAAGCAGTCGCCGAGATCCTCGCAAGAGGCATCCACCCCGTGCGTCAGCTCATCTCGGGCGGCGGCGTTTCCGATGGTGTCACCGGGGCCGCCCAATTGAGCGAGCGCGGCGGCAAGCCCCTCATACGCCGAGGTGCCAGCGATAGTTTCGCCTGGGCCAGCCAGCGTCGCAAGCCGCGCCGCCAGATTAATGCCCGTGCCGTATACGTCTCTGCCGTCACTCCAAGCCGCGGTCACGTTCAAGCCGGCACGGAGGTGAAAATGTCGATCCTCGGGCAATCCGACATTTAGACGGGCGGCCGCCCGATGCATGTCCTGCGCGGCGGACGCCGCGTTGGATACGGCTTGGAACCGCAGCAGAAGGCCGTCGCCAAGACTCTTTATGAGCACTCCATCATATCGCGGTAATATCTCATGCGAGACAACCTCAACAAAGCTCATCCATCGACTGACAGTCTCGTATTCGTGCTGTCGCATGAGACGCACGGATTCGACGAGGTCGGCGAGCAGGATGACGACGTCTTCGCGTACGAGTCCGAAGCCTGCGGACCGCAAGCTTAAGCACTCCGGAAGGATACATGGCTCGTCGTGGGGAATGGCTAAGCCCTCGGTCACGCCGAATCAGCGACGCCAGATCTATTCTCCTCACGAATACCATATTCGCGCCGTAACATCGCGCACTCGCGGATTCGCTCGGCATTATTTTCGATCAAAAATTGAAATGGGCAAAATTTAATTAATGAAGAACGCTCCTGGGCACAATACTGGCCAAAATTGATGTGCCAAAATATCTTTCCGACAATCGATAACAATGCGCGACTGCTTATATCTGACGATCGATTTCAACACCGTCCCTCGGATCGTTATTAGATCGGATTCTTGCGACGCTCGAGCCGTTCTGATCTCGGCCACGCACTCAGATTGCGGCTTGAAAAGTGTTTTACCGCCCTCCCCGCACGCTGATAGATGTCTCTGCGACCAGCGAGCGCCTCCCCGCTCGATCCACGCCATCACGGCGCGAGCCCTTGGCCCACCGTCGTCAGCGACTGAAGCATTGCGATTCGCGATATCGAGGGCTTGAAGTGGGCCAACCGGCAAACTTCGACTTTCGGCACTTTGTGCGCGAGTGGGACGCTGGTCAGCGCGCGGCCAAGCCGGCTTACAAACCGCTCGAACCAAGCATCCTCGGCCAAGCCTTTCGCATCGTCGCTGACGCCAAGGGGGTCGCGCACCGGGCAGGCTCGCGATGGCCGCGCTGGTCGACAACAGGGCGGCCAGCCCCGGGGTCGAGCCCGACGTGGCCGACGCCGAACCCCGCCTCGACCGAGAACACCGCATCCCGCTTGCCCCGCCGGCGCGTGAGCGCGGCCGTGCCGGGTTTGGCACCAGACGGAAGCGCCCGGGGCCACATTGCCCCGATCGCCGCCGGCACGCCCCGACGATGCTAAGGCGCCGTGAGACAATCTGGCGGCGCGGAAGCGGGAGACCTAGGGAGCACCGGTGAAGAACGTGGCGTAGCCATCCGTGTGGACCCGTTCGAGATGCGTTTGATAGGCCGCGTAAGCCGGCTCATGCGGCGCAATGCGGCCGTAACCCAGGTCAGCCGCGAGGCGCTCCGGCAGCAGGGCGAGCGGTGCCGCAGCGGGCGTGAGCTGCGTGCCGCGGCCGGCGTGGAGCGTGGTGAGAATCCCGTACATCGCACCGCGAATATTGGGACGGCACAACACCGCGAGGCGATGCTGCCCGTGCCAGTTGGTCACGAGATAGATCATGCCCGACTGGCTCGGGACGGCGACGCTGCCGGACTGCGCGAAGGGGGCGTCGACCCGCTCAGCCTCGCGAAACACCAAGCGCGCGCTGTCCGCATCCCACGCAATCTCGGTGCGGTAGGCGAAAATCGCCCCCGCCGTCTCGAACGACGGACGTAAGGTGAGATAGCGGCCCTCCAGCCAGGACACGCCCTCCTGCGCGTAGGCTCCGAGTTCATCGGGGGCGTGACGCGGCAGGTCCGGAGCCGAGGCCGGCCCCGTCGGCTGCCGGAGGGATTGGCCCAACGCCTCCTCAAGCCGGATCGTGGTCGCCAGGGTGAAAGGCCGGCGGCCGGCCAGCGCCTTCTCCAGGGTCGAGAGGCTGATCCGGGCCTCTTCGGCCAGCGTCTGCCGGGAGATGCGCCGGCGGGCCAGCGCCTCGCGCACGGTCTGGGCAATGGCGCGGCTCTGCGCCTCGGACAGTTCGATCTCGCTCACAGGCACGGCTCGCACGGGCTTGGCCCGCACAGATCCGCACGAAACCGCACATTTGCGCAAGCGCGGCCAAGCTGCCTGTCCACGCAGACCCGTCAGGACCGCCCCGCCTCCGAAGCCAGCTCGGTCTCTACGATCAGCCGGAGCGGGCCGGACTGGAGCGCCTCCAAGGGCCAGCAGGTGACGAGGTCGAGGTGCCGGCCGGGGGCCTGAGGATCGATGCCCGAGGCATCCCAGCGCGCTACCCGCGTGCCGGTGACGCGGAAGCGCCGGGTCCGGCCGTCGCGGCCGGTCACCGTGACGGGATCGCCGGGGCCGAGCTGCCCCAGCACCGCGAATTGCGTGTCGCGGTGGGCGGCGAAGATCGCGGTGCCGGGCGCGCCGGCCTCCGGGGTGCCGTCCAGATGGCCGGGGCCGAAGGCCAGGGCCTGGCCGCTTCCGCCCCGCAGCACCACGAAGCTGTGGCCGGCGACCGTGAGGCGGGCGACCGGCTCGGTGTCGGCCCAGGGCCAGGGCCGGGCGGGCCGGCCTTCCGCCAGGGTGCGGGCGAAGGCGCGCTCCAGCAGCACCTGCGCCAGGGCGGCCTTGGCGGGGATCCAGGCGGCCTGCGCCGCCAGCACGATTCCCGCGAGGGTGAGGAGGGCCGCGAGGGCCCTCCCCAGTCCGGTTGCCGGGCCGCGGCTCACCGCGCGTCCCCGACCGGCCGGCCGCTGCGCCGCAGGCCGATGCTCAGCAGGAGGCCCAGCAGGGCGAGGAGCAGGCTCAGGGCTAGCTGCGCCAGGATCCCGGCCCCGGTCTGCGGCAGGTCGATGGCTGCGCCGTCGGCACGGATCGGCACGATCCGGGCTGCCCTGTCGTCGGCGGGCGCGACGCCGGGCCGGTCCGTGCCGAACACTTTTGCGAAGTCCCAGCCCGCGGGCAGGTTCAGCGGCAGGTCTGCGGCGACGAGGGGCGTGCCGGGCGCCCGGCGCGGGGTGGCGTCGATGGCCACGAGGCTGGTCAGCCGCGTCGTCAGGCCGTGCTCCAGGGCGAGGGCCAGGATGGTGGCGTCGGCCGCGTCGGCGCCGAGGCTCCCGGTGATGCGCGCCGTCTCGGTCTCGCCGATCCGGGAGCGCGCCCAGACCTTGGAAATGCCGGCGCCCGCGCCCGCCTCGGCGAGGGGGAGCGTCCGGGTCCAGGTCCGGCCGCCCACCCGGCCCGAAACGGTCACGGTTCCTTCCGACGCCACCGGCAGAAGCGCGGCGAAGACCAGCGGCTCGCCGCGGTACAGGTCGGGCAGCGCGCCCGGCGTGACCGCAACGCCTGGGACCGAGAAGGTCGCGGTGAGGTCGGTGACGGCCGGGGATTCCAACTTCTCGTAGAGCGCGCGGGTCCGGTCGCCGACCTGCGCGAGGTCGCGGATCTCCGTGAAGCTGCCGCGGCCGATCTCGGCGGCGTGGCGCATCAGGTGGCCGTTGGGCGCCGAGCCGATGCCGACCATGAACAGGCGCGTGCGCCCGAGATTGGCGTGGATCGCCGCGAAGATCCGCTCCTCGTCGCCGACGGCGCCATCGGTGAGGAACACGACTTGGCGCACGCGCCCGTCCTCCGGATGGGGATCGGCCAGGGCCGCCTTGAGCGGCGCCAGCATCTCGGTGCCGCCGCGGGCCTCAAGGGCGGCCACGAAGCGCTCGGCCTCAGCCAGGGCCGCCGGCGTGGCCGGGACCGGCTCGGGATGCAGCGCGTCCCAGGTGTCGTCGAAGCGGATGACGTTGAAGCGGTCCTGTGCGGTCAGGCGGCCGAGCCCGGCCAGCAGCCCGGCCTTGGCCTGCCGCATCGAGGCGCCCGACATCGAGCCGGAATTGTCGATGACGAAGGTGACGTCGCGCGCCGGCCGGGCGCCCGGGTCGGTCTCAATTGCCGGCGGGTTCACCGCGGCCAGCAGGTAGGTCCGGCCAGCCACGGTCTCGCGAAACAATCCGAGATCAGGCACCCGGTTCGGGACCGGTGTCCAAGTCAACTCGAGATCGCGGTCGGCCGGTACGACGCCGTCAGCGAGCGTAATGGTCCGCGCCTCCGGGCCGGTCTCGGTCACGCGGATCGCGTGGGTCGCGCTCAGCACGGCGCCGACCGCGAAGCCCGCCTGGAGCCGCACCGTGACGGCGACCGGGTTGGTCGGCTGGGACAGGGCCGGGTCGAGCACCGGTGGGCTGATCCGGGCGCGATCCGGCACCGGGTCGCGGGCCGCCTCGGCCACGCCGTCGAGGGAGACCGCGTCCACCGCGCTGAGAGCCGGATTGTAGCGGGGCGCGACCACCAGGGGCAGGCGCAGCATCCGGGTCTCGCCGGAGACGGGGATCGTCTGCTGGTAGGTGATCTGGACCAGCACCGTCTCGCCGGGGCCGATATTGGCGACCGCGTTGGTGAAGATGTTGGGCCGCTCCTGCGCGGTGAGCGCCGCCGACTGCCCGGCCGCCTTCGCGGCCTCGTAGGCACGCTTGGCCGCCGCCCGCTCGCGGATGTCGGCGACGATCACGCGGGCGCCGACGACGAGCTTCATCCCGTCGACCGCCGCGTCCTCCGGCAGGGGATACACGTAGGTGCCTTCGACCCAGTCCGCCGTGACGTTGCGGAAGGCCTGGGTGACGGTGGCCCGGGCGGTCGGGCCGCTGACATCGACGCTGATGTCGGTCGCGAGCTGGACGGCCTCGACCGGCGCGGTGCCGGCCGGCCCGTGCAGCCTGAGGCCGCCCCGCTCTGCACCCGGCGCCGCCTGGGCCGAGGCGAGCATCACGAGGAGCGCCAGCAGCGCAAGGAAGAGCGGTGACAAGGCGGCGTTGCGCGGGGGCTCGACCGCGGATCGTGGAGCGAAGAACGGCATCGGGGAAACCTCCTGCGCCGGCGGATCGGGGCCGGCTCGACGCTGAAGCTCCCGCGCCCGCCGCTGCGCCGCCACGAGAAGCTTCGCCCTTTTCCAGGCTCGGGCCGCACCCGCCGGCCGCGCCCGGGCGGATCTGTGCGGAGCCGGTGCAGAGCCGTGCGCCAAGCGGCGCTTCCTGACGGACCCGCTCGCGTCTTGACATATGCGCAATCTGCGTCTTACTTATGCTCAACCTGAGTAGAAATCGACCGATGACCGAACCCGAGTTCCTGGCAGGCTACGATCCTGCGGCCTACGACCGGCCCGCTCTGGCGGTGGACCTCGTCCTCATGGGGATCCGGGCAGGGCGGCTCGCCGCGCTCCTGCTGCGGCGGAGCCAGCAGCCGCAGGCCGGCCTCTGGGCCCTGCCGGGCGGGTTCGTGGGCATCGCCGAGACCCTCGATGCCGCCGCGGAGCGGGTGCTGCACGACAAGGCGGGGATCGGGCGGGCGCGGCTCGAGCAGCTCTACACCTTCGGCGCCGTGGACCGGGATCCGCGGATGCACATCGTCTCGGTCGCCTACCTGGCGCTGCTGCCGGAGGCGGCCTTCGCCGAGGCCCTGGCGGGTGGCGCCGCGCTGACGGCGGCGATGTTGGTCGTGCCCTGGGCGGGCGAGGCCGGCGGCCCGGTCTCGGCCGAGACGGGGGACGGGGCGCCCCTCGCCCTCGCCTTCGACCACGTCGACATCCTCGCGCTCGCCGTGAAGCGGCTGCGCGGCAAGCTCGACTACACGGATGTCGGCTTCGCGCTGCTCCCGGAGCACTTCACCCTCCGGCAGCTCCAGGACGTGCACGCGGCCATCCGCGGCGCGCCCCTCAACAAATCCGCCTTCCGCCGCCGCATGCGCGACCGGGGCTGGATCGCCCCGACGGGCGCCCGCGAGGCCGGGACGGCGTTCCGCCCCGCCGAACTCTTCCGCTTCGACAGGTCGGGGCAGTTTTGAGGAGGCCATCATGGCTACGCTCCGCAACATCGGTGTGATCGCCCAGCTCCGGAGCGAGGCGAGCAGCCACATCATCCGCTTCCGCAACGGCCGGGTCCGGCAGAGCGGGCGGGGTCTGGCCTTCTGGTTCCGGCCCGAGACCGCCAGCATCAGCGAGGTGCCGGTGGACGACCGCGAGATGACCCTGTTCGTCCGCGGCCGCAGCCGGGACTTCCAGACCGTCGTGGTCCAGGGGACGATCGGCTGGCACGTCGTCGATCCGGAGCTGCTGGCGAGCCGGGTCGATTTTTCCGTCAATCTCCGCACCGGGCGCCTCCAGGGCGAGCTGATCGAGCGGATCGAGGCCCGCCTCGGCGGCATCGCCAGTCAGGCGGCACTGCAATATCTCGGGGCGAGCCCGATCGGCGCCCTCCTCGACGCCGGGCCGGAGCCGCTGCGCGCCGTGCTGGAACGGGTGCTGTTCGACGCTCCGGCGCTGGCCGAGATCGGCGTCGCGGCCGTGTCGGTGCGGCTCACCAACCTTGCGCCGACCAGCGAGCTGGAGCGCGCCCTGCAGACGCCGACCTTCGAGGCCCTGCAGCAGAAGGCCGACGAGGCGACCTTCGCGCGGCGCGCCCTGGCGGTCGAGAAGGAGCGCGCCATCGCGGAGAACGAGCTCGCGACGAAGACCGAGCTGGCCCGGCGCGAGACCGTGCTGATCGCCCAGGAGGCCGCGAATGCCCGCGACCGCGCCGCCGGCGTCGCGGGGGCGCGGGGCCTGGAGGCGGCCGCGGAGGCCGAGCGCATCCGGCTCGTCGAGGGCGCCCGGGCCGAGGCGGAGCAGCGCCGCGCCGCAATCTACCGGGACATGCCGCCCGCCGTCCTGCTCGGGCTGGCAGCCCGGGAACTCGCCGGCAAGCTGGAGACGATCGAGCACATCAACGTCACGCCCGACCTGCTGGCTTCCATCCTCGGCGAGGTCCGGGGCGCGCTTCCCGCGCGGCTCACGCCGCGCTGAGGAGACCCGCCATGCCGGCCATCCCCCCCCGCGCGGTCTTCGTGATCCGCGACACGGATTGCGAGCTGCTCATCGCCCGGCACGCGACCCGCGGCCAGGTCCGGTTCTTCCTGGAGAGCCGGGGCCAGACGCTCGCCGAGGTCGAGTCGCGCCACGCCCGGTTCCAGGCCGTGCTGACCGAGGCCCGGGCGTCGGTGCCCCTGGACTGGCGGCAGGCCCTGGTGCGGCGCCCCGACCTCGACCGCTTCCTGTTCGCCCCCGAGGATGTGGTCGTGGCGGTGGGGCAGGACGGGCTCGTGGCCAACGTGGCCAAGTATCTCGACGGGCAGCCGGTGGTCGGCGTCAATCCGGCGCCCGACCTCTACGACGGGGTGCTGGCCCGGGTCCGGGTCGAGGCCCTGCGCGAATTGCTGCCGGCCAGCGCGGCCGGCGCCACGTTCTTCCAGCGGCGCACCATGGTGCAGGCGACCTTCGACGGCGGCGAGCGGCTGCTCGCCCTGAACGAGATCTTCGTCGGCCACCGCAGCCACCAATCCGCGCGCTACCGGATCGACGACGGGGCACGGGCGGAGGACCAGTCGTCGAGCGGGCTGATCGTGGCCTCGGGCACCGGCCTGACCGGCTGGGCGCGCTCGATCAGCGAAGCGACGCACCTTACCGTGGAGGTCGGCATCGAGGAGGCGGCCTTCGGCTACTGGGTGCGCGAACCGTTCCCGAGCGTCGCCACCGGCACCGACCTGCGCGGCGGCAAGTTCGCCGGATCGCCCCTTACGGTGGTGTCGCGGATGAACGAGGGCGGCGTGGTGTTCTCGGACGGGATCGAGCAGGATTTCGTCGCCTTCGACTGGGGGCGGCGCGTCGCGATCACCCCGGCTTCCCGGTCGCTCAATCTCGTCCTTGCTTGATGCAGCAAGATTTCGCTCGACGCGGTCATGTCCCTGGTGACCCCCGAACCGCGCCGGAGGGGCCTGGTCCGGGAGGAGCACGAGGGGACGACTCTGCGGGACAATCGCGGCCTGCCGCGCTTCGACGACCGGTTCTCCGGGCCGCACGGTGATCGACGTGTTTTGGGTCCCGACAATGTCTGACGGCGCTCGAAATCTGCGGCTGCGGCGACCACGTCGAGGCGCGGCTGCTAGGCAGTGCAGCCACCTCAGGTCCATCCCGCAGTCCGTCGCCTTGCCCATCTCCACACCGGCACGGCCGGCATCGCCCACCCGCATGCTGGAGCGCGGCAACAGCACTGCCGCGCGCAGGCTCGCCCGCGCACCCACATGCTCTGGCCGACCTCGCAGACCTGCTGGCTCCCGCCCCCCGGGCGCTGACACCGCAGCACCCAATCGTCGTAGCTCGGCTCGCGTGGTCCTCGCGGGCACCGCCGGCCCCGGAAGCGCCTTGGGCGGCGCGCCGGCGAAGAGCCCGCTCAGCCCTGTCGCGGCTCGGCGCCTTCGGCTAAGCTGCCGGCATGATTCGATGCGCCGAATCCCGTCCGTTTCGCCGGCTCGCGGCCAATCTCGTGCTTGGGGCCTGCTGCGTGTCGGCGGGGCCCGCCGCCGCTCAGGCTCTCCTGTGGCCGTCGATCGGCTTCGCCCCCCTACCCTCCTTTGCCTGGCCCGCACCCGCCGAGGACGCAGCCGGCCGCTGGACCGGCTCCTACGCCCGCCTGTCGACCGGCTATGCGATGACGAGTTCCCGGCATTTCGGCAGCTATTCCGGCCCGACCATCGGCTTCGAGGCCGGGCGGATGTGGCAGGAAGGCCCGATCCTCTACGGCATCAGCGGCGGTTTCGATTATCTCGCCGGGCTCGACGGCACCCTGACGCCCGGCTACGGGCGGCTGAGCTATAGCCGCGACTTCGCCGGCGCCCTGGAGGTGAAGGTCGGGACCCTGCTGACACCGGACGTCCTGGTCTACGCCAAGACGGGCGCCGCTGCCCTGCACGAGAGCCTGCGCGTGGGGCCGACGCCGGCGACGCTGCCGTTCAGCCGGCAGGACATCGCGGTACGGCCTGTGGCGGGCGTCGGGGTCGAGTGGGCCGTCACCGATCGCCTGACACTGGGGGTCGAGGCCGGCGTGGTCGGCAGCGGGATTCGCTGAGGGCCTCTCACGCCGATAGGGATCCGGGTCGCCGGTTGCGGCCAGGGCTGCGAGATCACGCCAGCCGTATGCGACCTCGGCGAACCGTCCGTGCCCGCGGACGGCCTCCGGCCCGTAGAGCAGGGTGCCGCCACGACCCTCGACGAAGCGCCGGCCGGGGGCGTTCGTGCGCAGCACCCAAGCGCTGACGGCTTGATAACCCACCTGCTGCAGGCTCGTCGCCATCGCGGCGGCCAGGGCCCGGCCAATGCCGCGCCCCTGGGCGGTCCGCACGACGTAGGGCCCCCGGAACGCCCCGTCGAAGCCTGCCGCCGCCAGCGCGCCCGCGCGCTGGGCGTTGCCGAGACTGAATCCGACCGGCTTTCCGGCCAGTTCGGCCAGAAAAGCCACCTCGGCAGCATCCAGCTGCGGGCTGCTGAGAACCTGCGCCCACCACGCCTGCCGCACCTCGACCGTGAGGGCGCCGATCATCTCGGGAGGCAAGAGGCCGCCATAGGCCTCGTGCCAAGCCGTCACGTGGAGTGCGGCAATCGCGGCTGCATCGTCCGGTCCCGCGCGCCGCACGACGAGCGCGCGCGTCGTCGCGATTCTGATCACGGCCATAGGCTCAACGCCCGATCGCTGGACCTTGCCGTCCGCTACTTCGGCACGAACGCCCAGTAGTCGAGATCGAGAATCACCGCCGGATCGTAGCCATCCCCCGCGCGATCCGGGAAAGCGCCGCAGGGCTGATTCTTGGTGGCCACGGTGCGCAGGCGCAGGAGCCCGACATCGGCACGGCCGACATCCGCCGTCGACAGAACCTCGCTCCAGGCATAGACCGTGTCGCCGGCAAACAGCGGCGCCACGTGCCGGCCGGCATTGATGCCGGCGAGCGCGAAGGCGTTGGCGAGCCCGTTGAAGCTGAGCGCCCGGGCGAGCGAGATCACGTGCCCGCCGTAGATCAGGCGGCGGCCGAACCGGGTGTCCTTGGCGGCTAGCCCGTCGAAATGCACCTTCGCGGTGTTCTGGAACAGGCGCGTGGCGATCTGGTGCTCGGCTTCCTCGACGGTCATGCCGTCGACGTGGTCGATCTTTTCGCCGACCGCATAATCCGCGAAGCGATGCGGGCTGCCGGCCAAGTCCGTATCGTAGGCGGCGGCCGAGAGCGGCGGCAGCGCGCCTGCCAGATCCTGCGGATCCACCACCTTGGCGAGGGTCGGCACGCGTTCCTCGGCGATCGCGGCCTCCGGGTCGCGCTTGCGCACCAGCACCCAGCGGCAATAGCTCAGCACGGTCTCGCCACGCTCGTCCGACCCGGTCGAGCGCACGTAGACCACGCCGGTCTGGCGGTTCGAGCTCTCCTTGAGGCCGATCACCTCCGAGACGGTCGATACGGTCTCGCCCGGATAGACCGGCCGCCGGAACCCGCCCTCCGCGTAGCCGAGATTGGCCAGCGCGTTGAGGGAGACGTCCGGCACGGTCTTTCCGAACACCATGTGGAAGGTCAGCAGATCGTCGAGCGGGCTCTTCGGGTAGCCGAAGGCGCGCGCGAAGGCGTCCGAGGACTGGACCGCGAAGCGCGGCCCGTAGAGGCCCGTGTACATCGCCATGTCGCCCACCGTGACGGTGCGCGGGGTGGCGTGGCGGATGGTCTCGCCGAGGCGGAAATCCTCGAAGAAGCGGCCGGGATTCGTCTTCACGGGCGATCGATCCTACTGCGCGTAAACGTAGGTTGCGGGCACGGCATACTCGTGCAGCAGGCGGCTGATGAACAGCAGCAGCAGGATCAGGATGATCGGCGAGATGTCGACGCCGCCGAGATTGGGCAGCAGGTTGCGGATCGGCCGCAGCACCGGCTCGGTGATCCGGTAGAGCACCTCTCCGATCTGCGCGACGATCGGATTGCGCACGTTCACCACGTTGAACGCCACGAGCCAGCTCAGGACCGCGCTGGCGATGAGGACGTAGATGAAGAGCTGGACGACCGTGTCGAAGAGCCAGATCAGGGCGTTCATGCGGGTTCGCGTGCTATCCTCGGGGCGCCCGCATCCCGGCGCCGGAGCGGCGCGCGGCGGGCGACGTTGAAACAGGGAATTGACAGGCTGAGCCGCCCGCGCCTACAAGGCCGGCGCCTCGACGGGGCTGTAGCTCAGATGGGAGAGCGCCGCAATCGCACTGCGGAGGTCAGGGGTTCGATTCCCCTCAGCTCCACCAGGTTTCTTTAACCTGTTGGAAAGGCACGAACTCATTGCTCGGCAATGAGTTTCCGGGCTAAGTTGGTACACCAGACTGGTACACCAAGCCGCCCGAACCCATGGCAAAAAAGGATGCGCGTCTGCAGCTTCGGGGCAGCACGTGGTGGGTTAGGGTCAAAGTGCCCGAGACCCTCCGTCGAGCTGGGCTGATCAAAAAGCGCGAATTTCGAAAATCTTTGGGTACGGGCGATTTTTCAGAAGCCCGGCGGCTGTTGCCGATCGAGCTCATCGCGATCGATGCACAAATTGCCGCTGCCAAACGCCAGCTCGATACCGCACCGGTTCGGGCGCTGACACGCTCCGAGGCGGAGCACATCGCGCTGACTTGGTTTCATGAGCGTGAGGACGTTCGGCTCAAACGGAAACGAAGCGCAGGCCCTGCTTGGTCCCGGCAGGATGAATTGATGGACCTGGAGATCGACGAGGCGACCTTCGCGGACCCAGCGGACACCAACGGTCAGGCCAGCACGTTCAGCACAGCCAAACGGCTCCTTGAGTGCCACGGCATCGCGGTCGATCTCAACGCACCCGAGTTTCGGCATCTCATCCACCTGGTACGCCGAGCCGCGTTGGAGCAAGCGAGACGAGAGCTACGAGACGCGAGGAGCGATTTCTCCCGCCAAGCCGGAGATGCCTTTTTCGCGGATGCGCCGGCCGATGTCCCGCTTCCTTCGAGAGCAGCGAAGCGCACCACACTGAGCGAGCTGATAGCTCAGCATCGGGCCGAGCCTGCTTGGCAGGGCATGTCACCAAAATCGAAACTGAAAGGCGCCGCTCAAGCTCGCTTGTTCGAGGAGGTGTTTGCGGCCGACCGGGATGTCTCACAGATCAAGCGCGCCGATGCGGCCGAGCTGGTGAACCTTTTGGTCAGGCTACCCGCAAGCGCCACGAAGCGATTTCCTGGCCTTACAGCGCCTCAGGCTGCCGATGCCGCAGCCAAAGCAGGTGCCGCACCCATGACCCGCCTTACAGCGAGCTCCTACCTATCCGCCTTCTCCGCTCTCATGGAATTCGCCATTGCGCGGGGCGTGCGAGCAGACAACCCCACCAACGGCCTTTCGGTCGGGGTCGATGGTGTAGCAGCAAAAGACCGACGGCATCCGTTT
>NZ_JALNUL010000150.1:0-1246 GCF_026540775.1 Methylobacterium sp. GC_Met_3
TGACCTGACCGGTATTTTGGACCGAGCCGATTGAGAGGCTACTGCATGGTGGCGGCCATGGGTAGCCGGAAGGCCAGATCCGGGTAGCTGACGGGCGCGGGCGGCCGATAGCCCAGCGACGAATGCGGTCGGACGCGGTTATAGGTGTTTTGCCACAGACCGATCACGATCTGCGCCTCCTTTAACGAGTAGAAGATCTCCTGGCGTAGGCACTCGTCACGAAGCTTGCCGTTGAAGCTCTCACAATACCCGTTCTCCCACGGCGATCCTGGTGCGATGTACTGGATCTGTGAGCCAGTTTTGGCGACCCATTTGCGCAGCGCCTTCGAGATCATCTCGGGGCCATTGTCGCAGCGGATGTGTTCCGGGATGCCGTGTAGGCACATCGCCTCCGCCAGCGCCTCGATCACGCCCACGCTGTTGATGCGTCGCGCCACCTTCAGCGCCAGACAAGCCCGGCTATGCTCGTCGATCAGCGTCAGGATCCGGAGCGAACGTCCGTCGTGGGTCCGGGCCTGGACGAAGTCAAAACTCCAGACGTGGTTGCGATGGAGCGGGCGCAGCCGCACGCAGGATCCATCGTTCAGCCACAGGCGACTGCGTGGTCGGTGCTTCTGCGGGACCTTAAGCCCCTCGCGACGCCAGATGCGCTGAACCCGATCCTTACCCACCTGCCATCCTGCTGCCTGCAGCAGCGCGGTGACGCGGCGGTAGCCGTAGCGCCCATACTCGGACGCCGAGGCGATGATGGCACGGGTCAGCGCATCCTCGTCGGCCGGCAACGTGGACACGTAGCGCTGCGTGCCCCGATGCTGGCCGACGATCCGGCAGGCGTGACGTTCCGAGAGGTCGTATTTCTCCCGGATGCCGTCCACCGCCTGCCTGCGTCGCTCGGGGGCTACAAGTTTCCCGAGGCGACGTCCGCCAGCACCTGCTTCTCCAGAGATAAATCGGCTACCAGGCGACGAAGCCGGGCGTTCTCGCGCTCCAGATCCTTCATCTTCTTGGCCTGATCGACCTTCAGGCCGCCGTACTCCTTACGCCAGCGATAATAGCTCTGCTCAGAGATTTCCGCCTCCCTGCAGGCAAGGGCCAAACTCTTGCCCTGAGCCGTCTGCACCTCGATCTGGCGCAGCTTGAGCACCACCTGCTCCGCGTTCGTCTTCTGACCTCGCCGCATGTCCGACTCCTCCGGTCCTGGCTGATCCTCTCAATCAGCCCGGTCCAAAGCCAGCCGGTCAGGTCA
>NZ_JALNUL010000151.1:0-1220 GCF_026540775.1 Methylobacterium sp. GC_Met_3
TGCAGCAAAGTCTGCGGAGGCGGCGGGCTCAGCACGAGTCAGCATGGTCTCAGCTCCTTTGGCGAGCCCAATGGCGAACATTAATGATTGGTTATTGCAATGCTCATAATCTGTTAACGCCGGCCCGGCAACCCAATTCTTAGGCCAATTTCACAGATGAGAGAAGATTTCGGTGGGGCGACTGATGTCGGTTAGGCTTCTTGCCGATGTAACGGAGCACCGATGCGGAAGTCCGCCCGGTATTTTCTACTGATCCGTTTTGTTTACCCGACTTGCAATCAGAGCAAGCACACCCGTACGCTCCCGGCATTGCGCCGCATCGCGATAGGTCCAGATACCATCAATCAGCGCGCTCAATTGGCCCGCTCTGTGCGGTGCGGTCGTTTTCGCACAGCAACATGGGCACAAACGGTTGAGCGGCCGAAACCGTTGCAACCGGAATCGGAGGCGATCCTCAGGCCGCAAACCAATGTGGCGACGCGCGGCGTCAGGTTGCGAACCAGCACGCTTGGCACAGCCGATTGGCGGGTATTTCGATTCCGTGTTGCCGCAGATGAAAGGGCGCCCGACCGCGTCGGCGTGTCAACGCGGGACACGATGGCCTTGGATAGCCGCTCCGTGCAGTCGCCTCCGAACGCCCTCATCCGCGCTGTCGAGGGACTGCCAACGGTCGGCCTCGCGCGGGGAACGCACCCGCCTGGCTCGACCCGGATGACGTATGGTTAACGCCATCACCGGTAAGGTGGCTGCCAAGGATCAACCCAGATACGCGGGGACCGTCAGAGTCTCATGGCTGAACCGCGCGACGAAAAGGAGACGCTCTGGAGATGTCTTGGGCCGCCACGGTGTCCGCCGCCTACGTCACCGGGTTCCTGGCGTTCTGGCACCGTGCTTCACGGCGCCGGTGATGCCGGACGACGCGTTTGAGGATCATCCTCTATCCGATGAGCCGGCCGACCAATCCAACGAGAACCCAACCTAGGAAGCCTACCCAGGCCACCACCACGAGCAGCACGGTCGTCAGGATCGCAGGCGTGCCGAAGCGGGCGAACGCACGGTGACCCAAACTGCGTCTCGATGCGGCGCCCCGCTCGTCGTTTTGAGACGGATCCATAGCCTCAACCCCCAGTTGCGGGTCGAGACGCAATCGCCTGTCCTGACCGCGGAGGGAAGGCACACGGCTTGCAAATAAGGTAAATGCGACGATCAGGCCGGACGTA
>NZ_JALNUL010000152.1:0-1202 GCF_026540775.1 Methylobacterium sp. GC_Met_3
AAAGTTAGTGCACGGTTGGCCGCTCTGCCACGGGTAGCTTGGCCGGCGGAGCTGGTCGGGCGAGCGCAGCTGGCCAAGCGGAGAAGGCTGGCATGAAGACCTCCGGTGCCGGCGGCCGGTATCCCAGAGAGGCATGCGGGCGCACGGTGTTGTAGTGACGTCGCCAGCTTTCGATGACGACCTGTGCTTCCCTGAGTGTGTAGAAGATCTCGCCGTTGAGGAGTTCGTCGCGAAGCCGTGCGTTGAAGCTCTCGACGTAGCCATTCTCCCATGGTGAGCCAGGCGTAATGTAGGCCGTCTTTGCTCCGACGCCGGTAATCCAGCCCTGGACGGCCTTCGCAACGAACTCCGGCCCGTTATCCGATCGAATATGGCCCGGTACGCCCCGCAGGATGAACAGGTCCGAGAGCACATCGATGACGTCGATCGCTTTGAGTTTGCGAGCGACACGGATCGCCAGGCATTCGTGCGTGAACTCGTCGACGACGTTAAGCATCCGGAACTTGCGCCCGTCATGCGTGCGCGCCTCGACGAAGTCATACAACCAGACGTGATTGCGGTGTTCCGGGCGAAGACGAATGCAGGAGCCGTCGTTGTCCCAGATCCGCCCTCGCTTGGGCGGCTTGGCTGGGACCTTCAGGCCCTCACGCCGCCAGATCCGCTCGACGCGCTTGTCGTTGACGAACCATCCGGCCGCCTTCAGCAACGCGCTGATCTTGCGGTAGCCATAGCGCCCGTACGTCTCGGCTAACGCCACGAGATCGGCCGTCAGCGCCTCTTCGTCGTCGCGGCCCCGCGGCACCTTGCGCTGTGTCGAGCGATGCTGACCGAGTGCCCGACAGGCACCACGCTCGGAGACGTTCATCGTCAGCATGATGTGTTCGACACAGGCGCGTCGGCGCGCGGGGCTCGAGACGTCTTCCCCGGGACGCCTCCTGTAGGATCAGCTTGTCGAGGGTGAGATCGGCAATTGCCTTCCGGAGACGGGTATTCTCGGTCTCCAGATCCTTCATCCGGCGAACCTGATCCGACTTCAGGCCGCCAAACTCACGCCGCCACCGGTAGTACGTCACCGAACTCACGCCGAGCGCGCGGATTGCATCGGCCACGCTCTGGCCCTGTGAGATCAGCACATCCGCCTGCCGTAGCTTGGCAACGATCTCCTCAGGCTTCGGGTGTTTTGCCATCTTGTCCGTCCTCCT
>NZ_JALNUL010000153.1:0-1189 GCF_026540775.1 Methylobacterium sp. GC_Met_3
AGTCGTTGATGGCGGCGACGACGCCGGCACCGACGGTGCGGCCGCCCTCGCGGATGGCGAAGCGCAGCTTCTCTTCCATGGCCACCGGCACGATCAGCACCACGTCCATGGTCACGTTGTCGCCCGGCATCACCATCTCGGTGCCCTCGGGCAGCGTGCAGATCCCGGTCACGTCCGTCGTGCGGAAGTAGAACTGCGGCCGGTAGTTCGTGAAGAACGGCGTGTGACGGCCACCCTCTTCCTTGGTCAGGATGTACGCCTCGGCCTTGAACTTGGCGTGCGGCTTCACCGAACCCGGCTTGCACACGACCTGGCCGCGCTCCACGTCCTCGCGCTTCGTGCCGCGCAGCAGCACGCCGACGTTGTCGCCCGCCTGACCCTGGTCGAGCAGCTTGCGGAACATCTCCACGCCGGTCACCGTCGTGGTCTGCGTGTCGCGGATGCCGACGATCTCGACCGTCTCACCCACCTTCACGATCCCGCGCTCGACGCGGCCCGTCACCACCGTGCCGCGGCCCGAGATCGAGAACACGTCCTCGATCGGCATCAGGAACGGCATGTCGATCGGACGCTCCGGCTGCGGGATGTAGCTGTCCACCGTCGCCATCAGCGCCAGGACCGCCTCCTTGCCGATCTTCGGCTCCTTGTCCTCCAGCGCCATCAGCGCCGAGCCCTTGGTGATCGGGATGTCGTCGCCCGGGAAGTCGTACTTCGAGAGAAGCTCGCGCACCTCCAGCTCGACCAGCTCCAGCAGCTCCTCGTCGTCGACCATGTCGACCTTGTTGAGGAACACCACCAGCGCCGGAACGCCGACCTGACGGGCCAGCAGGATGTGCTCGCGGGTCTGCGGCATCGGGCCGTCGGCCGCCGACACCACCAGGATCGCGCCGTCCATCTGCGCCGCGCCCGTGATCATGTTCTTCACGTAGTCGGCGTGGCCGGGGCAATCCACGTGCGCGTAGTGACGGTTGGCCGTCTCGTACTCCACGTGCGCCGTCGAGATCGTGATCCCGCGCGCCTTCTCCTCCGGAGCCTTGTCGATCTGGTCGTAGGCCGTGAACGTCGCCCCGCCCGTCTCAGCCAGCACCTTCGTGATCGCCGCCGTCAGTGACGTCTTGCCGTGATCGACGTGCCCGATCGTCCCGATGTTGCAGTGCGGCTTGGTGCGAGCGAACTTTTCCTTGCCCAT
>NZ_JALNUL010000154.1:0-1159 GCF_026540775.1 Methylobacterium sp. GC_Met_3
GATGCCGAACTCCTCGGTGATCGGCAGGCCGAGGCGCAGCTGGCCGCCATACACCGTGGTCTCGTAGCGCGAGTATCGGTTCAGATCGGAATACTTGTAGAAGGCGTCGAAGCCGGCGGCGAGCCGGTAGCCGAGGAAGTACGGCTCGGTGAACGAGAAATCGACGCCGCGCGAGTACTGGCCGCCGGTGCCGGCGAGGCGGACATACTGGCCGCGGCCGAGGAAGTTCGACTCGGAGACCGAGACCTCGCCGATGATGCCGTCCTGGGTGGAGTAGCCGCCCGCCACCGAGAACGAACCCGTGGGCTGATCCTCGACATCGATGTTGATTACCACGCGGTCGGGCGCGGAGCCCGGCTCGTTCGAGAAGCGGACCTTCTTGAAGAAGCCTAGACCGTTCAGCCGCCGCTCGGCGCGGTCGGTGAGCACGCGATTGTAGGCGTCACCCTCGGCGATATCGAGCTCGCGGCGGATGACGTAGTCGCGGGTGCGGGTGTTGCCGCGGATGTTGATGCGCTCGACGTAGACGTGCGGGCCATCCTCGACCACGAAGCCCAGGGAGACCTGATGGCTGCCGGGATCACGCTGACCGGTCGGGCGGACCTGCGCGAACGTGTAGCCCGCGCGGTTCACTTCGCGGGTGACGTTGGTGAGCGTCTTCTCGACGTCGTCGGCGTTGTAGACATCGCCTACGGCAGCCGCGATATCCCGATCAAGGTTGGCGTTGCTTACGCCGGGCAGGCGCGAATTCACCTGCACCGCGCCAACCTTGTACTGCTCGCCCTCGTTCAGCGTGATGGTGATGACGTAGCCCGATGTCTCGCCCTCGACGTAGCGCGCGTCGGCGCTGACCACCTGGAAGTCGGCATAGCCGTTCTTCAGGTAGTAGCGGCGCACTTGGTCCAGGTCGTTGGTGATGCGGTCGGGATCGTAGACGTCGGAGGTCTTGATGAACGACAGGAAGTTCATCTCCGAGGAGCTCATCAGCCCCTTGAGCGTCCGCTCCGAATAGGCGTTGTTGCCGACGAAGTTGATCGAGACGATGCCGGTCTTATCGCCCTCGTCGATCTGGTAGATCACGTCGACGCGGCCGTTCGGCAGGTCGACGGTGCGGTAAGTCACCTTGGCGGTGCCCCGGCCGAAGCGCTTGTAGACGTCA
>NZ_JALNUL010000155.1:0-1159 GCF_026540775.1 Methylobacterium sp. GC_Met_3
GATGCCGAACTCCTCGGTGATCGGCAGGCCGAGGCGCAGCTGGCCGCCATAGACCGTGGTCTCGTAGCGCGAGTACCGGGTCAGGTCGGAGTACTTGTAGAAGGCGTCGAAGCCGGCGGCGAGCCGGTAGCCGAGGAAGTACGGCTCGGTGAACGAGAAATCGACGCCGCGCGAGTACTGGCCGCCGGTGCCGGCGAGGCGGACATACTGGCCGCGACCGAGGAAGTTCGACTCGGAGACCGAGACCTCGCCGATGATGCCGTCCTGGGTGGAGTAGCCGCCCGCCACCGAGAACGAACCCGTGGGCTGATCCTCGACGTCGATGTTGATCACCACGCGGTCGGGCGCGGAGCCCGGCTCGTTCGAGAAGCGGACCTTCTTGAAGAAGCCCAGGCCGTTCAGGCGCCGCTCGGCGCGGTCGGTGAGCACGCGATTGTAGGCGTCGCCTTCGGCGATATCGAGCTCGCGGCGGATGACGTAGTCGCGGGTGCGGGTGTTGCCGCGGATGTTGATGCGCTCGACGTAGACGTGCGGGCCATCCTCGACCACGAAGCCCAGGGAGACCTGATGGCTGGCCGGATCGCGCTGACCGGTCGGGCGGACCTGCGCGAACGGGTAGCCTGCGCGGTTTACCTCTCGGGTGACGTTGGTGAGCGTCTTCTCGACGTCGTCGGCGTTGTAGACATCGCCTACGGCAGCCGCGATATCCCGATCAAGGTTGGCGTTGCTCACGCCGGGCAGGCGCGAATTCACCTGCACCGCGCCGACCTTGTACTGCTCGCCCTCGTTCAGCGTGATGGTGATGACGTAGCCCGATGTCTCGCCCTCGACGTAGCGCGCATCGGCGCTGACCACCTGGAAGTCGGCATAGCCGTTCTTCAGGTAGTAGCGGCGCACCTGGTCCAGGTCGTTGGTGATGCGGTCGGGATCGTACACATCGGAGGTCTTGATGAACGACAGGAAGTTCATCTCCGAGGAGCTCATCAGCCCCTTCAGGGTCCGCTCCGAATAGGCGTTGTTGCCGACGAAGTTGATCGAGACGATGCCGGTCTTATCGCCCTCGTCGATCTGGTAGATCACGTCGACGCGGCCGTTCGGCAGGTCGACGGTGCGGTAGGTCACCTTGGCGGTGCCTCGGCCGAAGCGCTTGTAGACGTCG
>NZ_JALNUL010000156.1:0-1106 GCF_026540775.1 Methylobacterium sp. GC_Met_3
GTCCGCCAACTTCGTTTGCACGATTTTCCAAGCAGCTCGTCGCTCGCGAACCCCCGTCGAAAACGAGATCCGCAATCCATTCACGACCTTGTCGTACTGCCAGATTTGATCCGCTCGCTTATAAAACGACATGTTGTCACTCTCCTTGAATATTCCAGTCCATAAACGAAGTCGTTCATGCCCAACAAAAAATCTTGGTGAGCATAGTCTTTGATTCTGAATTTTGATTCACGCACATGGACGTAGGCAAATACGTGCCCATCAATTGAAGTAGATACCACACAATTAAACATAATCGAATTATTCAATTCGTCGGGTATTAAAAAATGGAGCAGTCCGTATGTTCGGTATTCAGGCCCACCTCTTCAGGCGACTGTGACTTAGATGTCGGTCGACTGACTACAATCCGAGGCATCGGGTTCGCAGTTCAACAGTCGCTCCAACGGGACGATGAATTCTAACGGGTGCGATCTCGAATCGTACGCCCGGTCGTACCAACGACCGACACGCGTTCGAAGAAATCGACCACGTCATCTGCAGTGAAAGCTCGCCGAACCTCGCTGCAACCATGGCCCATCTTTGAGAACCTGATGTTTCCAAGGTCGATATGTCGCTTTAATGTTTTGGTACTAACCCCAATCAAAGTCGCGAGTTCAGACAGTCCGATATATACACGACTACCGAAATGAATTTTAATCATTGTATCAACTCCATTTATATCGACAGACCTATGATCGCTCATTGAAGTTGCGTCCTCAACCAAGCTGTGGTTGAAATTTCATAAAAGCTTGTCTTGTGACATGTAGCCGCGCTATTTAGCTACAAACTGCATCAATGCCTGGCGGCATATTAAATCGAATCCGTTTACTTTTTTCTGTTCCTTGCATCGATCATTCCTTCAAGGCTGACTTTGCTATGTATGGAACGACATTCATACCTTCGTTTATGATCTCGTCCGTCTCGACGAGCAGTTCCTTTGAACGTGCGATCGACGTGTGGTCACGGGTCAGACGGTATCCAGGTGAGGGATGCTGAAGCCTGAGCTCCGCCAGCGACGAACGCGGTGGCTTCGCGCGCGGTCGAAAAGGTGATGAAGGCGGTGACCA
>NZ_JALNUL010000157.1:0-1100 GCF_026540775.1 Methylobacterium sp. GC_Met_3
GACGGGTTCCGCGCCTTCGGGCGCGGTCCCCGTGTCGGCGTCGCTCCGGCCTGCTCGCGGGCTCGCCTACCTGCGCTCGCCGACGCCTCCAGGATCGCGGGCACTGATCGGCTCCTCGACCTTTATCTCCATCATCGCGGCGATCGTCCCCGCAACCTTCGAGAAGACCCTCGCCGTCGCGATGGGCGAGGACGTAGGCGAGCGGGCGCACGGGTGACCGTAGCGGGAACGTTCAAGAAGACGTGGTCGAGACGGTCGCGCCGCTGGCGGGAGCCGTTCCAGGTCGGCCTTCTTCCCGGCCCGTTCTCGTTGGGAAGCCGGTTTTCTCACGGCTCATCTAATAAGGACAGCCGCGCGAACACGTGAGGATAGCTGGCGGCGCACAGGTGGTCAGGGGCATGATGGATGTGAGGTCGATCTCCCGCCTTCTCTCTCCGCCAGCCAACCACGTACTCGCCGCCTCGGGCCTTGGTCATCTCGAACTCGCCGCGCGCCGTGGCGCCCGAGGACCGCAGGCCGAGCACCGCGAGGTCGAGGACCGCATGGGCAGGCACGGCCGCAAGGCGCGAGCGGGTGGGCGCGCCAGCGCCTACCCCTCAATCGACATACTCACTGTCATCACCGAGACGCTGACCAAAATGACTTTTCGCCGGACCGCAGTGCCATTTTGAGCGGTGTCTTTTTGGCCCTCCAGATCGCCCCGGTGAACACCTCGGCCTTGGAGACCTCATGGGGCACCCGCTTCCTATGGACACCGCGACCTTCGTGGACGGCACCATGCCCATCTTTGTCGGCGGCGAACTTCGCGACCAGCTAACCTCGCCGACATCGACACCCGGCTACGACGGCCACGGTGTTCGGCATCCCCGGCGCGCAGATCCGTTCAACACGACCGTGGAAGATCGTAGCCTTCAACGCGAACTCCACGATGAGATGGCACCCAACCGCAGGATGCTCGTCCCTCGTCGAGCGAGATACTCGGTGTTCACACCGTCTGTGACCACTCATGAGCGGGCAGCTATCAAGACGGGAGCCGCCAGATCTGTCCCAAATCCTTGAGGCACAAAGAGTATTGTCTTTAGGACCATGCGGACGTGAAG
>NZ_JALNUL010000158.1:0-1089 GCF_026540775.1 Methylobacterium sp. GC_Met_3
TGTCTGGATGCGAGACCTCCTTGGCATCTGCGACGATGCGAAGGGCGCGTTTGATGAGACTTGGGCTGGGCGGTCTGTAGGTGGGATTAGCCAAGCTTGGATCGGCTTCGAGGCGCTGCTGCAGGACCATTCCGGGCGAGAGCCCGTTCAGCACGCGCTGCCGGCGGCCGTTGTAGGCCGCGTTGAAGCCGCGCAGCACGATCTCTAGGTCGGTGTGGCTGTAGATCATGATGCCCAGCACCTCGCGCTGCACCCGGCCGTTGAAGCGCTCGACCATCCCATTGGTCTTCGGCGTGTAGGGGCGCGTCTTGCGGTGTTGCACCCCGTGCCGCTCGCAGGCGCCCTCGAAAGCATCGGCGGTGAAGCAGGAGCCGCGGTCAGTGAGCACGTGAGTGACCTGGAAGGGGAAGGCGGCCAGCGCTTCCGTGAGGAAAGCCATCGCCGAGGCCGTGGTCTCGTCGTCCTTGACGGCGAGGTGCACGTAGCGGGAGGCGCGGTCGATGGCGACGTAGAGGAAGCGCTTGCGGGTGGAGCCGTCGCGGTCACGTAGCTTAGGCAGATGCTTCACGTCGACGTGCACGAAGCCGACTTCGTACTCCTTAAAGGTACCGTGCGGCTTGCGGGTCTTCTCGGACGGCGGCAGCCGGTTCAGGCCCTCCGCTTTGAGGATGCGATAGACGGCGTCCCGGTTCAGGTGCGGCAGGAAGTGGCTGACGACGAAGGTCAGCGCGTCGAGGGGGAAGCCGGTGCTGCGACGGAGCGCGCACACGACGGCGCGCTCCTCATCACTGGCGCGCCAGGGCAGCTTATGGGGCCGGGCCGAGCGATCCTGACAGGCATCGGGGCCGCGTTTGCGCCATTTGCGGATGGTCTCGGTGGAGACGCCGTAGCGCTTGGCCAACACCCCGGAACTCTCGGGCGAGCGGGCGATCTCGGCGCGAACAGCCGGGGTGGTGCGGGCTTGGGGATGGATGGCGAGCATCAACGAGCCCTCCGAACGGCAGCACGGCGGCGCACACCCTCAAACCGCCACGCGTAGGCTTTGATCGCCCAACGTGCCACATCCCAACGACGTTCCGCAACCAAACA
>NZ_JALNUL010000159.1:0-1087 GCF_026540775.1 Methylobacterium sp. GC_Met_3
CAGAACCCGCTGGTGGATTACGTCCTCAACGGCGGCCCCGCCCGGCCGGACCGCGCGGCGGCCCTGGCGCTGCGGGTCGAGACGCTCGCGCCCTACTTCGACGCCGCCCACTACCGGGCGTCGCTCCGCGGGCCGGCCGCGGACGCGCTGGCGGACGCCTCCGAGGCCGAGCTGCTGCGGTCCTACGTGGAGAGCGGCTGGCGGTCGCTCGTCAGCCCGCGCCCGGACTTCGACCCGGCCGGCTTCGTGCAGGCGCGCGCCGGCAGCCGGGCGGTTCAGGACGACCCGTTCTTCCGCTACGTGGCGGAGACGCGTCTGTCGGGGGCCGAGCCGTTCGCGGAGGCGGGGCGGCTGAACCTGCCGGCGGTGGACGCGGCGTGGTACCGGGCGACCTACCCGGACGTGGGTACTCAGGCGCCGTACCTGCACTTTGCCGGGGCGGGCTGGCGGGAGCTGCGCGATCCGGGTCCGGGGCGTTCGACGCTCGACGCGCTGTTGCGGGTGTGGGGGCTAGAACCGGCCCGGCCGCCGATCGCGGATACGGCCTGGCTCGGGGCGATCGGGCGGGAGCCCGTGGACAAGGCGGCGGCGCTGGCGCGTCAGGCACAGCTGATCGCGAAGCACTTCGACCACGCGTTCTACCGGCAGCGCTATGGTCTCGCGCCGGAAGCGGACGCGGTGGGCGACTACTGCGACACCGGCTGGCGCCGCGGCCGCAACCCAAGACCCGACTTCAACGGCTGGGCCTACCGGGCGCACCACCCGCACGTGGAGGCGACGGGCATCGCACCCTTCGTCCACGTCCTCGCGACGGCATTGTTGCGCGGCACAGGTATCTCGGCCGATGCCTTCGACGCGCGCTATGGCGCACCGCCGCCCGACGAGGACGCGGAGCTGCTGGAGCAGGCGCGCCTGATCGAGCCCTGTTTCGACGCCGCCTGGTATCTGAAGCGCTATCCCGACACTCGCGGCTTCGAGAACGGGCCGGCGGTCCACTTCCTCTCCCACGGGCAGGAGGAGGATCGCGACCCGAGCAAGACCTTCTCGACCCGTTTCTATCGCCGGGCCTACGGACATCTGTTCGGTT
>NZ_JALNUL010000016.1:0-108526 GCF_026540775.1 Methylobacterium sp. GC_Met_3
CAGAGCCTCCTAAATTCGAAATCGTGTTGCGGATGAAGAGGTGGTTCAGGCGTAACCTTAGGCGTACTTGGCGATGACCTTGTCGGCCTCGCCGCGCGGCACCTCTTCGTAGTGATCGAACTGCATCGTGAAGTTGGCGCGGCCCTGCGAGAAGGAGCGCAGCTGGTTCACGTAACCGAACATGTTGGCCAGCGGCACCATCGCGTTGATGACGTTGGCGTTGCCCCGCATGTCCTGACCCTGGATCTGGCCGCGTCGCGCGTTCAGATCGCCGATGACCGAACCGGTATACTCTTCCGGCGAGACGACCTCGACCTTCATCACCGGCTCGAGCAAGACCGAGCCGCCCTTCTGAAGGGCCTCACGGAGCGCCGCCCGGGAGGCGATCTCGAAGGCCAGCGCCGACGAGTCGACGTCGTGGTAGGCGCCGTCGATCAGTTCGACCTTGACGTCGACCACCGGGAAGCCGGCGAGCACGCCAGCGCCCAGCACCGAGTTCAAACCCTTCTCGACGCCCGGGATGTACTCCTTGGGCACCGAACCACCGACGACCTTCGACTCGAACGAGAAACCGGCGCCCGGCTCGTTCGGCTCGACGATGAACTTCACGCGGGCAAACTGGCCGGTACCACCGGTCTGCTTCTTGTGCGTGTAGTCGATCTCCTGACGACGGGTTAGCTTCTCACGGTAGGCAACCTGCGGCTGGCCGATGTTTGCGTCGACCTTGTAGGTGCGCCGCAGGATGTCGACCTTGATGTCCAGGTGCAGCTCGCCCATCCCGCGCAGGATGGTCTGGCCGGATTCCTGATCGGTCGAGACCCGGAAGGACGGATCTTCCGCGGCGAGCTTCGCCAGCGCGATGCCGAGCTTCTCCTGATCGGCCTTCGACTTCGGCTCGACGGCGATCTCGATCACCGGCTCGGGGAATTCCATCTTCTCGAGGATGACGACCTTCTGCGGATCGCTGAGGGTGTCGCCCGTGCGGGTGTCCTTGAGGCCGGCCAGGGCGACGATGTCGCCCGCGAAGGCCTCCTTGACGTCCTCGCGGTTGTTGGCGTGCATCAGCAGCATGCGGCCGACGCGCTCTTTCTTGTCGCGCGAGGAATTGAGCACGTTGGCGCCCGACTCGACCTTGCCGGAGTACACGCGGCAGAACGTGATCGTGCCGACGTGGGGATCGTCCATGATCTTGAAGGCGAGCATGGAGAAGGGATCCGAATCCGTCGGGTGACGAACGATCTCTTCCTCGGTCTTGAAGTCGATGCCCTTGATCTCGCCGCGGTCGGCCGGGGAGGGCAGGTAATCCACGACGGCGTCGAGGAGCGGCTGCACGCCCTTGTTCTTGAACGCCGAGCCGCACAGCACCGGGTGGAAGGCGCGCAGCTGCACGGCCTTCCGCACCAGAGCGCGCATCGCATCCTGGGTCGGTTCGGTGCCGTCGAGGTAGGCGGCCATGGCTTCGTCGTCGAGCTCGACGCAGGCCTCGACCAGCTTGGTGCGGTACTCGACCGCCTGATCCTTCAGGTCGGCCGGGATCTCGACCTCGTCGTAGTTGGCGCCGAGCGCCTCACCCGACCAGACGATCGCCTTCATCTTGATGAGGTCAATCACGCCCTGGAAGTTGGACTCGGCGCCGATCGGCAGCTGCAGGCACACCGGCTTGCCGGCGACGCGGCTGATGATGTCGGCCACGCACTTGAAGAAGTCGGCGCCGATCTTGTCCATCTTGTTGACGAACACGACACGCGGCACGTCGTACTTGTCGGCCTGACGCCACACGGTCTCGGTCTGCGGCTCGACACCCTGGTTGCCGTCGAGCACGCAAACGGCGCCGTCGAGCACGCGGAGCGAACGCTCGACCTCGATGGTGAAGTCCACGTGGCCGGGAGTGTCGATGATGTTCAGGCGCTTGTCGCGCCAGAAGCACGTCGTCGCGGCGGACGTGATCGTGATGCCGCGCTCCTGCTCCTGCTCCATCCAGTCCATCGTGGCGGCGCCCTCATGGACTTCGCCGATCTTATGGGACTTTCCGGTGTAGTAGAGGATCCGCTCCGTGGTCGTGGTCTTGCCGGCATCGATGTGGGCCATGATGCCGAAGTTGCGGTAGTCCTCGATCGCGTGCGTGCGGGGCATCGGATTGCTCCTGAGAGACGGCGGAACCGCTTACCAGCGGTAGTGCGAGAAGGCGCGGTTGGCTTCCGCCATCCGGTGCGTGTCTTCCCGCTTCTTAACGGCGTTGCCGCGGTTGTTGGCGGCGTCGAGCAACTCGGCTGAGAGGCGCTCGATCATGGTCCGGTCGTTGCGCGAGCGGGCTGCCTGGATGAGCCAGCGGATCGCCAGCGCCTGACGACGCTCGGTGCGCACCTCGACGGGGACCTGGTAGGTCGCACCGCCGACGCGGCGGGAACGGACCTCGATCATTGGGGCAACGTTGTCCAGCGCGGCGCGGAACACCTCGATTGGGTTCGCGCGGGCGCGATTCTCGACGATGTCGAAGGCACCGTAGACGATCCGCTCGGCGGTCGACTTCTTGCCCTCGTACATGATGGAGTTCATGAACTTCGTCAGCACCACATCCCCGTACTTCGGGTCCGGGATGATCTCGCGCTTCTCTGCTGAGTGACGACGGGACATTGGCTTCAGCTCTCGAACAATATGGTCTTAAGCACCCCGCGCAGGCCACCTGAGCCCGAGGGCCGGTGACATCCTTACGAGGCCGTGGAAATCGTGGTCCGAAGCGAAACCTGCTTCGGACGCAAACCTTACTTCGGCCGCTTGGCGCCGTACTTCGACCGGCGCTGCTTCCGGTTCTTTACGCCCTGCGTGTCGAGCACGCCGCGCAGGATGTGGTAGCGCACGCCCGGAAGATCCTTCACGCGGCCGCCGCGGATCATCACCACGGAGTGCTCCTGAAGGTTGTGGCCCTCACCCGGGATATAGCCGATCACCTCGAAGCCGTTGGTGAGCCGCACCTTGGCGACCTTACGAAGCGCCGAGTTCGGCTTCTTCGGGGTCGTCGTGTAAACGCGGGTGCAGACGCCGCGCTTCTGCGGGCAAGCGTCAAGCGCCGGAACCTTATTGCGGCTCCGCTGGATCTTCCGCGGCTGGGCGATCAGCTGGTTGATCGTCGGCATCCTGTGCCCTCTTCCTCGGTCACCTAGGTCCGGACCGCGAAGAGCAGTCCGCAATACGAATATGCGCCGGAGGGCTGGTCAGAGCCCCTCGGCGCGGTGTGGGCAGAGGAGCACGCCCGAAAACGAACGCGCTCGTACCTACGGATCTGACTTAGAGCGTCAGGCGATTTGATTCCTCGGAGCGCGGAGCGATGGCGGCGGCATCCGGAAGTGAATCCGAAGAGCCGTCGGCAGCCGATGGCCATCCGAAGTGGCGCGCTTCTAGCCGCCGTTGCGCGGCAGGTCAATGCATTGGCTGGATAAATCTGCGCCGCGTAGGAGGTTAAAGTTCGGTCAAGGCGTGGTCGCGACCGCGCGAAACGGGCCTTCGGGCGGCATCATCCTTCGCGCGCGTCGCCGGGGTCAATCCCAACCGCTGGGTCCGCCCGGTTTGCAGGCCAAGTGTTGTGAAGCGTGTCTTCCATCTGCGAAGAAGACCCACCGCATTGATGGCTGTTCACATGGCAATCCATTCTCCCATGCCCCTGAAGAACGGAAAGCTCGACGGTTGATTCCCATAGGCTTCCTGGAGAACCATGCAGGAGTTCGCTTGGACAAGGCACGGAGTTCTTCGATAGATCCGCGCGCAACTCGTTTCACGCGATCGATCGTCTTCATTCTTCGCGTTCGAGCTGGGTGCTGCACGCCGAAATCTTGAGCGTGGATCTGGCTCGACACCGAATCGGTTTTTGGAGTTTCGTGTGCGCCGCCTCTTCGCTTTCGCCTTCGCAACCCTCCTGTCGGTGGGCGCGGCCCAGGCCGACCGGCTCGATGACATCAAGAAGGACGGCGTGCTGCGCGTCGCATCCTTCGACAGCAACCCGCCCTTCGGCTTCGTCGAACCGGCCACCAAACAGATTGCCGGGCTCGACGTCGATTTCGCACAGGCCATCGCCGACAGGATCGGCGTAAAACTGGACGTGCGCCCCACCAACCCTGCGAATCGCATCCCGCTCTTGACCTCCGGCAAGGTCGATCTCGTGCTGGCGAACTTCACCATCACCGAGGAGCGGGCCAAGCAGCTCGACTTCAGCATCCCGTACTTCGCCTCCGGCCAGCAGTTCCTGGCCAAGAAAGGCACGCTGTCGTCGCCCGATCAGCTGAACGGCCTGCGCATCGGCGCCGATAAGGGCACCGTCAACGAGATCGTTCTGCGCCGAGATTTCCCGAAGGCCACGGTGGTCGCTTACGACGACACGCCCTTCGCGTTCACGGCCCTGCGGAATGGCAACGTCCAGGCGATCACCCAGGACGGGCCGAAGCTCGTCGGGCTGCTGGCAAAGGTGCCGGACCGTCAGAACTACGAGATCCCGCCCTTCAGCATATCCAGCGACTATATCGGCGTCGGCATTCCAAAGGGTGAGACACGCCTGCGCAACCTCGTGAACGAGACCCTGCGGGATCTTGAGAAGAGCGGCAAGGCGGCGGTGATCTACGACCGCTGGTTTGGCCCGAACACCGAGCAGCCGCTGCCGCGCCTATTCCGAATCGGTGAGCACGACTGACCGGATCGGCGCCGTGAGCCTGTTCGGCGATCTTTTGGCGCCGCGCTACCTTCTCTGGCTGCTGCAGGGCTTCGAAGTCACCTTAGCCCTGTCGGCGGCCGTAAGCGGCGCGGGCACGGTGCTGGGGCTCGCGGCCTGTTGCCTGCGGGAGGTGGGCGGGCCGGCGCCGCGGCGTGCGGTGGCGGTCTTCGTCGGCTTGGTGCGCAACACGCCGCTGCTGGTCCAGCTCTTCGTCTGGTACTTCGCGGTCGCGGCTCTGCTGCCGAGCGGGATGACGGCGTGGCTCAACGCGCCCCACATCCTCGACCTTGGACCTGCAACCCTCAGCTGGCCCGCCTACGAGACGCTTGCGGGCTTCGTAGGCCTGACCGTCTATGCAGGCGCCTACATCGCCGAGGAGGGACGTGCCGGAATCAACGGCGTGCGGTCGACTCAGCGCGAGGCGGCCCTGGCCCTCGGCCTCACGCCGGTCCAGGCCTTCCGGCACATCGTGCTGCCGCAGGCGCTACGGATCGCGTGGCTGCCGATCGTCGGCCAGTACCTCAACACGATCAAGAACACTGCGCTGACGATGACAATCGGCCTCGCGGAACTGTCCTACGCCTCTCGTCAGGCGGAGACCGAGACCTTCAAGACCTTCCAGGCCTTCGGCATCGCGACGCTCCTCTATATCGGCGCCGTCGCGCTGGTGGAGGCGGCCGGGCAGGCCCTGGTCCGCCGTGCGGCGGCGCAGGCGTCGCGCGCATGAACCTCGCGGTCATCACCGACAATCTCGGCTACCTGCTGGTCGGGGCCTGGCCCGACGGGCCGATCGGCGGCCTTGCGCTGACGCTGATTCTCTCCGGCCTGTCCGGTCTCGTCTCGGCAGTGCTCGGACTGTTGCTCGGCATCGGGCTCGCGATGAGCGCGGGCGCGGGGCGGCGGACATTGGTCCTCGGTCTGGGCTTCTTCCGGGCCATTCCGATCCTGATGCTGATCTTCTGGAGCTACTTCCTGTTGCCGATCCTGTTCGGCGTGTCGGTTCCGGAGATCGGCACCGTGGTGACGGCGCTCGCGCTCGTCGGCGGTGCCTACCTCGCCTATGGAGTCGCGGCCGGGATCGAGAGCATCGGCAGCGGCCAGTGGGCAGCCGGTCTCGCGCTCGGCTTCGGCCGACGGCAGGTGCTGCGTGTCATCGTCCTGCCGCAGGCCCTGCGCGCCATGGCGCCGTCCTTCGTCAATCAATGGACCGCGCTGATCAAGGATACGTCGCTTGCCTACGTGATCGGCATGCCGGAACTGTCCTTCGTGGCCGCGCAGGTGAACAACCGCGCCATGGTCTACCCAGCCGAGATCTTCCTGTTCGTCGGGGCGGTCTACGGCGCACTCTGCCTCGCCCTCGACCGACTGGTGGCGGTGCTGGCTCGGGGGGCCCGGCGGACCTCCTGGCTGAGCCGCGGCACGCGTGCATGACGCCCCGGCGTGCCGGATCGGGGCAGCGGCGCCTCCCCATGGTCTACGGAAGTTTAAAGCAAACCGTCGAAGTGTCGCGATCAACGGGTGGCCGGGCCGCCCCAAGTTCGCGTCGAGGGTCTTGCGTATGGGTTGCGTCGCGGTCAGCAACGTCGTTCCGTTCCGGCGGCCCCTTCCTGCCCAAGCACCGGGCGAGCGGGAGGCGCGCGATCGGCGCCGCAGCGAGCAGCGTTCCCTGTTGGACGCCCTCTACGCCACCGGCAGCATGGTCTTGGCCGCCGAGGATCGGGCGACCAAGCTCACGGCGTCCCGCCTTCAGGTCTACGGCTTCCTGGGGATCGAGGAGATACGGGAGGATGGCACCGTGCGCCGCCTTCGCCCCTCCGAGGCGATCCGCGCACGGGGCGAGCGGCCGTGGCGCCTGTCGAAGCCTGCCAGCGGGGCAGCGGTCACGATCCCCAGCCTGGACGGCTTCCTATTCGAATCGGCAGGCCAGCCCGCCTGATCGAACTGCGTTTGTGCCATAGGGGCCGGTGTGCAGATCTGCGCACCGGCCCTTTTCGTTGCATCGCGTGATCTCCGCGACCGGTCCGTAAGCGCGGACCGGAATCAGACTCGCTTGTCGTGTCGCCGGCCGGGCATAAGGTCGGTTGCAGATCCGACCGTCACACCCCGCCCCAGGCGCACCAAGCGCCAGTAGAATGCGACTGGGGGGAGGGCGCGCGTCGTGAGCCGCCGCGCCGAAATTCTTGCCGTTCGGCTTGCCTTCCCGGCCCGCCCGTAGTATGCGCCCGGCCTTCGCGACAATTTCGATGGGTGCTCGCACCCTATGAACGCGGTGACCGCGCCGGTGTCGTCAGACACCGCCAGCGCGGTCGAACACATGAGCCGGGGACATCAGATCCCCATCAGGCGTCGTCCGCCGGGCAATACCGTCCGCGTGCGGAAACCCGCCTGAAACAAGGAGTCACGCACGTGATCCAGATGCAGACGAATCTGGACGTTGCCGACAACTCGGGTGCACGCCGTGTGATGTGCATCAAGGTCCTCGGCGGGTCGAAGCGTAAATATGCCGGCGTGGGCGACGTCATCGTCGTCTCGGTCAAGGAGGCGATCCCGCGCGGTCGCGTCAAGAAGGGCGACGTCATGAAGGCGGTCGTCGTTCGGACGGCCAAGGCCGTGAAGCGCGTCGACGGATCGGTGATCCGCTTCGACAAGAACGCCGCGGTCCTGATCAACAATCAGAAGGAGCCGATCGGCACCCGTATCTTCGGACCGGTTCCGCGCGAGCTGCGCGCACGCAACCACATGAAGATCATCTCCCTGGCTCCGGAGGTGCTGTAATGGCTGCCAAGATCAAGAAGGGCGACAAGGTCGTCGTGCTCACCGGCCGCGACTCCGGTCGCTCGGGCGAGGTGATCCAGGTTCTGCCGAAGGAAGGCCGGGCCTTCGTGCGCGGCATCAACCTGATCAAGAAGCATCAGAAGCAGACCCAGAACCAGGAAGGCGGCATCATCTCCAAGGAGGCCGCCATCCAGCTCTCGAACATCGCGGTCGCGGATGCCAACGGCAAGCCGACCCGCGTGGGTTTCCGCATCCTCGAAGACGGGCGCAAGGTCCGGTTCGCCAAGACCACGGGGGATCAGATCGATGGCTGAGGCCGACAAGAACGCCTACACCCCGCGTATGCGCAAGCACTACGACGAGGTGGTGCGCCAGAAGCTGATCGAGCAGTTCGGCTACAAGAACCCGATGGAAGTGCCGCAGATCACGAAGATCGTGATCAACATGGGCGTCGGCGAGTCCACTGCGGACTCGAAGAAGGCGTCAGTGGCTGCGGGCGACCTCGCGCTGATCGCCGGCCAGAAGCCGGTCATCACCAAGGCCCGCAAGGCCATCGCGACCTTCAAGGTCCGCGAGGGCATGCCGATCGGCTGCAAGGTGACCCTGCGCAAGCAGCGCATGTACGAGTTCATGGATCGGCTGATCACCATTGCGCTGCCGCGCGTGCGTGACTTCCGCGGCCTGAACCCGCGTTCGTTTGACGGCCGCGGCAACTACGCGCTCGGTCTCAAGGAGCACCTCGTGTTCCCGGAGATCTCCTACGACAAGGCCGAGCAGACCTGGGGCATGGACATCGTCGTGGCGACCACCGCCAAGACCGATGCCGAGGCCAAGGCCCTGCTCGCCGCCTTCCAGTTCCCGTTCCGGCAGTGAAGCCCTCGGGCTTCAGACGCGGACACCGGAGATAGACCACATGTCGAAGAAAAGCTCAGTTGAGAAGAATGAGGCCCGCAAGGCGCTGGTGAAGCGCTTTGCGGCCAAGCGGAAGGCACTCCTCGAGATCGCCAACAACGACGGTCTCGAGATGGAGGAGCGCTTCGAGGCGCGCCTCAAGCTCGCGGAACTGCCGCGCAATTCGTCGGCCACTCGCATCCGCAATCGGTGCGGCATGACCGGCCGGCCGCGCGCCTATTACCGTAAGATGGGCGTCTCGCGCATCGCCTTGCGGGAGCTTGGCAACCGGGGCCTGATCCCCGGCCTGGTCAAGTCGAGCTGGTAAGGAGGTCCCCATGGTCAACGATCCCGTGGGCGACATGCTCACCCGCATCCGCAACGGCCAGCTGCGCCGTCGCAACGTCGTTCAGACACCCGGCTCGCGCCTGCGCGCCAACGTCCTGAACGTGCTGAAGTCCGAGGGTTACATCCGCGACTATGCGGCGACCGACCTCGGCAACGGCCGCACCGAGTTCGCCATCGAGCTCAAGTATTACGACGGGCGCCCGGTGATCCGTGAGATCAAGCGCGTCTCGAAGCCGGGCCGCCGGGTCTATTCGTCGGTCGGTGATCTTCCGCACGTGGCCGACGGCCTCGGCGTGACCATCGTCTCCACCCCGCAGGGCGTCATGGCCGACCACGAGGCGCGCGAGCGCAACGTCGGCGGTGAAGTGCTCTGCACCGTGTTCTGATCGGGACATAAGGAGGTCATCCCATGTCTCGCGTAGGCAAGAAGCCGGTCCCCGTGCCGGCAGGCGTTACCGCCACCGTCACCGGTCAGACGGTGAAGATGAAGGGTTCGAAGGGTGAACTCTCGTTCGTCGTTCCTTCGCTCGTCAATGTGGCGATGAAGGACGGCGCCATTGAGGTGCAGCCCGTCAACCAGTCCAAGCCGGCGCGCTCCCTGTGGGGCACGTCGCGGGCGCAGATCGCTAACATCGTCGAGGGTGTATCGAAGGGCTTCGAGAAGAAGCTTGAGATCACCGGCGTCGGTTACCGCGCTGCCATGGCCGGCAAGGCCCTCAAGCTGTCGCTCGGCTACAGCCACGACATCGAGTACGAGATCCCCGCCGGGATCACGATCGTTACCCCGAAGCCCACCGAGATCACGATCACCGGGATCAACCGCCAGCAGGTCGGTCAGGTCGCCGCTGAGATCCGCGATTACCGCGGACCCGAGCCCTACAAGGGCAAGGGCGTGAGGTACGCGGGCGAGTTCATCTTCCGCAAGGAAGGCAAGAAGAAGTAAGGAGGGCATCATGTCTCGCAAGCTCGAAGCCCTCGATCGCCGCAAGGCGCGCGTCCGTCGCGCGCTGCGGGCGGCCGCCAATGGCCGTCCGCGGCTCTCGGTGTTCCGCTCGTCGAAGCAGATCTACGTGCAGGTCATCGACGACGTCGCCGGCAAGACGCTGGCCGCCGCCTCGTCGATCGACAAGGCACTCAAGGGCGAACTCAAGACCGGCGCCGATGTCGCCGCCGCCAAGGCGGTGGGCAAGCTGGTGGCCGAGCGCGCCAAGGCCGCGGGCGTCACGAAGGTGATCTTCGACCGCTCCGGCTATATCTATCATGGCCGCGTCGCGGCCGTGGCCGAGGCTGCCCGCGAGGGTGGCCTGGAGTTCTGATCTTTTGGGACTCGCCGACGGCGCCTCTGCCATCTGTGAGCCCCGATCGGGACCGTTGAACGACGGCGGGCCGGACATGCTCTGCGTGTCCGGCATTCGACACTCAATCGAGCGAGCGGCTCCGCCGGCCGCGCCAGTGAGATGAACAGGTAAAAACCATGGCACGTGAACGGGAAGGCGGGGGCCGCGGCCGCCGCGATGATCGCGAGGAGCGCGACAGCGAGTTCGTGGACAAGCTCGTCCACATCAACCGTGTCGCCAAGGTGGTGAAGGGTGGCCGTCGCTTCGGCTTCGCAGCCCTCGTCGTCGTCGGCGACCAGAAAGGCCGCGTCGGCTTCGGCCACGGTAAGGCCCGTGAGGTGCCGGAGGCCATCCGCAAGGCGACGGAAGCCGCCAAGCGCGGTCTGATCCGCGTCTCGCTCCGCGAGGGCCGGACCCTGCACCACGACGTCAATGGTCGTCACGGCGCCGGCAAGGTGATCCTCCGCGCGGCCCCGCAGGGTACCGGCATCATCGCCGGCGGCCCGATGCGCGCCGTGTTCGAGACGCTCGGCATGCAGGACGTTGTTGCCAAGTCGCTGGGTTCGTCGAACCCCTACAACCTCGTCCGCGCCACCTTCGAGGCGCTGAAGAACGAGGACAGCCCGCGCTCCGTGGCGGCCCGCCGCGGCATCAAGGTCTCGACGCTCCAGTCGCGTCGCCGCGATGCCGATCCGGCCGACCAGTCCGAAGCCGCGGTCGCGTAAGGGGAGGGTCCGATGGCACAGAAGACCGTCCGTATCGAACAGATCGGTTCGCCGATCCGCCGCGAGGCCAGCCAGCGCCAGACGCTGATCGGCCTGAAGCTCAACAAGCTCCACCGCGTGTCCGAGCTGGAGGATACTCCCTCCGTGCGCGGCATGATCCGCAAGGTTGCGCACCTCGTGCGCGTCCACGGCGACGTGGCGTGAGGAGGTCCCGATGAAACTTAACGAGATCAGCGACAATCCCGGCGCCACCAAGGACCGGATGCGTGTCGGCCGGGGCATCGGCTCCGGCAAGGGCAAGACTGCGGGTCGCGGCGTGAAGGGTCAGAAGGCCCGGACCGGCGTGTCCATCAAGGGCTTCGAGGGCGGTCAGATGCCGCTGCATCGTCGCCTGCCGAAGCGCGGCTTCAACAACCTCTACGCTCAGGACCTGAACGAGGTGAACCTCGGTCGGATCCAGGAGGCGGTTGACGCTGGCAAGCTCGACAAGGCCGCGACCGTCACGGTCGAGACCCTGGTCGCCGCTGGCATCATCGCCCGTCCCCGTGACGGCGTGAAGCTGCTCGGCGTTGGCGAACTGACTGAGAAGCTCAGCTTCGAGGTCACCCGCGCCTCCAAGTCCGCCGTCGAGGCGGTCGAGAAGGCCGGCGGCTCGGTCACCACCGTCTACGCTCAGGGTGCCTCCACCCGCGGCAGCCGCGAGGCGGCCACGGCCTGACGGAGGCGATGGGGCGACTCCGGGACCCGTTGCACGGGCCCGGCGCACCCTTTAAGCCGATCCTTCGAGCGGCGGCCCTGCGACCACGCGGGCCGCCGTTTTTCGTTTCATCCGGGCATCTTTCGCCCGGCGACATGTCCAGGACGCGACGCTTATGGCCTCAGCCGCCGAGCAGCTTGCCGCCAATCTCAACTTCGGTGCGATCGCCAAGGCCGATGAGCTTAAGAAGCGCATCTGGTTCACGCTGGGCGCCCTCGTGGTGTTCCGGCTGGGCACGTACATCCCGATCCCCGGCATCGATCCGGAGCAGTTCGCCCGCAACTTCCAGCAGCAGGCGGGCGGCGTGCTGGGCCTGTTCAACATGTTCTCCGGCGGTGCCGTCGAGCGCATGGCGATCTTCGCCCTCAACATCATGCCGTACATCTCGGCCTCGATCATCGTGCAGCTCCTGACATCGGTCATCCCGAGCCTGGAGGCTCTGAAGAAAGAGGGCGAGTCCGGCCGCAAGGTCATCAACCAGTACACCCGCTACCTGACGGTGGTTCTGGCGCTGGTACAGTCCTGGGGCATCGCCATCGGCCTTCAGGGCTCCTCGGCGGCGATCGACCCCGGCCCGTTCTTCCTGGCCTCGACGGTGATCACGCTGACCGGCGGCACGCTGTTCCTGATGTGGCTGGGTGAGCAGATCACCTCGCGCGGCATTGGCAACGGCTCCTCGCTGATCATCTTCGCGGGCATCGTCGCTCATCTGCCGGTGGCGATCGCGGGCGCCCTCGAACTGGGCCGTACTGGCGCGCTCTCCCCGATCATCATCCTGGGTGTCGGCGTCGCCGCGGTGGCACTGGTCTACTTCATCGTGTTCATGGAGCGGGCCCAGCGCCGTCTGCTGATCAACTATCCGAAGCGGCAGGTCGGCAACCGCATGTACGAGGGCCAGACCTCGTTCCTGCCGCTCAAGCTCAACACCGCGGGCGTGATCCCGCCGATCTTCGCCTCGTCGCTGCTCCTGCTTCCGGCTACCGCCGCCAGCTTCTCGGCGAATGGCGGTGCCACCGGCTGGCTCGGCACGATCACGGCCTATCTCGGTCACGGCACGCCGCTGTTCCTGGTGCTCTATGCGGCCCTGATCATCTTCTTCACATTCTTCTACACCGCGGTGGTCTTCAATCCGCAGGAGACGGCCGACAACCTGAAGAAGCATGGCGGCTTCATCCCCGGCATCCGCCCGGGTGAGCGGACCGCCGCCTTCATCGACAAGGTACTGACCCGCATCACCGTGATCGGCGCGCTGTACCTGACGCTGGTGTGTCTGTGCCCGGAAATCCTGTCGTCCTACGCGGCGGCGAGCCTCGGCTTCGGCGGCACCTCGCTGCTCATCGTCGTGTCGGTAACGATGGACACGGTGGCGCAGATCCACGGGCACCTCATGGCGCATCAGTACGAGGGTCTGGTGAAGAAGGCTAAGCTGCGTGGCGCCTCGACCACGCAACGTCGGCGCTGAGGCTGATACAGAGGCGCGGCGGAGCCAAGTCTTCTCCCGCCTCTGGCCCAAAGGTCTGGGTGCCAGCGTACCCGCGACCCGTTAGACCATTCCCAAATCCGGCGATGCCAGGGAGGCTTCGCCACGGCGGATAGAGCTCACTGAGCGTGGGCCGAACGAGGACAACGCCATGCGCATCATTCTGCTCGGACCGCCTGGTGCGGGGAAGGGTACGCAATCCGAGCGAATCGTACAGCGCTTCGGCATTCCGCAACTGTCCACCGGCGACATGCTCCGCGCAGCGGTCGCCGCCGGCACGCCGGTCGGCCTGGAGGCCAAGGCCGTGATGGAATCGGGTGGCCTCGTCTCCGACCGGATCGTGGTCGGGATCGTCGCCGATCGGATCGAGGAGCCGGATGCCCGCCGCGGCTTCATCCTCGATGGTTTCCCCCGCACCGTCGCGCAGGCCGAGGCGCTGAGCGCCATGCTGGCCAGCAAGGGCATGAGCCTATCCGCCGTCATCGAGCTGAAGGTGGACGAGAACGCGCTCGTCGGCCGCATCGAGCGGCGCGCCGCCGAGACTCTGGCCAAGGGCCAGGCCGTGCGGAAGGACGACACGCCGGAGGTGTTCAAGCAGCGCCTGGAGGCCTATCGCGCCCAGACGGCACCACTTTCGGCCTATTACGCCGAGAAGGGCATGCTGGAGACGATTGACGGCATGCAGCCGATCGACAAGGTCACTGCTGACCTGATGGCGGTGCTAGAGCCCCACGAGGAGCCGGTGGCGTCCTGACAGCCGCCGGCCGTCGACCGCTTGGTGGAACGAAGGACCTGAAACCTCCGCTTTGCCGGAGGGTTTGAAGGCGCATCCTCGATCGGAAACGCCATGACGCTCCGTCATCTCGCCAGCGCAATCCTCCTGATCGCAGTGGCGGTTTCTCCCCGACTGGCCCTGGCACAAAGCCCGGCCCAGTCCTTCGTGTACGGCGAGAAGCGCTTCCGCCACGCCTGCAGGCCGCCGCTCAAATTCGCGGCGGGGGCATGCGTACGTCGCTGCCCGGCGGGCTACCAGGATATGGGTGGCTCTTGCCGGCTGCGGAATCAGGGCTTCCGCTGAAGTTCCAGGCGCGCGTCAGATCCGCCCCTCCCGGCGTAGGCTTCCAAAGAAGTTGACGATGTCCATTGGAAGCGCGCGGTGGCCGAACAGACGGTACGGGTTGCCCTCGGCGGTGCCTTCGCGCAGCTCGATCATGGCCGTCATCGGGTTGTAGCGGAACACCATGCGGCGACCGGCGAAGGTCCCCCAAAGAAGGGGCAACCCGTCCTCTGCATCCTGAAGCGCTACGGAGCCGGGCTCGGCTTCGGCGAGCACCCCACCGATCACCGCGAGGGTCACGGGCAGGATCTCCTCCAGAACTTCCTCCGCGGTGCGCAGCACCGAATCAGCGAAGGCCCGCAGGGTTGCGCCGTCGCTGGTCAAAACCGCCATTGTCGATCCTCTAAATTATTTGGTCTCAGGTCCCGCGTTCGACGCATGGCGGGCCCATGCCGCGCCGACACATCGTTGACATCCGAACGCCCGCACGCTAGCAGGCCGTCCTTCGTCCAGCCGACCGATGGTCCGAGGTACCCTGTCCAGGGTCGCCCGCGGGCCACGTTGTCGTTTCACGTGCGCAGGGGCCGGCCTCCACCGGACGCGCATGACACCCGCCCGGCATGCCGGGCTCGACATGGAGTGTGATTGTGGCCCGTATTGCAGGCGTTAACATCCCGACCAACAAGCGCGTTGTCATCGCGCTCCAGTACATCCACGGCATCGGCGCCAAGAAGGCCGAGGAGATCACCCAGAAGGTGAACATCCCAGCCGAGCGTCGGGTCAACCAGCTGACCGATGCTGAGGTTCTCCAGATCCGCGAGACGATCGACCGCGACTATCTCGTCGAAGGCGATCTGCGCCGCGAAGTCTCGATGAACATCAAGCGCCTGATGGATCTGGGCGCCTATCGCGGCCTGCGTCACCGCAAGCAGCTGCCGGTCCGCGGCCAGCGCACGCACACCAACGCCCGCACCCGCAAGGGCAAGGCGAAGCCGATCGCCGGCAAGAAGAAGTAGTTTTTGGGGTTGGGAGGCGGTGCTTCGCGCGGCCTCCTGATCGCCGCGCCGGGTGTCCCACAGGGGTGCCCGGTTTTGGCTCGACGGGCCCGCAGGGGTGGATCAGCTAAGTCCCAAAAAGAATCCCGAGCGCCTGGCATTACGGGCGCGCTTGAAGGAAGAGTGAGACCAAAATGGCTAAAGAACCGCAACGCGTCCGTCGTCGCGAACGCAAGAACATCGTGTCGGGCGTCGCTCACGTGAACGCCTCGTTCAACAACACGATGATCACCATCACGGACGCGCAGGGCAACACCATCTCGTGGTCGTCTGCCGGCGCCATGGGCTTCAAGGGCTCGCGCAAGTCGACCCCGTACGCTGCCCAGGTTGCTGCCGAAGATGCCGCTCGCAAGGCGTCTGAGCATGGCATGCGCACCCTCGAGGTCGAAGTGTCGGGTCCGGGTTCGGGCCGCGAATCGGCTCTGCGCGCCCTCCAGGCCGCGGGCTTCACGGTGACCTCGATCCGCGACGTCACCTCGATCCCGCACAACGGCTGCCGGCCGCGCAAGCGCCGTCGCGTCTGATCGAAGCCGCGTGGTGGAGAAGCACATGACGGGATCGAAGCCGCTTCCGGGCGTGCTGCGTTGGACTCTCGGCGACCTCACGGTCACCGTGCTCAACGACGGCTGGTTTCAAGCCAGCCTCGATCTCGTCACGGGCATCTCCAAGGAAGAGGCTGGGCGGCTCCAACTGGCGGGCTTCCGGACAGAGCAGCCCAAGATCACGCTGAACGCCTTCCTGATCACGGGTCCCGGCCTCAAGCCGACCCTGATCGACACGGGATACGGCGATCTCGCACCGGCTCCGACCCTCGGGCGGGCAGGAGCGGCCTTGGCGCTCACCGGCGTCAAGCCGGAGGAGATCGGCACGGTGCTGGTCACCCACCTGCATCCCGACCATGTCGGCGGGCTCGTGACGGGCGACGCGGCGCGGTACCCAAATGCCGAGATCGTGCTGCATGCCGACGAGGCGGCCCATTGGCTGCCGGACGCGGCCCTGGCCAAGGCAGCGGACGAGGCAAAGCCTTATTTCGAGGGCGCCCGCAAGGCGCTGTCGCCTTATGCCGGCCGGGTGCGCGAGCACCGGGGCGGCGAGGTACTTCCGGGGATCACGGCGATCCATCTGCCCGGCCACACGCCGGGCCATTGCGGTTTTCGCATCGTCTCCGGTGGACAGTCGCTGCTGATGTGGACCGACGTGGTGCACTTGCCGGCGATCCAGTTCAAGAACCCGGAGGCCGGCGTCGGGTTCGATGTCGACGGCGACGAAGCGCGGGAGACGCGTAAGCGGATCCTGAACGAGGTGGCCAGCGAGCGTACGCTCATCGCCGGCGGCCATCTCGAATTCCCGGCGCTGGGCTACGTGGATCGGGACGAGGCTGGCTACAGCTTCGTGCCGGTGCTGTGGGTGGGCGGCGAGTAACGACGAATACGGATTTCAGGGACCGTTCGGGGCGCCAGGGAGCGGCGCCGGACGGCCGAAGCGCGGGGACGGGCGTCGCGTTTCCCCGGCATGGACGAAAGGTAGGATCGTGGTCATTCAGAAGAATTGGCAGGAACTGATCAAGCCGAACAAGCTGCAGGTCACGACCGGCGACGACCCCAAGCGGGTCGCCACGGTCGTCGCCGAGCCGCTCGAGCGCGGCTTCGGCACGACGCTGGGCAACGCCCTCCGCCGGGTGCTCCTGTCGTCGCTCCAGGGCGCGGCCGTGACCTCGGTGCAGATCGACGGCGTCCTGCACGAGTTCTCGTCGATCCCCGGTGTGCGCGAGGACGTCACCGACATCGTCCTCAACATCAAGACCATCGCGATCCGCTCGCAGACCGATGCACCCAAGCGCATGACCCTGCGCAAGACCGGCCCGGGCCTCGTCACCGCGGGTGACATCGGCACGGTCGGCGACATTCAGATCCTGAACCCCGAACTCGTGATCTGTACGCTGGATGACGGCGCCGAGATCCGGATGGAGTTCACGGTCGCCACCGGCAAGGGCTACGTCCCGGCCGAGCGCAACCGCCCCGAGGACGCCCCGATCGGTCTGATCCCGGTGGATGCGCTGTTCTCCCCGGTGACCAAGGTCAGCTACCGCGTCGAGACCACCCGCGAGGGCCAGGATCTCGACAAGGACAAGCTGACCATGACGGTCGAGACCAACGGCGCGGTCTCGCCGGAGGATTCGCTGGCCTACGCCGCGCGCATCATCCAGGACCAGCTGCAGGTCTTCGTGAACTTCGAGGATCCGCGCAAGGAAGAGGCCGCGCCGCTCGCGCCGCAGCTGCCCTTCAACCCGGCGCTGCTCAAGAAGGTCGATGAGCTGGAACTGTCGGTCCGTTCGGCGAACTGCCTGAAGAACGACAACATCGTCTACATCGGCGATCTGATCCAGAAGTCCGAGGGCGAGATGCTGCGGACCCCGAACTTCGGCCGCAAGTCGCTCAACGAGATCAAGGAAGTGCTGGCCGGCATGGGCTTGCACCTCGGCATGGACATCCCTGGCTGGCCGCCGGAGAACATCGAAGATCTCGCCAAGCGCTTCGAAGAGCACTACTGAGGCGAAGCCGCCTCGAGCTGAACGAGGGCAGCGCTGCACGGCGCTGCTTGTTTGGCCGTCTTAATTCAGGGACTTCGCGGAGCTGACGCGAAGTCCCGAAAAAACCCGCCGCGGGGTCAAGCGGACTACAACCAACAGCCTCAATGAGGCACCCGGCCGTACCGTGGCACGGCGGCCGAGATGAAAAGGAAGCCCGCACCATGCGTCACGGTTATCGCGGCCGTCGTTTCAACCGCACCGCCGAGCATCGTAAGGCGATGTTCGCCAACATGTCGGTCGCCCTGCTCAAGCACGAGCAGATCATCACGACCCTGCCGAAGGCGAAGGACCTGCGTCCCGTCGTCGAGAAGCTCGTCACCCTCGGCCGCATCGACAGCGTGCACACCCGCCGTCTCGCGATGGCCCAGTTGCGCGACAGCGACATGGTCAAGAAGCTCTTCACCGTGATCGGCCCGCGCTACCAGGGTCGTCCGGGTGGCTATCTCCGCATCATGAAGGCCGGCTTCCGCAAGGGCGACAACGCTCCGCTTGCGGTAATCGAGTTCGTGGATCGCGACGTCGAGGCCCGCGGCAAGGATTCCGGTCCGAGCCAGGTTGCCGAGGCCGCCTGATAATCTGGAGCGTCCCTGACGCCCAAGCTCTTCGAGACGCCGTCCCGGAACCTCCGGGGCGGCGTCTTTCGTTTCAGCGCTTCGTCGTTGGAATCGGCGTCAGGCAGGCCGCGATTTACTCCGTCTGGAGCGATCCCGCGGTCGTCGGTCGCGGCACTCGTGATGACGGCGCCGCGACGAAAAAAACCCGCCGGCTTGCGCCGACGGGTCTGAAGCAGGGTCCACGTTCTGGAAGGTCAGCGGGAGTTCAAACTGGCAGTCTCTTACGCCTGAGACTGGGAACTCGACCGCGCCGCGTTCCGAAAACTCCTATCCCTGCCGGATCTCGTCCGGTGGACCATCCTGGTCCGGGTCGTTATCGCGCCGGCGGCGCGGGAAGATGCCGTGATTGCTCATGGTCCACCTCCTCTTCGATAGTCGGGAGCATCCGGCTCCCACGAAGAGATAATGAGCCGGCATTCGGCTGGTTCCCGACCGTGTCAGCGGGTTCCCCGATCCGCCGCGTCGAGGAGCGTCGCGACCCTCTCGGCGAGGTCGGCCGAGCGGAAAGGCTTCGACAGGACCGGCAGATCCTCGGGGATCTGCATCGCGTCGGCATGGCCCGTCAGGATCAGGACGGGCAGGCCCGGGTAGCGGTCGCGGATCGCAGCGGCGAGTTCGACGCCGCTCATGCCGGGCATCGCGAGGTCGGCCACGACGATGTCGCAGCGGTCCCGCTGGAGATGTTGCAGGGCCGACTCACCATCGCCCACCTCTGTGGTGCTGTGGCCGAACCCGGTGAGGAACGAGGCCGTCACGTGCCGCACCTGCGGGTCATCGTCGACGATGAGGACGCGGGCACGCCGTCCGGCAGCCGGAGCCACCCCGGTTACCTCGGTGGCCTGCTGGGGCGCCTCGGCCGCGAAGGGGAGGGCCAATTCGACCCGTGTCCCCTGGCCGACCTCGCTGTCGATCGCCAGGCGACCCTTCGATTGCTGCGCGAGGCCGAACACCATGGCGAGCCCGAGCCCGGTGCCCTGGCCGACCGCCTTGGTGGTGAAGAACGGCTCGCAGACCCGACGTAGGATCTCCTCCGGGATGCCGGTGCCCTCGTCGGTGACACTGAGGCCGAGATAGGCGCCATCGGCGATTTCGGGGTCTGCGATGATGTCGAGCCGCCGGGTCGCCACTGTAATTGCACCGCCCTCGGGCATCGCGTCCCGGGCGTTGATGCACAGGTTGAGGACCGCCAATTCGAGCTGCTCGGGATCGACCTGCACCGCCGGCAGACCGTCCTCCAGATCGGTCCGCACGGTGACGAGGCCCCCGAGACTACGGCCGAACAGGTCGCTCATCCCGACGATCAGGGCGTTCACGTCCACCGCCCGGGCCTGAAGATCGTGGGCGCGGCTAAAGCTGAGGAGCCGCTTCGTCAGCGAGGCACCGCGCTCGGCTGCCCCCCGGGCATTCTCGATCAGCCGCTGGACCCGGGGCAGGTCGACGACCTTCGGGGCGGCGAGTTCCAAGCTGCCGAGGATCGCGGTCAGAAGGTTGTTGAAGTCGTGGGCGATCCCGCCCGCCAGCGTGCCGAGCGCCTGCATCTTGTCGGACTGTCGCAGCCGCGCCTCCAGGGTCCGCTGCTCGGTGACGTCTCGCTCGATCACCGCGAGGTGGCTGATCGAACCGCCCACGTCGCGGATCGGGACCCGGGTCACGTGGCTCCACTGCTCGGCCCCGGTCGGTCCGTCGCTGACCAGCGTCTCGGCCACCGTGCCAGCCCGGATCGCCGCCGCGTCGGCCTCGATCACCGCCGCGCCCCGGGAGCCGGCGAGTTCCTCCTCGCGTCGGCCGAGGCAGGCCGCGATGTCGTGGCCCAGCAGGGCCGCCTTGCGGGCGTTGAGCCGCACGAAGCGGCGTTGGGCATCCTTGAAGCTGATCGCGTCCTGGGCATGGTCCAGCAGACCGCGCAGCAGCGCTCGCTCGGTGGCGAGGTCCCGGCCGAGGTGGTGCCGCTCGAAGGCCTGCCGGACCGTGGAGCGCAGCAGGCTCGCATCCCAGGGCTTCGTCACGTAGCCGACGATTCCGCCGCGGTTGAGGGCGGCGATCACCGCCGTGATGTCGGCATAGCCGGTGAGGAGGATCGCCTGTGCGTCGTGGAAGGTGCGGGCCTCAGCGAGCATCGCGTCGCCGGTCAGTCCCGGCATGCGCTGATCCGACAGGACCACGGCGATGTCGGGCTCCGCGCGCAGGATCTCCAGCGCCTCGGCGGGACGCGCGGTCGTCAGCACCCGGTACGAATCCTCGAACAGATCCTCCAGGGCGATCAGGATGTCCGGCTCGTCATCGACGGCCAGGATCGTCCCCACACCTGCCGTACCGTCACTCATGCACCAGCCGCCTGCCGCGGGATCCCGATCACAAAGCAGGCTCCCCCACCCGGGGCCGTCTCCACGGTCAGCGAGCCGCTATGCGCTTGAACGACACTGTAAGCAATCGCAAGACCGAGCCCGGTACCGGCTCCGACCGGCTTTGTCGTGAAGAACGGCTCGAAGATTTTTTCACGTAGGGATTCCGGTATTCCCGGACCCGTATCGCTGATTCGGATCTCGTCGAACTCCGGGGTCGACAAGGTGTCGATCCAGATCGTGCCGCCCTCCGGCATGGCGTCGGCGGCGTTGCCGAGGATGTTCATCACGACCTGATTGAGCAAAGCCGGGGTGCATTGAATTTCGGCCCGGCCGCGAAACGTCCGCTCGATGACGATCCGGTCGCCGAGCTTGTGCTGGATCAGAGCCAGCACGGTCTCAATCGCCTCCGGGACATTCACGAGGGCGCGCTCGCCCTCGTCGAGGCGGGAGAATTTTCGCAGGTTCAGGACGAGGTCTTGAATGCGCGTCAATCCCATCCGCATCGAGCCGACACGCTGGTGGGCCTTCTCGATGAGGCGGCCGGCGGATTCGGGGGCAGCCTCCGGCAATTCGCCGAGGAGGCGCTCCACCGTGCCCTGATGGGCTAGGATGAAGGCCAACGGGTTGTTGATCTCGTGGGCGATGCCGGCCACCAGCTCGCCGAGCGAGGCCATCTTGGCGGCCTGGACCAGCTTGGCCTGCGCATCCGTGAGCTGCCGGTTGGCGGTGGCGAGATCGCGGTTGGCCCGCTCCAGGGCGTCGGCGAGACGCGCCCGGGCCTCGGAGGCCTCGGCCTCCGCGCGGGCCCGCTCCACGGCCCGCTCACGCTCGCCGAACTGGCCGGCGATGCGCCGGTCGTCTTCCTCGAGCAGGCGGCGCCGAACGAAGCCGCGCACCCGGAGCGCCAACACCTCCGCATCGGTCTTGGCGATCACGTCGTCGGCGCCGGCCGCGAAGGCCTCGACCAGGAAGTCCTTGGCCGGGTCGCTGCCCGCGATCCCGACGAGGTGGAAGCCGGCTCCGGCCGCCCGTCCCGCCCGGCGCTGGCTGATCGCCCGGCACAAGGCGAGACCGTCATAGGCATGGCCGAGGAGGTCGACCGTCACACAGTCGAACGGCTCGCCCTCGGCAGCGTCCAGGGCAGCGAGCGCGGCATCAGGCCCGTTGGCGCTCGCCACATGGTGCCCGTCCTGTCCCATCAGGCCGGCCAGGAAGGTCCGATAGGTGGCGCTGCCGTCGATCACGAGGATCCGCCCCCGCCGGAAGGCGGCGGCGCCTGGGCCCTCACTGTCGCCGGCCGCACGGCGCTCGCGCAGCAGAGCGCGAATGCGCAGGATCAGCAGATCGCGGTCGGCGGATTTCGGCAGGTAGGCGTCGGCGCCGCTCTCGAGCCCCTGGCGCTCGCCGCCATTTCCACCGGTCAGCATCAGAACCGGCAATGCCCGGGTGCGCAGGGACAGGCGCATCTGCCGGATCAGCTCGTCGCCATTCATGCCCGGCAGGTGGTAATCCGCCACCACGAGGTCGGGCTGCTGGCGGTTGAGATGGTCGAGAGCGGTCTCGGCCGTGGCACAGCGCTCCACCGAGAAGCCATGCGTCTCCAGGAGCAGGCGGAACTCCAGGGCCTGCGTCTCCGAATCCTCCACCAGCAGGATCCGGGCGGGTCCCTCGGGCGGGCCGGTCTCGGGTCCGATCACGGCCGCGCCCCCGGCTCCACGATGCGCAGGACGTGGTCGCCGATGCGATCCAGGGGCAGGACCGAGCGGGCAACCCCCAGGCGTACCGCCGCCGCCGGCATGCCATACACGACCGCGGTGCTCTCATGCTCGGCGACCGTCTGGGCGCCGGCCTTGTGCATGTCGGCGAGGCCGACCGCCCCATCCTCGCCCATGCCGGTGAGCAGCACGCCGATCCCCGACGCCCCGGCCTGCCGCGCCATCGAGCGGAACAACACGGTGGCGGCCGGGCGCTGGCCCGAGACCGGCGGCGCGTCGATCACCCGCAGGATTCGGCCGGACCCGAGTTCCAAGTGCCGGTCACCGGGGGCGACGTAGACCCGCCCGGGCTCGGCGCGCTCCCCGTCCCGGGCGATGCCGACCGGAAGGGCCACGACGCTGTCGAGCCAGGTCGCGAACCCGTCCATGAAGGCGGGGCCCATATGCTGCACGACCAGCACCGGCAGCGAGAAGTCCCGCGGCAGCGCCCCGATCACCCGAGCAAGTGCCGGGGGGCCGCCCGTGGAGGCGGCGATTCCAAGAACGCTCGGCGCCAGGCCCGGCAGCTCGAACGGTGGCGCGTAGGAAGCCGCAGCGGTGCGGCCCGCCCATTCGGTGCCGATCGGCCGGCGTCGGATCACCGGCACCTGGGCCATGATCCGCAACTGCGTGCAGATCTCGCCCGCCACAGCCTCGTAGCCCGCATGGGTCGTGGCCACAGGCTTCTCGACCACCGACAGCGCGCCGGCGCGCAGCGCATTCATCGAGATGCGCAACGACGAATCCTCGACCGAATCCGCCACTACGACGATCGGGGTCGGATGCTCTGCCATGATCCGGCGGGTGGTCTCCAGCCCGTCGATGCCGGGCAGGCGGATATCCATGGAGATCACGTCCGGCCGCACGCTCTGGAGCTTGGCCAACGCCTCCTCGCCGGAGGCGACTGCGGCCACGATCTCCAGCCGGGGATCGCGGGAGACGATGTGGCGCAACAGCTCGCGCACCACGAGGCTGTCCTCCACCAGCATGACGCGGACCGGGGTCATAGGAACTGCCCGATCGTGTCGAGCAGCTGACGCTGGTCGAATTTCTGCTTGGTCAGGTAGGCATCGGCGCCGAGATCGAGGCCGCGGGCCACGTCGGCGGCGTCGCCGCGGGAGGTCATCAGGATCGTCGGCAACCGGGCGAAGCGCGGATCGGCTCGCAGGGCCTGAAGCAGGCCGAACCCGTCGAGACGCGGCATCTCCACGTCCGCGAGGACGAGATCCACGGGCTCGACCTCGGCGCGCAGCCGGTCGAGGGCGTCCTGACCGTCGACGCAGACGACCACGCGGTAGCCGGCCGCTTCCAAGATGCCCTTCTCCAACGTCCGGGTGGTGATCGAATCATCGACGACCAGAATAGTCGCCCGCGCGGCGGCCCGCGGTGCGGGATCACGTGTCGTCGAACGTTGAGCCTGCCCCATCGTTCCGGACGATGGTGCGACAGCCGCGCGCGCCGCGAGACCGTCGGGGTCGAGGACCAGCACCGGGATGTCGCCGGGTAGAACCGCCGTGCCGGCGATCAGGCCCGGATCGGCACCGAAGGCGGGGGCGGGCAGGACCAGGAGCGCGCGGACATCGTGCAGGCGGTCGACGGTGATCGCGAAACGGCCGGCCTCTGTTCGAAGCACCACGGCGTGCAAGGCTTCGAGATCGTCCGAAACCGAAGCCTCGCCCAGGATCGCGGCGAGGTCGGTCACCGGGTGGCTCGTGGCCGCATCGCCCGTGCCGAGCCGCAGGATCGGTCGGCCCATCGCCACCGGCATCTCGGTCCGCTTCACGCGCAACAGGCGCTCCACGGCATTGCCCGGCAGCGCGTAGGTGCGTCCGCCCGCCTCGACCAGCAGCAGGCTGCGCCGGGCCGCCGAGAGCGGCAGGCTGAAGATCAGAGCGGTGCCGAAGGGGGTGCGCGACTCCAGCCGGACGCTGCCCAGAAGCTGGCGCGCCGCATCGGCCGCCACCGAGAGGCCGTAGCCGCGGCCCGACAGGGTATCGACAGCCTCCGCGGTGGAGAAGCCGGGCTCGAAGACGAGGCGCAGCAGGGTCTCGGGATCGGCGACCGCCTCCGGGGCGAGAAGACCGCGTGCCCGGGCTGTGGCCTCGATCCGGGCCAGATCCGGCCCAGGCCCATCGTCGAACACCGTGACGGAAAGTCGGGCGCCGCGCACCGCCACCTCCAGGCCGAGCCCCAAAGCCTCGGGCTTGCCGGCGGCGCGGCGCTGTTCCGGGCTCTGCCAGCCATGGCTCAAGGCGTTGCGCAGGGCGTGGAGCAGCGGGTCCTTGAGCGCCTGGAGCGTACCGCGCTCGACCGGCAGGTCGAGGCCGCGCAGGTCCAGATCGACTTCGCGGCCCTGTTCCCGGGCGGTCTCCCGCAGGGAGCGCGCCAGCGGGGCCAGAACCGTCTCGGCAGGCACCAACGCAAGGCGCTCGGCGGCGGCGCGGACCTGGGCGGCGGCCCCGTCGATGGCGCTGCTCGCAACCGCGTGGCGCCGGGACAGGTCCGACGCCTCCCGGGCGAAGGCGCCGATCTCGGCCGCGAAGGCACGCAGCGCGGTTCCGTCGCTATCCGCCCCGGCGGCGAGCGCCTCCGCGTTGGCGCGCAGGCCCCGGGCGAGCCTGGCCAGCCGGGCCAGGCTGTCGGCCGCCGAGGTGCGGCTGGCCAGCGTGCTGGTGAGATCGTGGCTTGCCCGAGCCATCGCCTCCACGGCCTCCACGGGAACCCGCAGCAGCGCGGCACCGGGATCGGCCGGCTCGGCCGCCGGCTTCGGGGCGGGCTCCGAAGTCGGCGCGGCGGACGGAGGCGGAGTGTCGGGTGGCACAGCGACCGATTCGGCGGAAGCCGCTTCGCCCTGCCGTCCCAGAACTTGCCCCAGGGCCGAGAGGGCGTCCGCCGGCATGTCGGGCCCCGCGCCGTCCTGCAGACCGGCGACGTAACTCTCGATCCGGTCGAGGGCGAGGTGGACCGCGTTGGCCGCTTCCCGGTCGAGGGCGGCACCGGTCCGGACCTTCTCGAACAGCGTCTCCAGGCGATGCGCGACCGCCTCGACGGCGGGCAGATCGACGGCGCGCGACGCCCCCTTCAGGCTGTGGGCCCGGCGAAACACGTCGTTCCAGTCCGGCGTGGCGCTGCCGAGCGCCACGCGGATCGCCGCGACGTGTTCCCGGTGCTCGACATCGAAGGCGGCGAGCAGGAGCTGGCGGATGTCCTGGGTCAAGGCGCGGCCGGCCTCAGTGCCGGTAGCGTTCGGCGAGGGCCATCAGCGCCTGGGCCAGCTCCGTGAGGTTGGCCGAGGCGGACTCGACCTGCCTCGTGCCGGCCGCGGTCTGCTGGCTCGCCTGCCGGATGTTCTGGAGCGCACCCATCACCTGCTCGATCCCAAGCTGCTGCTGGTTCGTCGAGGCGACGATCTGCTGGAAGGTCTGGACGTTCTCCTCCACCCGGGCGGTGATCTCCTCGATGGTCCGCTGCGTCGTGTCCGAGCGGGTCTTGCCGGCGGCGGCGCGCTTGACCGCCTCCTCGGTGAGCATCACCGAGGTGTTGATGCCCCGCTGGATCTCGCCCAGGATCCCGCGCACCTGACCGGTCGCCGCCTTGGCCTGATCAGCCAGCAGCTTCATCTCCGAGGCGACCACCGCGAAGCTGCGCCCGCTCTCGCCGGCCGCGGCCGCCTCGATCGCGGCGTTGAGGGCGAGGAGATGCGTGCGCTCCGAGATGTCGTTGACCGTCTCGATGATGTCGCCGATCGTCTGGGTCTTCTCGGACAGGCTGACGATGTTGCCGGCCACCGCCTCGGCCTGCTCACGGATCGCATCCATGGCCTTGGCGGTGTCGGAGACGGCGCGCAGGCCCTGCCGGGAGGTCTGGGCGGTGGCCTGCGCGGTGGCGATCACCTCGGTGGCGCGCTTGCTGATCTGGGCGCCCGAATGCGTGATCTCGTCGACCGTGGCGGCAGTCTCCTGCACGGCGGCAAATTGCTGCTCAACGGAGGCCGCCTGCTCCTGGGCCGAGGCGCGGATCTCGGCCGCGGCGGCGTTCAGGTCGGCGGTGGCGGCCCGGTTGGTCTTGGCGAGGTCCGAGAGGCCGGCCACCATGGCGTTGAGCGTGGTGGCGAGCCGCCCGATCTCGTCGCGGCCGGTCATCGGCAGCTGGCCCGACAGGTCCCCGCCGCCGACCCGTTCCACGAAGGCCATGACGGTCTCGAGCGGGCGCACCACCGCGCGGCTGATCATCCACGTGACCAGGATCGCCAGCACGATCGCGGCGGCGAGCGTCAGGTAGATCGAGAGGCGGGAGCGGTCGTAGACCTCCTGGGCGGCACGCTGGCCCAGCGCCATGCCACCGTCGAGCAGGGTCCTGAGGTTCCTGATCCCCTCCAGAAAGGGCGTCTGGAGGCGGGCGATCTCGTCGTTGCGAGCCTCGACGCCGGCGACATCCTGCTTGGCGATCGCCGCGAATTGCGCTTCCCCGAGGCTCTTGACCTCACGGAAGGTGCGCTGGACATCGGCCGCCGCCGCGGCGATCCGGTCCCACGCCGCCACACGCTCGGTGGAGGCCGAGTAGGCCCGGTACTCGGTGGAGAGCTGGATCGTGGTGGCGAGCCGGTTCTCGATCTGGGTGGCGGTCTGGCGCCAGGCCGCCACGGTGTCGTCCGTGCGCACCTGGCGGCCTTGCGTCGACGTCAGCATCGCGATCACGGCGGTCCGGCGCAGCAGGCCGAGATCGCGGGCCTCATTGCCGAGGTCGTCGATCTGGCGCAGCACCGTCATATCGCGCCGGACGATCGCGTCGGTCGTGTCGCGCACCGCACCGATCTGCTCCAGAGCGTAGAGCCCGAGCGCCACGATCACGACCGTGACGGCGAAGAAGCCGAGGAGGATGCGTCTACCGATCGAGAGATTCACGGTCGGGCTGGCTCCGGTTGGGGGCGTGGTGGGGCGCAGGTCTCGAGAAAACCAGCGGCTGTGTCTACGGAACCTGCTTCGCGAGCCCGTCAGGGCAGGGCGCGACGCAGGAGGCGAGGAAGATCGATGATGACGAAGTCCGGTCGGTCGGCACCTGCCACGCCGGGGGCATAGCCTGAAGCGACCTCGTTGCCCAACCCGCCGGGATTCGTCGCCGCCGCCGCCGCGGGGGCGATCTCCAGCACCCGATCGACCGCCAGGGCGAGGGGCTGATGGGCCGGGGTTCCGCGCAGCACCACGACATGACCGGGCTCGCCCGCGGGTTCCGGCCGACCGAGCGCCCGGGCGAGGCCGAGGACGCCGACGATCCGCCCCGAAAGGGCGATGAGGCCGATGAGCGACGGCACCGCCCCCGGCATGGGCGTGAGCGGACGCATCGGCAGGACCTGCGCGACGGCTTTCAGCGGCAGGCCGTAGCGCTCGCTCCCGCAGGAGCAGACGAGGTGGTCGAGGCCGGCATCGGTATTCGAAGCGCTGATACCGCGCCGGGCCAGCGCTGCGGTTCGTTCGGCTCGGAGTTCGTCCTCCGATCGGAGACGCGAGGCCGCGCCTGGATCCTGTCTGGTCGCGCTCGGTTCCATTAGGGCGCCACGATGGTCGGGCGTCGCAGGCCGAGACGCGCGGCTTCAGGATAGTCGGGACCGAAGGCCGCCGCGCATTTCCCTCCCCCCTCTGCGGGGGAGGGTGGCCCCCGGAGGGGGGAGGGTCGGGACGAAGTCCCGCAAGGGGGGAGCGACGGTGCAGGATGGAGGTCTGCCCTGCATGAAGGCTGCGCCCTTTTCTGAAGCCGGGCTTCCCCTCTCCCGACCCCTGCTGACGCAGGGCCCATCCTCCCCCGCAGAGGGGGGAGGGGGACGCGCAGCCATCCATCAGCGCGATCTGACGGCACTTCATGACTCCGCACGATCAGGAACTCCTGCTGCCGCGGCCGAGCGCCGCGCGGGCCGCGGCTGCCCCTACAGCGACGTCCCCGGCGGACACGCCGTCGCCCTCGGGCAGCACCGTGTCGGATCCCCGGGCTTCGGCGAGGGCTTGGCTCAGCGCGATGGCGTTGTCGAGGGCGCGGGCCGCCTCGCCGGGGCGATCCAGGGCGATCAGCAACAGGCCGAGATGGTAGTGGGCCATCACGAAGCTCCGGTCGAGATAGAGGGCCGCCCGCAGCGCCCGCTCGGCCTCCGCGTCGCGGCCCAGCGCCCGGGCGAGGAGGCCCTCGTAGAAGCGCAGGGCCGGATCGGTCGGATCGCGGTCGAGGGCGATGCGCAGCGCCCGCCATGCCGACCCGGTATCCCCGGCATCCGCGAGGACGCGGATGCGATCACGCTCGGACACGCCCTGATCAGACACGTCGTGAAGTAAGAGAGCCTGTGCGCGCTGCGCAGCGCCGGCCGATATGACGGCGCGCGGCATCGCCTCGTCGGCAGATACGGCGGGCAGCCCCGGGGCGTCCGTAAGCGTGGCATCCGCGAGCGCGCCGCCACGAACCACCGGTGGCGCGATCGACGGGAGCTCCGGTTCAGCGAGCACGACGGGCGGCAATGCTGGCGCATCGGACAGGGTGCGATAGGCCACCGTCCCAGGCAGGCTGACCGCATCGAGGAATCCCGCGAAGGCGGGGCTCGGCTCGGCGTGGCCGAGGAGCAGCCAGCCGTCCGGCCGCAGCCTGCGGCCGAGGCCGCGCACCACCGCGGAGACCGTCCGGGCGTCGAAATAGATCAGCACGTTCCGGCAGAGGATCAGGTCGAACCGCTCGCCGTCCCGCGCCTGCGGATCGGCAAGGGTGAGCAGGTTGCCGCGCTCGAACCGCACCAGACCCCGGAATTCCGGCCGCAGGGCATAGCCGCCCTCACGCCGAATCCCGGGCGCCGGGGGCAGGCGGGTGAAGTACCGCAGCCGCTCCGCCGGCGGCATCGTGCGCAGGGCCCAGCGGCCGTATTCGGCGGCGCGGGCGGTGGCGAGCGCCTCGGCGCTGATATCGGTTGCGAGGATCGAGACCCGCCAATTCGGCAGAGCGTCGCCCAGCAACTCCTGCACGAGGATCGACAGGGAATAGGGCTCGGCCCCGGTCGAGCAGCCCGCACTCCAGATCCGCAGCGTCCGCTCCGATGCGCGGGCTGCGATCAACGCCGGCAGGATCCGCTCGCGCAGCGCCTGGAACTGCTCGGCGTAGCGGAAGAAGAACGTCTCGCCGACGGTGATCTCGGCCTCGAGGCGCGCCCATTCGGCCTCGCCCTGCGCGCCCTCCGACAGGAGGGCGGCGTAGGCCGCGCAGTCGGCCGCCCCCACCTCGCGGAAGCGCCGCCGCAGACGCTCGATCAGGAGATCGTCCTTGTCGACGTAGTAGTGGTGGCCGGTGCGCGCGATGATCCGCGCCTTCAGCGCCGCGTAGGCGGGATCGGCCCCCGGATCGGGGCAGGGCGGGCCCGGACGGGACATCGCGGGTCAGGCGGAAACGGGCAGGGCAGCGAGGCGCTCGGCGGCGGCCCGGGCGAGCGCAGCGACCCGGGCACGCTCCTGCGCGGTCAGGAGGCGCGTCGGCGCCAGCGCGTGGACGAGGCGCTCGCCGAGAACGAGTTCGGCCGCCACGCAGCCGTTGAGCGTCCCGTCCTCGCCGGCCGGGCGGATCGCGAAGTCGGGTACGGTGACGAGATCGGCGGCCCGATCCACACAATACGCGACGGCCTCATCCCGGACGAGGACGAGATGCGCGTAGAGGCCGGCCGGCGCCCCCGCCGGACGCAGGCCGAGAAGGGACGCGAGGTCGATCACGGGCACCGGCGCGCCACCAAGATTGAGGAAGCCCGTCAGCCAGCCTCCGGCCGCGGGCGGGGCGTGGAGATCCGGCAGCGGCAGCACCTCGGAGACCGCGTCGCGCGGCAAGGCGCAGGGCGTTCCGGCGACATCGAGGAGGAGATAGGCCGTTCCGTTGCTGGCCAAGGTCGTCCGCTCCCCCCTGATCGTCCGTCGGATCCCGGACGACACGAAGGGCGCAATAGGCTGTGTTCATGATCCCGGCAATCACGCCGCGGGCGCGGAGCGGCGACGGGAACCAAGTCTTGGCTCAGCCGCTTATTTTCCGACGCAGCAGTGCCGCATCTATGATGGTCGGCGCCTCGCCTGCGTCGGACTATGCCAGGGATTGATGATGAGGAAACTTCTGTTGGCCGCCGCGTCGCTGACGCTCCTCGCGGGCTCCGCCTACGCGCAGGGCAACGCGCCCTACAACAATTCGGGCTCGCAGGCCGGTGGCCCGCGCGGCGGCATGGAGCGGGCCGGCGAGGCTGCGGCGATGGAGCGGGGCGCCGCTCCGGCAGCCGAGCGGCCGATGATGCGCAAGCGCATGATGAAGCACAAGCGGATGCGGCATCACCGCCGGATGCGCCACCACATGTGAGGTCGCGGCGCTCGCCGCCACGGGGCGGCCGAGCCCGCTCGATCAGGCCTGCCGCACCTGCGGCAGGCCTTTTTCGTATCCGCACCTCCACCTGGGTGCAGTGATCGGAACCATACTTCAGCCGTCCGTCTCCGCAGGTGGCGTTCTTGTTGGTCCGCTCTGGGCCTTGCCGGATCGACACAGGCGGTTCACGCTCGGGCGAATACAAGCATCACCACAAAAATGTTCGGAACCGAACATCGCCTGAGACCAGGTGCACGCCGCGGGCCGGGCGGAACGACACGGGAGGAACGATGACACGACCGCTCGACCGGAGGTCCGAGGACAGGATCGAGGCGACCGGCGTCGAGGGACGGCGCAGCGCCATCGTGGCGGCGGTGCGCCAGCGGGGCTTCGTAACCATTGAGGCCCTGGCGGCGCAGTTCGGCGTCACCGTTCAGACGATCCGCCGCGATCTCAATGAGCTGAGCGCCGAGGGCCGGCTCGAGCGCTACCGCGGCGGCGGCGGATTGCCGTCGAGCGTCGAGAACATCGACTACGCCGACCGCAGGGTGACCCTGCTGCCGGAGAAAACCCGGATCGGCCGGCTCGCGGCGAGCCGGATCCCATCGCACTGCTCGGTCTTCATCAATATCGGCACGACGCCCGAAGCGGTCGCTAAGGAATTAATCCGGCACGACGATCTGAGCATCATCACCAACAATCTCCACGTCGCGCTCTCCCTGGGGGAGGCGACGGAGTTCCGCATCGTCGTGGCCGGCGGCACCGTGCGCAACCGGGACGGCGCGGTGCTCGGCCAACTCACCTGCGACACCCTCAGCCAGTTCCGGGTCGACGTGGCGGTCATCGGCATCAGCGGCATCGACGCCGACGGCGCGCTCCTCGATTACGATTACGAGGAGGTACGGGCGACGCAGACCATCCTCGCGCACGCGCGGAAAACCTTCCTCGTGGCAGACCACACCAAATTCACCCGGCGGCCGATGGTCCAGGTCGGGCGCCTCGACCAGATCGACACCTTCTTCACCGATCAGCCGCCGCCGCCTGACACCGTCGCGTTGCTGGAGCGTCACGGCGTGACCCTTGCGGTCGCCGAAGGGACAGACGAACCGTAACGAACATCGAATTTTTCGCTTGCGAAAGCGTTCGGCTGCGTCAATATATCTCCAACTCGCCATCAGGGCGGGGCAGGAGGAACCATGGCGGCAGCAACGCGCCAGCGCGAGCCGTCCGACGCCTACGATCTTCTGGTCGTCGGCGGCGGCATCAACGGCACCGGCATCGCCCGGGACGCGGCCGGTCGCGGCCTGTCGGTGCTGCTGGCCGAGCGCGGAGATCTGGCCGGGTTCACCTCCTCGTCCTCGACGAAGCTGATCCATGGCGGCCTGCGCTACCTCGAATATTACGAATTCCGCCTCGTTCGGGAGGCTTTGGCCGAGCGCGAACGGCTGCTGCGGCTCGCCCCCCACGTGATCTGGCCGCTGCGCTTCGTGCTGCCCCACGACGAGGGCCTGCGCCCGGCCTGGATGCTGCGGCTCGGCCTGTTCCTCTACGACCATCTCGCGCGGCTGCGGACCCTGCCGGGCTCCCACGGAGTCGATCTGCGCAGCTCCGCCTACGGCGCGCCGCTACAGAAGCGCCTGACGCGCGGCTTCGTGTATTCCGACTGCTGGGTCGAGGACAGCCGCCTCGTCGTGCTCAACGCCATGGATGCCCGCGAGCGCGGCGCCACGGTATTGACCCGCACCGGTGTCGTCTCGGCAAGGCGCGAGGGTGAGGGCTGGGTCGCCACGCTGCGCGAGGAGCGCGGCGGGGCCGAGCGGACGATCCGCGCCAGGGCCGTTGTCAACGCTGCCGGCCCCTGGGTCAGCGCGACGCTCGGCGGCACGCTCGGCATCAACAGCCGGGCGGCGGTGCGGCTGATCAAGGGCAGCCACATCGTGGTGAAGCGCCTGTTCGACGGCGATCAGGCCTACATCCTGCAGCAGCCCGACAAGCGCATCATCTTCGCGATCCCCTACGAGCGCGACTTCACGCTGATCGGCACCACCGACGTGCCCTATGATGGCGAGCCCGGCCCAGTCTCGATTTCCTCGGAGGAGACCGACTACCTGTGCGGCTGCATCAACCGCTCGTTCGACACCAAGATCTCTCCGGCCGACGTGGTCTGGAGCTATTCGGGCGTGCGCCCGCTCTACGACGACGCCGCCGAGAACGCCTCCGCGGTGACCCGCGACTACGTCCTCGACGTCGAGGACCAGGGTGGGAAGGCCGCCGTGCTGTCGGTGTTCGGCGGCAAGATCACGACCTACCGGCGGCTCGCCGAACACGCGCTGGAGAAGCTGAAGCCGTACTTCCCGCATCTCAAGAAGGCCTGGACCGGGGACGCCGTCCTGCCGGGTGGCGCGATGAAGGATTCGGACTTCGACCAGTTTTTGGCGAAGTTCCGAGCGGAAAAACCGTTCCTGCCGGAGGAGACCGCCCGGCGCCTCGCCCGGGCCTATGGCACGCGGGCCCGCGACATCGTCGGGACTGCCCGCTCCGTGGCGGATCTCGGCGAGACCTTCGATGGCGGGCTGACGGCGGCGGAAGTCGATTACCTGCGCGGCGAGGAATGGGCGGTCACCGCCGAGGATATCCTCTGGCGGCGCTCGAAGCTCGGCCTGCGCACGAGCCCGGACAGTGCGGCGCGGCTTGCCGCCTACCTCGACCGCAGGGCCGCGGCGGCCTGACGATTTCGGACCCGCTCCGGCGCAGACCGGTCGGGCATAACAGGGGAGGGAACGATGAGCCGTTACGTCGGGGCCATCGACCAGGGCACCACCAGCAGCCGCTTCATCGTGTTCGACCGGGAGGGCAGCGTGATCGCGCTGGCCCAGGCCGAGCACGCACAGATCTACCCGGCCCCCGGCCATGTCGAGCACGACGCCACCGAGATCTGGACGAAAACGCAGGCCGTGATGCGCGAGGCTTTGGAGAAGGGTGGCCTCCAGCCCTCCGACCTCGCGGCGATCGGCATCACCAACCAGCGCGAGACCACGGTCATCTGGGACCGGACCACCGGCAAGCCGCTGCACAACGCCCTGGTCTGGCAGGATACCCGCAACGACCGCCTCGTGGCCGAATTCGCCCGCGACGGCGGCCGCGACCGGTTCCGCGACCTGACCGGCCTGCCGCTGGCAAGCTACTTTTCGGGTCTCAAGCTCCGCTGGCTCCTCAACCATGTGCCCGGCGCGCGCGAGAAGGCCGAGGCGGGCGACGTCCTGTTCGGCAACATCGACACGTGGCTCGTCTGGAACCTCACCGGCGGCACGGAGGGCGGCCTCCACGTCACCGACGTGACCAATGCCAGCCGCACGCAATTGATGTCGCTCAAGACCCTCGAATGGGACGAGGGCATGCTGAAAACCTTCGGCATCCCAAGGGCGATGCTGCCGAAAATCGTCTCGTCGAGCGAGGTCTACGGCGAGACCAAGGCGCCGTTCGCGGGCGTGCCGATCGCCGGCATCCTCGGCGACCAGCAGGCGGCCCTGTTCGGCCAGACCTGCTTCAGCCCGGGCGAGGCCAAGAACACCTACGGCACCGGCTGCTTCGCGCTGATGAACACCGGCACCGAGCCTGTCCCGTCGAAGGCCGGCCTCGTCACAACGCTGGCCTATCGCCTCGACGGCCAGAAGCCGGCCTACGCGCTCGAAGGCTCGATCGCCATCACGGGCGCGCTGGTACAGTGGCTGCGCGACAACCTGCACATGATCAAGGATTCCGCCGAGGTCGAGACGCTCGCCACCACGGTCGAGGACAATGGCGGCGTCTACTTCGTGCCGGCCTTCTCGGGCCTCTACGCGCCGCACTGGAACGAGGGCGCCCGCGGGCTGATCATCGGCCTGACCCGCTACGTTAACCGCGGCCACATTGCCCGCTCGGTCCTGGAGGCGACCGCCTTCCAGACCCACGAGGTTCTGGACGCGATGGCCAAGGATTCCGGCATCCCCGTCAAGGAGTTGCGAGCCGATGGCGGCATGGTCGCCAACAACACGCTGATGCAGTTCCAGGCCGACATGCTCGACGTGCCGGTGGTGCGCCCGAAGGTGGCCGAGACAACGGCGCTCGGTGCCGCCTACGCGGCGGGTCTGGCGGTCGGCTACTGGAAGGGGCTCGACGACCTCAAGCGCAACTGGGGCGTCGACAAGCGCTGGACGCCGAAGATGGATGCCGGCCAACGCGAAAAGATCGCCGCCGCCTGGGGCCGGGCGGTGCAGCGGTCGTTCGATTGGAAGACCGACGCGGATTGAGGACGCTTTTCCCTCCCCGTTGCGGGGAGGGACCAGGGGTGGGGGTGGTTCAGAAGGCACCGCGCCGCTCGATCCTGCACGACCCCCAAGCGGGATCTCCGATCCCCAAACTCCTCACCGAAAGGGGGGAGGAGAGCGCGTTTGCGCCAGGCCAAAACTTCAAAAAGCACCAACAAACGGGGGAGACAACACGATGACTTCGCCATTCCAGGGTGAATTTCTCGGCACGATGACGCTGATCGTGCTGGGTGACGGGATCGTGGCCGGCGCCTTGCTCAAGAAATCGAAGGGCGAGAATGCGGGCTGGATCGCCATCACGGCCGGATGGGCGTTTGCGGTGCTCGCCGGCATCTTCGTCGCGAACGCTACCGGCAGCCCCGACGCGCATCTCAATCCCGCCGTAACGGTGGCGGGCGCGGTCACGTCCGGGGATTTCAGCAAGCTCGCAATCTACATCCCGGCCCAGATGCTCGGCGCCTTCGTGGGCGCCGTGATCGTGTGGATCCACTACCTCCCGCATTGGGCGGCGACGCCGGAGCAGGATCTCAAGCTGGCCTGCTTCTGCACAGGCCCGGCGATCCGCGATGCGAAGTCCAACTGGATCTCCGAAATCATCGCCACCTTCTTCCTGATCCTGACCATCTCGGCCCTCGTGACCAACACCCTGGGCGCCACCGGGGCGATCCCGAGGGGCGTGGCGCCCTACATGGTCGGCATGCTGGTCTGGGGCATCGGCCTGTCGCTCGGTGGGACCACCGGCTACGCCATCAACCCCGCCCGCGACCTCGGCCCGCGCATCGCCCACGCGGTGCTGCCGATCGCCGGGAAGGGAACTTCGGACTGGAGCTACGCTCTGATTCCGGTGGGCGGTCCGGTCATCGGCGCGGCGCTGGCTGGGCTGTTCGTGCGCACCCTCGGGATCTGACGGAACCGCCATACCCTCAACCGCCGCGGGGCGTCCCTGCGTCGCGGCGGTTTGCGGCGCGGGGCCTTGGGGCTTAAGTCAGGGCGATCCCGACCGCGCCTTTGGGCGCCTCCACGCGGTGTGGCAGCCCCCGACCCATGGCCGTCGTCCTCGACATCCTGAAGAATGATCCGCGGCCGGTCCGCCATCCCGAGAAGGCGCACCGGCCCGATCAGCCCGTCCAGGCCAAGAAGCCGGACTGGATCCGCGTGAAGGCGCCGGGCTCGAAGGCCTGGACCGAGACGCAGAAGATCGTCCGCGAGCACGGGCTCGTCACGGTCTGCGAGGAGGCGGGCTGCCCGAATATCGGCGAATGCTGGGAGAAGCGGCACGCCACCTTCATGATCATGGGCGACACCTGCACGCGGGCCTGCGCCTTCTGCAACGTGCGCACCGGCCTGCCCGATGCCCTGGATCAGCACGAACCCGAGAAAATTGCCGATTCGGTCGCCAAGCTCGGCCTGCACCACGTGGTGATCACCTCGGTCGACCGCGATGATCTGAAGGACGGCGGCGCCGAGCATTTTTCCCGGACCATCGCGGCGATCCGCCGGGCGAGTCCTGGAACCACCGTGGAAATCCTGACGCCCGACTTCCTGCGCAAGGACGGCGCTTTGGAAGTGGTGGTCGCCGCTAAGCCCGACGTGTTCAACCACAACCTGGAGACGGTGCCGGCCAAGTACCTCACGGTGCGGCCCGGCGCCCGCTACTTCCATTCGGTCCGCCTGCTCCAGCGGGTCAAGGAGCTTGACCCGTCGATCTTCACCAAATCCGGCATCATGGTCGGGCTCGGCGAGGAGCGGAACGAGGTGCTTCAGCTGATGGACGACCTGCGCTCGGCCGACGTCGATTTCCTGACCATCGGCCAGTACCTGCAGCCGTCGAAGAAGCACCACGAGGTCGTGCGCTTCGTCCCCCCCGACGAGTTCAAAGCCTACGAGACCACCGCCTACGCCAAGGGCTTCCTGCTGGTCTCGGCCACGCCCCTGACGCGTTCGTCGCACCATGCGGGTGAAGATTTCGCGCGTATGCAGGCTGCGCGTCTGGCGAAAGTGTCGCCCGCGCTCTCGGCCTGAAGGAAACCCGAACACGATGCCGTCCTTCCGGGTCACCCGCACGGTGAAGCATTCGCCGCAGCAGATGTACGACCTCGTCGCCGACGTGGAGCGCTACCCCGAGTTCCTGCCGCTCTGCGAGTCCCTGCGGGTGATCCGCCGGCAGGACATGCCGGAGGGCGGTCAGGTGCTGATCGCCGAGATGGGTGTGGGCTACAAGGCGATCCGCGAGCGCTTCACCACCCGGGTCAGCCTTGAGCCGGCCAATCTCAAGATCGTGGCCGAGTATATCGACGGCCCGTTCCGGCACTTGGAGAACCGCTGGCTGTTCAAGGAAGCGCCGAATGGCGGCTGCGCGATCGACTTCTTCATCACCTACGAGTTCAAGAGCCGCACGCTGGGGCTGCTCATGGGCACGATGTTCGACCGGGCCTTTCGCAAGTTCACCGACGCGTTCGAGGGGCGGGCCGACCGGATGTACGGGGCGCGAGCGTAGCGGCCGTCATCGCGAGCGTAGCGGCCGTCATCGCGAGCGCAGCGGCCGTCATCGCGAGCGCAGCGAAGCGGAACTCCAACGGGCCGGTCTGCGAACGCGGGGTATCCAATCCAACCCCCTCATCCTGAGGCGCCGGAGCACAACGGAGGCCCTGAAGGAGCCCTCCAGAAACCGCGCGATCCCTGGAGCCCTCCCTTCGCGGCCCGCTTCGCGGTCACCTCAGGATGAGGTGACAGGGTGGGATGACCGGGGTGAGGGCCGCTCGCCGAGACGGTCTCAGGCCCGCGCCGGCACGCGCACATGCTCTGGCCGCACCCCCATCCCGATCATCCGCGCCGGCAGGATCTGCAGCGGCGGCACGGCATCAAGGATCCGCAGCGCCAGCGGCGCCCGGAACGGCGCATCGGCTTTGAGCGAGGCCGCGATCACCCGCGACTGGATCACCCGCTGCAGCGCCTGCGTGGCCCGGACAGGAAACATCCGCCGGGCTTGGACCCGGGCGAGATCGGCCTCGGCGACGGGCCCCGCGCGCAACGGCTCGGCCAGCATATTGGCCGCCGCCACCGCATCCTGGATCGCGAGGTTGATCCCGACCCCGCCCACCGGCGACATGGCGTGGGCCGCGTCGCCGATGCAGAGCAGCCCCGGCCGGTGCCAGCGTTCCAGCCGATCGACCGTGACGGTCAGGAGCTTGACGTCGTCCCAGTCGGCGATCTCGGCGGTGCGGTCGGCCAGGAACGGCGCGATGTCCGCCACCGTGGCCCGGAAGGCCGGCAGTCCTTTCGCCCGCAGTGCCGCATCGCCACCCTTCGGCACCACGTAGGCGCATTGCCACGCATCGCCCCGGTCGAGGGTGATGAGGATGCGCCCCGGCCCGAAACGCCCGGCCGCCGCCTCGGGATCGCCATCCCGGCGGGGCAGGCGGAACCACAGTACGTCGATCGGCGCGCCGAAGGCCCGGGGCGTGAAACCGGCGCAGTCCCGCATGCCCGAGTGCCGGCCATCCGCGCAGAGCACGAGATCGGATCGGATCTCGACCGGGCCGTCAGGGCCCTCGGCGCGCACGCCCGCGACTCGGCCATCCGCCTCGATCAGCTCCTGGGCCTCCGTGCGGCGGATCAGGCGAAAGGACGGGTAACGCCCCGCCTCGCCGGCCAGAAAGTCCAAGAAATCCCATTGCGGCATGAAGGACAGGAAACGGTTGCGGGTCGGCAGCCGGCTGAAATCCGCCACGCGTTAGCTGCGTCCGGCCACCACTCCGGAAAAATATTCGACGCGCCGCTGGGGCAGGGCGCGGAAGCGGTCGGTGAAGCCCAGCTCGTCCATCAGATCGAGGGTGGACGGGTGGATCGTGTCCCCGCGGAAGTCGCGCAGGAAATCCGCGTGTTTCTCCAGCACGACCGTGTCGATCCCGGCGCGGGCGAAGAGCAGGCCGGCCATCATCCCGGCAGGGCCGCCGCCGACGATGCAGAGGCGGGTGGTCACCCTCTCCATGAAGCGTCCCTCCTTCAGTCGCGAAGAGCGTCCTCCAGAAGGCCGAGCGCATCGGCGACGGCGGCCCGGCGGATGCCCGCGCGCCCGAGATCGCCGTAGCGCCGTTCGAGGTGGCGCACGCCGCCGTCTCGCACGGCGAGACCGAAATGGACGAGGCCGACCGGCTTCTCCGCGCTGCCGCCGCCGGGGCCGGCGATTCCGGTGATCGCCACCGCGACATCGGCCCGGGAGTTCGCGAGCGCGCCGGCGGCCATCGCCCGCGCCGCCGGCTCGCTGACGGCGCCGTGCTGGCGGATCAGGTCCATCGATACACCGATCGCTTCGGCCTTGGCCTCGTTCGAGTAGGTGACGAACCCGCGCTCGACTGCCGCCGAGGAGCCTGGCACCGCGGTGAGCAGGCCGGCCACGAGGCCACCCGTGCAGGATTCAGCCGTGGCGATGGTGCGCTTCGCCGCCGTGTAGGCCGCCACCAGCGCCTCGGCGCGGGCCAGGAGTTCCGTGTCGTCGATCATCGCCAACAGGCTCCCATGGGGCGGCCGCGCCCTATCTCGGGGTGTGGCGCGAAGCCTGTCCCATCCGAAGGACAGCTCGGCACGATCCGGAGATCCAATGCCGATGACCTTCCCCGCGACCACGGCCTTCTACGCCGGGCTGCTCGCCCTTTTCTATCTAGGCCTCTCAGGATGGGTGATGGCAAGCCGCGTGTCCAACAACGTCCTGTTGGGCGAGGGCGGTGACGCGGCCATGCTCAAGCGCGTCCGTTCGCACGCGAACTTCGCCGAATACGTGCCGCTGGCGCTGATCGTCATCGGCCTGCTGGAGGCGAGCGGCGGCGGCCACGGGCTGGTTCAGGCTCTGCTGATCGCCCTGCTGGTCGGCCGGATCCTGCACCCGATCGGGATGTTCGCGGCCCCGAATTCCCCGCGCCAGTTCGCCTGCCGGGGTGGCGGCATCCTGCTCACGATGGCGGCGCTTGCCATCGCGGCGGTTGCGCTGCTGCTGCGGATCGGCTGAGCCTCACCCCTGCCGCATCGCGGTCTCGGCCTGCGCGTCGAGGCTGGGGCCGTCCTCCTCGGGCAGCCGCACCGTCGCGGCGGCCTGAGCGGCCAGCCCCTCGGCCCGGCCGACGAAGCCGAGTTTTTCGGTCGTCGTCGCCTTGATGGAGACCGCCGAGAGCGGCACGCCGGCAATTTCGGCGATGCGCGCCCGGATCGCCTCGCGGTGCTGGCCGATGCGCGGTGCCTCCGCCAGCACCGTGATGTCAAGGTGGTCGATCCGGCCGCCCCGGGCGCGGACCAGCTCGCAGGCATGGGCCAGGAACTGATCGGACGACGCGCCGCGCCAGCGCTCCTCGGAGGGCGGGAAGTGGGTGCCGATATCGCCGTCCGCGATGGCACCGAGCAGAGCATCGGTCAGTGCGTGGAGCGCCACGTCACCGTCGGAATGGGCCAGCACGCCGCGATCGGCCGGGATCTTCACGCCGCCGAGCCAGACATGGTCGCCGGTGGTGAAGGCGTGGACGTCGAAGCCGGTGCCGAGACGAGTCACGTAGCTGGTCATGGTGCGGGCTCCCGGCGCGGGGGTTTCGGCGGAACCGGCCGCGAAGGTGCGGTCGGCCTCGATCAGGTCGGCAGGCTGGGTGATCTTGCGGTTGGCGATGTCGCCCGCAAACACCACCACCGGCAAGCCCGCCCATTCGGCGAGCGCGCCGTCGTCGGTGAAGCCGTCGAGGGCCTGCGCGGCGGCGTCCCGATGGGCGTTCAGCAGCGGTCCGAACACGAAGGCCTGAGGGGTCTGGACGGCGCGCAGATGCTCGCGCGGCGGCGTCTCGTGCACCCGGCCGATGCCCGGGGCGATGTCGACGACCCGCTTGACCGTGTCGGTCACCGGCACGCCCGGCACGGCCGCGCCATGGTCGCGCCCGGCCGCGATCGCCCGGGCGATCAGCGGCGCGTCGACGTAGGGGCGGGCGGCGTCGTGGACCAGCACGATCTCGGGCGCCGCGCCGGCCAGAGCTTCGAGACCGGCCCGGACCGAGAGTTGGCGCGTCGCGCCACCCTCGACCGGCTCGGCGATCTTGCCGCGGAGCCCGGCATCGAGCTCCTCCAGGCACGTCTGAAAAAATTCGGCCGCGTCGGCGGCAATCACCGGCTGGATCCGGTCGATGGCGTCCTGGGCGGCCAGCGCCGCCAGCGTGCGCGTGAGGACCGCCTGACCGCCGACGCGACGATACTGCTTGGGCGTGCCGCCGCCGATGCGGATGCCGCGACCGGCCGCCACCACCACCGCGGCGACGCCGGATCCCGCGGGTGCGGATCCGGTGGCAGGCGTGCCGGTGGCGGACATGGGCGACGGACTCGTGGAAGCTGGGGCGGGATCGCGGGCCGGACGCGGACCTGCCGTGACGCGGCTGCCCTGCCGATGAGCAAGCCCGTCGTTTAAGCGGGGGAGGCTTCGAAATCAACGCGCGGCCCCGCTTGCCAGCGGACGGGCCTTGCCTCATTGTTGGGCAGAATGGCGACTGATCATTATTTGAGCGCGCTGCGCGGGGGACGGCCGGTGGAGGGTGGGGCACAGCCTGCGCCGCTCTGCCTGCTGGCACCGCTCTCCGGCGTCACCGACCTGCACATGCGCCGGATCGCCCGCCGCTGCGGCGCCGACGCCGTCGTCTCCGAGATGGTCGCGGCGCGCGAGCTGACGCGCGGCGCCGGCGAGGCGACCCTGCGCGCGGACGGGTCCGGCGTCGACCTTCACGTGGTCCAGCTCGCGGGCTGCGAGGCGGAGCCGATGGCGCAGGCCGCGCGGCTCGCGGCAGCCAGTGGCGCCGATGTCATCGACGTAAACATGGGCTGCCCGGCCAAGATCGTGACCGGCATCGCCTCGGGCTCGGCCCTGATGCGCGATCTCGACCACGCGGAACGGCTTCTTGCCGCGGTTCGGAACGCCGTCTCCGTGCCGGTGACCGTCAAGATGCGCCTCGGTTGGGACGACACGACCCGCAACGCCGCCGACCTCGCGGCCCGGGCGGAGCGGCTGGGCCTCAACGCCGTCACGGTCCACGGGCGGACCCGGCAGCAATTCTACACCGGCACGGCCGATTGGGCGGCGATCCGGCCGGTGGTGGAGGCGGTCGCGATCCCGGTGATCGCCAACGGCGACGTCACCGACCTTGCGAGCGCCCGCGCCTGCCTCGCAGCCTCCGGCGCCGCGGGGGTGATGATCGGCCGGGCTGCGACCGGGCGGCCCTGGCTCGTCGGACAGGTCGCGGCGGCGCTGGCCGGCCGGCCGGTCCCCGAACCGTCACGCACCGAGCAGGCCGCGCTGGCCGCCGAGCATTATGCCGGCCTTCTGTCGCTCTACGGCCACGCGATGGGTGTGCGCCACGCGCGAAAACACCTCGCCGCCTATGCCGAGACCGGCGGGGCGCTGGAGCCGGCCGAGCGGTCGGCGCTCCTGACCACGACCGATCCGGCGGCTGCATTGGACCTGCTGGCCCGGGCCTTCGCGGGTCCGGCGATCACGGTGCGGGAGGCTGCATGAGCGACGAACGCCCCCCGCAGGCAATCGGCGGACGGCGCGACACCGCCGCCGAGGCCGTGCTCAACGCCCTGCCGCTACCGGTCCTGACCATCGGCGCCGACGAGCAGATCCTCCATTGCAACCACGCCGCCGAGGCGTTCTTCGACTATTCCGCGCGCCTGATGCAGCGTCGCCGGCTGCGCGACATCATCCCGTTCGCCTCCCCGATCATCGCCCTGGTGGCCGAGGTGCGGCGCCGGGGCGCCAGCGTCAGTGAGTACCGGGTCGAGCTGACCCAGCCCCGCCTTGGGCTGGAGCGAAGCGTCGACGTGTTCGCCACCCCGCTCGGCGACGACGGCGATGCCGTGGTGATGATGCTCCAAGAGCGCACCATCGCCGACAAGATGAACCGGCAATTCACCCATCGCGGCGCCGCGCGCTCGATGGTGGCGCTCGGCGCGATGCTGGCGCACGAGATCAAGAACCCGCTCGCCGGCATCCGCGGCGCCGCGCAGCTCCTAGAGGGCACCGGTGCCGAAGAGGACCGGCTGCTCACCCGGCTGATCTGCGATGAGTCCGACCGGATCGTGCGTATCGTCGAGCGGATGGAGCTGTTCGGCGACGAGCGCCCGGCCGATCGCGGCGCCGTCAACGTCCACGGGGTGCTCGATCAGGTGAAGCGCTCCGCCCAGTCGGGCTTCGCGCGTCACATCCGCTTCGTCGAAACCTACGATCCGTCGCTTCCGCCGGTGCTCGGCAGCCGCGATCAGCTGATCCAGGTGATCCTCAACCTCGTGAAGAACGCCGCCGAGGCGATCGGCCCGGACGCGGTCGAGGGCGAGATCACCCTGTCGACCGCCTTCCGCACCGGCCTGCGCCTGCAGGTGCCGGGTTCCCGCGAGCGGGTCAGCCTGCCGATCGAGGTGGCGGTGCGCGACAACGGTCCCGGCATCTCGGCGGAGCTGTTGCAGGACCTGTTCGACCCGTTCGTCACCACCAAGGCGCAGGGGTCCGGCCTCGGTCTTGCATTGGTGGCCAAGATCGTCGGCGATCACGGAGGGATCGTCGAGTGCGATCCCGCCCCCCGCCGCACGACGTTCCGCATCCTCCTGCCGATGTCGAGCGCCCGCGACGGTCGCGAATCGGCGGTCGATCCGTGAAGTCGCATTCCCCCGTCCGGCCCCCGTCGGAGCTCTGAGTAGAGAGTCATGCCCAACGGCCACATCATCGTCGCTGACGACGACGCCGCCATCCGCACCGTCCTCAATCAAGCGCTGTCCCGGGCGGGCTACGAGGTCCGCTCCACGGGCAATTGCGCGACCCTCTGGCGCTGGGTCGCGCAGGGGGAGGGCGATCTCGTCATCACCGACGTGGTGATGCCCGACGAGAACGTGTTCGACCTGCTGCCGCGCATCAAGCGGGTGCGGCCGGAGCTGCCGATCATCGTGATGAGTGCGCAGAACACGTTCATGACGGCGATCCGGGCCTCGGAGCGGGGCGCCTACGAGTACCTGCCCAAGCCCTTCGACCTGAAGGAGCTGATCGCGATCGTGGGCCGGGCGCTGTCGCGGCCCCGCGGCGCGGCGCCGTCCGGCGCGCCGCCGGACAACGAGGACATCCCGCTGGTCGGCCGCTCGCCCGCCATGCAGGAGATCTACCGGGCGCTCGCCCGGTTGATGCCGACCGACCTTACCGTGATGATCACCGGCGAATCCGGGACCGGCAAGGAGCTGGTCGCCCGGGCGCTGCACGATTACGGCCGCCGCCGCACCGGCCCGTTCGTGCCGGTCAACATGGCGGCGATCCCGCGCGACCTGATCGAATCCGAGCTGTTCGGCCACGAGAAGGGCGCCTTCACGGGCGCGCTCCAGCGCTCGGCCGGCCGGTTCGAGCAGGCCGAGGGCGGCACGCTGTTTCTCGACGAGATCGGCGACATGCCCATGGAGGCGCAGACGCGCCTTCTGCGCGTACTCCAACAGGGCGAGTACACCACGGTCGGCGGCCGGGTGCCGATCAAGACCAACGTGCGCATCATCGCGGCGACCAACAAGGATCTGCGGATCTCGATCCAGCAGGGCATCTTCCGCGAGGACCTGTTCTTCCGGCTCAACGTCGTGCCGCTGCGGCTGCCGGCTTTGCGTGAACGATCCGAGGACGTGCCGGACCTCGTCCGCCACTTCTTCGTGATGGTCGAGCGCGAGGGCCTGACCCGGAAGTCCCTCGACGGCGATGCGATGGAGCGGTTGAAGCGCTACCGCTGGCCCGGCAACGTCCGCGAATTGGAGAACCTCGTCCGGCGGCTCGCCGCCCTTTATCCGCAGGACACGATCACCGGCCCGGTGATCGAGGCCGAGCTCGACACGCTGCCGCTGGCCGCGCCCGCGTCGTCGTCCACCAACGGGGCCGGCCGCAAGGCCGGCGGCGAATCGGAGAGCCTGTCGAGCGCAGTGGAGCGGCACCTCTCGGATTATTTTTCGGGTTATCGCGACACGCTGCCGCCGCCCGGCCTCTATCACCGGATCCTGCGGGAGATCGAAGGCCCGCTGATCGGCGCGGCACTCGCCGCCACCCGCGGCAACCAGATCCGCGCTGCGGAGCTGCTTGGGGTCAACCGCAACACCCTGCGCAAGAAGGTGCGGGATCTCGACCTGCAGGTGTTTCGGACGGCGCGGTAGGCCTTCCGAGCTACTGCAATCCATCCCCCTCATCCTGAGGTGCCCGCGTCAGCGGGCCTCGAAGGAGGGCTCCAGGGATCGCGCGGCCAGCTGGAAGGCTCCTTCGAGGCCTCCGCTTCGCTCCGGCACCTCAGGATGAGGTCCAGGGTGGGATAAGCGATATCCCGCCTGCACCTTACCGCCCCGGCAGGATCGGATCGCCCCGCATCAGGGCATGGAGCCGTTCGGTGTCGAATCCGTTCGGGATGCCGGGCGCAGCCGGCTTCGGCGCCGGGGCAGCCTTGATGGGCGCAGGCAGGGACCCGGTGGCGGAGGGCTCGGCCTGGGCGGCGCGGACCACCGGCGCCGGCGCCAGATGCGCGAGCCGGTCGGCGCTGACGAACACGACCGTCGCCGTGGAGGCGAGGACGAGAATGCCGCCGATGAGGGAACGCAGGATACGCAATCGACGATCCGATACGCGACTTGAGACGGCAACAGAATAGCGCCGCGGCCGTTAACGAAGCCCCACTCCAGGGCTTCCACCGCCAATCTTCGGGAGGCGATATTGACGAACGTCCAAGCCACCGCGAGCGACAGCCCGTTCATCCAAGGCCGCAACGCCCGCCTCTACGGCAAGCCCGTGAGCGATTGCCCCTATCCGGAGGGATCCGAGGAGCGCGCCGGCTGGATGGAGGCCTACGAGGAGGCCGCGAATACGGATCCGCCCGAGAAGCCCTGAGCGCGAAATTCTGTCCTGACGGGTGCAGCCGGATGACGCCGCCGGCTTGACCTCATCGGATGCCGGGGGCTTCGTGCGTCGCAGAGCAACGCGATCACCGGTCCCCGATGTCCCTGACGCCCAAGCCCGAAAAGAATTTCGCGCCCGCGACGCGCCTCGTCCATGCGGGCCGCGATCCGGGCGCGCAGCACGGCTTCGTCAACACGCCGATCTACCGCGGGTCCACGGTCCTCTACCCGACCTACGATGCCATCAAGAACCGGCGCGGGCGCTACAATTACGGCACCTCGGCGACGCCCACGATGGACGCGCTCACCGAGGCCTGGACCGAACTCGCGGGCGCCGCCGGCACGGTCGTGACGCCCTCGGGGCTGGCGGCGCTGACCGTCGCGTTGATGGCCGCGGTCTCGGCGGGCGACCACCTCCTCGTCACCGATTCCGCCTACCGGCCGACCCGCCAGTTCTGCGACGGCGTGCTGTCCCGGTTCGGCGTGGAGGTGACCTATTACGATCCCACGATCGGCGCCGGCATCGCCGCGCTGATGCGGCCGAACACGAAGGCGGTTCTGGTCGAGGCGCCTGGCTCGCAGAGCTTCGAGATGCAGGACATCCCGGCCATCGCCGAGGTCGCGCATGCCCGCGACGCCTGCGTGATCATGGACAACACCTGGGCGACGCCGCTGCTGTTTCCGCCCCATGAGCGGGGCGTCGACATCGCGGTCGAGGCCGGCACGAAATACCTGAGCGGCGGCTCGGACCTGCTGATCGGCCTGACTTCCGCCAACGCCCGGTATTACCCGGCGGTGCGGCGCACCTTCGAGCATTTCGCCATGTGCGCCGGCGCCGAGGACATCTTCCTGGCCCTGCGCGGCATGCGCACCATGAACCTCCGGCTGCGCGAGCATGGCCGCGCCGGGCTGGAGATGGCCCGGTGGTTCCAGGCGCGGCCCGAGGTGCTGCGCGTGCTCCATCCCGGGCTGCCGGAAGATCCCGGCCATGCGATCTGGAAGCGCGACTTCTCCGGCGCCTCCGGGCTGTTCGGGGTGATTCTCAAGCCCGTGCCGGAGGCGGCCGTGGCCGCCCTGCTGGACGGGCTGGAGCTGTTCGGGATGGGCTTCTCCTGGGGCGGTTTCGAGAGCCTCGTGATCCCGTTCGACTGCGCCGGCTACCGCACCGCCACGCAATGGGCGCCGGGCGGCCCAGCCCTGCGCTTCCATATCGGTCTGGAGGACGTCGAGGACCTGAAGGCCGATCTCGACGCTGGCTTCGCGCGCCTGCGGGCGAACGCGTGAGCGCACCGACCCGGCGGCGGCTGATCCAGGGTGCCGGCGCCCTGGCCCTCGTTCAAAGCTGTGCGGCCATCGCTGCCGATGCAGAGGTGACCGGGCGGCTCGCCCGCTACATGGCGGCGGCCCGGGACCAGACCCTGCCGCCGGAGGTGCTGATCGCCTGCAAGCACCGGATCCTCGACACCCTGGCCGCCATGGTGTCGGGCGCCCGGATGCGGCCCGGCGAAATGGCGCTCGCCTATGTTCGCACCCTCGGCGGCACCGAGCAGGCGGGGATCGTCGCGTCGGATTTCCGAACCACGACGGTGAACGCGGCGCTGGCCAACGCCATGTGCGCCCATGCCGACGAGACCGACGATTTCGAGCCTGTGACCAAGGCCCATCCCGGCTGCGCCACCGTGCCGGCGGCCCTGGCGCTGGCCGAGCTGCACGGCAATTCCGGCGCCGAGTTCGTCCGGGCCGTGGCGTTGGGCTACGATCTCTGCTGCCGGTTGCTCCTGGCGCTGGGACCCGACCATGTGCGCGGCACGCACCGGAGCGCGGAGGGCACCAGTTCCACCTTCGGGGCGCTCGGTGCCGCCGCCTCGTTGGCCCGCCTCGACGAGCGCCGCATGCGCTTCGCGCTGTCCTACGCGGCCCAGCAGGTTTCCGGCCTGTGGAGCTGGGTGCGCGATCACGACCATGTCGAGAAGGCGTTCGACTTCGCCGGCATGGGCGCGCGCAACGGCGTCACGGCGGTCGGCATGGTCGAGGCGGGGCTGACGGGGGTGTCGGACGTGCTCGACGGCCGCCACAACCTGCTGAACGCGCTCTCGACCGCGCCGAAGCCCGACGCGATGCTGGAGGGGCTGGGCAGCCGCTTCTTCGTCACCGAAACCGCCATCAAGACCTATTCGGTCGGCTACCCGATCCAATCGCCGCTGGACGCGACGCTGACGCTGCGCCGGCAATACGGCCTGACGCCGGATTCCGTGCGCCACATCCTGGTGAAGCTGCCAACCGATGCCGTCGGCATCGTCGGGGCGAGCGCCATGCCGGATGTCAGCTGCCAGCACCTCGTGGCTTTGGCGTTGGTGAAGGGGGCGGTCTCGTTCGCCGACAGCCACGATGCCGGCCTGATGCACGATCCCGCGATCGCGGCGGAGCGCGCCAAGGTGGACGTCGCGGGTGATCCGGCCCTGATGGATCCGGCCGCCCCGCGCGGCGCCATCGTGACGATCACGCTGGCGGACGGCCGGATCGTCGAGCACCACACACGGCATCCGCCCGGCACGAAGGAGAACCCGCTGAGCACGGAGGCGGTGAACGCCAAGGCGCGCGACCTGATGGCGCCGGTGCTCGGGCCGGACAAGACCGATCGGCTGATCGCGCGGGTCAACGCGCTGGAGGCGGTGGCCGATATGCGCGAATTGCGGCCGCTGCTGGTTGCTTGAGGAAGGTGCCGCTGCGCGGCGCTGCGCGTGCTGGGTCCCGGATCAGGTTCCGCGACGCTGCCCCTGTCCGGGAAAAGGGGGCAGTTTTCCTTGAAACGCGCCGCCCTCTCACGGGCGCATGGAGCGCCAGCGGATTGCGACCCGGGACCCAGCACAGGAATCGCCGCGCAGCGGCACCGAATGCCCCCCGATACGGATATCCGCTGCGTCGAGCCGCCCGGTGCATTTGACCTTCCCGCGCGATCCTGATTGACCGGCCCGGCATGACCACGAGCCTCTCCGCCGGCGGCACCACGCGCCTCGCACCCGCCGATCGGATCGGCCGCGGGCTCGACACGCTGAGCCTGACCCACGTCCGCGCCGTCGCCGCCCTGCTGGCGCTGTGCTGCATCCTGTTCCTGCCGGGCCAGATCGCGCTGCAGCCGATGGACCGGGACGAGCCGCGCTTCGCCCAGGCGTCGAAGCAGATGCTGGAGACCGGCGATCTTGTGAACATCCGCTTCCAGGGGGAGGCGCGCAACAAGAAGCCGGTGGGGATCTACTGGGCCCAGGCCGCCGCGGTAGCGGCCGGCGAGGCTCTCGGCGTGCCGGATGCCCGCACGCAGATCGCCCTCTACCGCATCCCTTCGCTGATCGGCGCCGCCGCCTCGGTGCTGCTCGCCTACTGGGCCGCGCTCGCCTTCCTGCCGCGCCGCGCCGCACTGCTCACCGCCGCCCTCTACGGCGCCTGCCTGATGCTCAACGCCGAGGCGCATCTCGCCAAGACCGACGCGCTGCTCGCGGCCTGCGCCACGGCGAGCCTCGGCGCGCTGGCCCGGACGTGGCTGGCGGCGCGCGCGGGCCGGTCACCGTCCGGCCCGGTCTTTGCCGCCTTCTGGCTCGGGATGGCTTTGGGCATCCTGGTGAAGGGGCCGATGGTGCCGCTCTTCGTCGCCCTGCCGGCGCTCGGATTGTCGGTCGTGGCGCGTTCCGGGCGCTGGCTGCTGCCCCTGCGGCCGCTGCCGGGCCTCGTCCTGACGTTGGCCGTGGTCGCCCCCTGGTTCGCCGCCATCGCGTGGAAGAGCGGCAGCGCCTTCTACGCCGAGGCGATCGGGCACGACATGCTCGGCAAGGTCGGCGGCGCGGCTGAGCGGCACTGGGGACCGCCCGGGGCCTACACGCTCGCGTTCTTCGCGATCTTCTGGCCCGGTGCCGTCTTCGCCGCCATGAGCCTGCCCTTCGCGTGGCGGGCCCGGCGCGAGCCCGCCATCGCCTTCCTGATCGCCGCTGTGCTACCCGCGTGGCTGATCTTCGAGGCGGTGCCGACCAAACTGCCTCACTACGTCCTGCCGCTGATGCCGTGGCTGGCGATCCTCACCGTACTGGCCCTGTCCCGGGGGGCGCTGGATCCACGGTTGCGCGGCGCCCGCCTGACCGCGCTGCTGGTGCCGGCGATCCCCGTGGCGCTGACCATCGGCCTGTGCATCGTCGGCTGGCGCCTCGACAGCCACACGATCCCCTGGCCGGCGCTGCCCCTGCTCGCCGCCGCCTGCGCGGTAGCGATGCTCGCGTGGTTGGCCTTCGCGCAGGGGTCCGCCGAGCGCGCCCTGGTGCTCGGGGTGCTCGCCTCGTGCCTCCTCGGTCCGGCGGTGCTGGGGGTGGCGCAGCGTTCGCTGCCGGCCCTCAAGGTCTCGCCGCGTCTCGCCGCCCTGCGCGACCGGATGCCCTGTGCCACTCCGCAGGTGGCCAGCCTCGGCTACCGGGAGCCGAGCCTCGTCTTCTTGATCGGCACCGGCCTCGCCCTGCCGCCGGACGGGTCGGCGGCACGGGAGTTCCTGGAGGCTGGCGGCTGCCGGCTGCTGTTCGTCGAGGCCCGGGACCGCGACGACTTCAACGCCGCCTGGCCGGTGGGCAGTGGGGCGCCCGCGCCGATGGCCGAGGTCGAGGGCTTCAACCTCAACACCGGCCGGCGGGTGTTCGTGACGGCCTACGGGGTGGCACCGTGAGCGAGCCCCTCCGTCTCAGCGTCGTCGTGCCGATGCGCAACGAGGCCGGCAACGTCGCGCCTCTGGTGGCCGAGATCGAGGCTGCCTGCGCGGGCCTCGCCTTCGAGCTGATCTGCGTCGATGACGGCTCCACCGACGCCACCCCGACGGCGCTGGCTGCGGCGCGGGTGGGGCGGCCCTGGTTCCGGGTGCTGCGCCATAGCCGGGGCGGCGGCCAGTCCGCTGCCGTACGCAGCGGTGTCCTGGCGGCGCGCGGTGAGACCGTCGCGACCCTCGACGGCGACGGCCAGAACGATCCGGCCTTCATCCCGATCCTGCTCGAAGCCCTCGATGCTGCCGGTCCCGGAACCGGGCTCGCCCAGGGCCAGCGACGCGGGCGCAAGGACGGGCCGTTCAAGATGCTCCAGTCGCGGATCGCCAACGGCGTGCGCGGGCGCATCCTCAAGGATTCCACCCGTGACACCGGCTGCGGCCTCAAGGTCTTTCGCCGCGCCGTCTATCTGCGACTGCCCTATTTCGACGCGCTGCACCGGTTCATGCCGGCGCTCGTTGCCCGGGAAGGCTTTGCCGTGGTCCACCGCGACGTGGTCGACCGGCCGCGGCTGACCGGCGTTTCGAATTACGGGCTGTTCGACCGCCTCTGGGTCGGGCTGCTCGATCTCGCGGGTGTCTGGTGGTTGATCCGGCGCAAGCGCGCCGACCCGCACCCGGACGAAATCGCCGCGCCGGCCGGGACGCCGGCAGACCAGGACGTCGGATGCTGATCCAGCTCGCCCACGATCTGCCGGACTACTTCTACGACGTGTTCATCACCCGGATGGATTTCTGGCTGGTGTTCGGCATCGTCGCCCAAGTGGTGTTCGGCTCGCGCTTCATCCTGCAATGGATCGCCAGCGAGCGGGCAGGGCGGAGCGTGATGCCGCTGTCCTTCTGGTTCCTGTCGATCCTCGGCGGGCTGATGACCCTGGTCTACGGCTTCGTCCGGCGCGAACCGGTGATCATCATCGGCCAGAGCCTGTCCACCGGCATCTATCTGCGCAACCTCGCGCTGATCTTCCGCGAGCGGCAACGGAAACGAGGTGCGGCATGACCCGCCCGCCGCTGCCGGCCTTCTACGACGACCGCGATGCCAGCTTCGCCGAACTCTGGCGGCTCCTGGCCGAGGGCGCCGCTTTGGGGCGCAGCGGGTTCCACCTGCCGGCGCTGGCGACGCTCGGCACGGATCGCGCGCCGCGACTGCGCACCGTGGTGCTGCGCGAAGCCGATCCGGAAACCGGGACCCTCCGGTTCCATTGCGATCGCCGGTCCGGCAAGGCAGCCGAGATCGCCGTGAACCCGGCCTGCGCGCTCATGGCGTATGATGCGGCGGCCAAGACCCAGATCCGCGTGGAGGGCCACGCCACCCTCCACACCGACGATGCCGTGGCGGAGGCGGCCTGGACAGGATCGCGAGCGATGAGCCGGGTCTGCTACGGGGCCGAGCCCGGCCCTGGGACCACGCTCCCGGCCGGGGACGCCTACACGATGCCGGACGAGACCGCCGCCGCTACGGTCGGCCGGCCGCATTTCGCCGCCGTGCTGCTCAGGGCCGAGCGGTTGGAGTTCCTTTATCTCGATCGCCGCGGCCATCGCCGGGCGGCGTGGAGCAGAGATGCGTCCGGCTGGTGCGGGACATGGCTCGCACCCTGACTGGACCACACGCTCCGGCAGATCGCGCGAAGCCCGCGCCCCGATCGTAGCCTCGTCCTACGGCAGCTGATGGGCGAGGGCATCGTCGCGTGGGGGAGCGCGATCCGTGGGTCGATCAGCGCGTCGGCAAAAGCACATCGTGCGATGGTCAGCTATGATGTTTCGCGCGACTTTCGCGAGACAAGATCATAGACTATAAATTGCATTAATTGATCTCTCTGCATCGCTGAATAGAGATCCTATCGAGGCTGTCCCGATTTTGATCTGACGCCCATCAATGGGCAGAATTGTTATCGACTTCTTTAGTGCGCGCGATATAAGCACAGATTTTCTCGGAGCTTTGGCCGTGAATCGTCTGTTCAGAAATTCCATATCACTGAAGATTGTATTCGCCTTCACCTTCATCGCCGCGAATTCAGCCGGTTATCTGTATTATATTTCAAAGCGGATGGTCGCTGCCGACGCGACCTACAGCACCTATCTCGGCCGCGATGCCACCGCCGCCACGATGGCGGCGCGCCTCGGCCGCACCGTTTATCAGATGAGCTACGTGGCTTTCCGCGCCCTCGGCGAGGCCGATCCAGACGAGTCCGACCGGATCGGCGCGGCCTTCGAGCTGCTTCCGGCTGAGGCCGGCAAGCTCATCGACGGCGTGCGCCGAAACGCCCCGGCGGCCTTTCACGACCGGACCGAACGGATCGCCGAGCTACTCGATACCTACGCCAAGTTCACCGGCGAAATGTGCGCCATGGTCAAGAAGGGCATGAGCGCCCAGGCGCTGACCCTCGCCCACAAGAAGGTGGATCCTCTGCAGACAACGCTGTTCACCGAACTCGACGCCTTCACGAACGATCTGGGTGCCGCGATCGAGACGGGCTCGGCGACGCTCAGCTCCGACATCCGATCGACCCTGCTCTGGGTGATCGGCCTATCGGCGGCCGGCATTGCGGTCAGCATTCTGATCGGCTTGATGGTGACGAATCTCGGCGTCACGCGCCCGCTCGGCCGTCTGACGGTTGCCTTGCAGGCGATGTCGGAGGGGGAACTGACCACGGAGGTTCCGGAGGCTCGGCGCGGGGACGAGATCGGCGCCATCGGCAAGGCGGTGGAGGGGATCAAGACCCTGGTCTCCCGCAGGACGGCCGAGCAGGCGGAGACCAAGCGGGTGGCCGACGCGGCGGCGGCCGCCGATCGCAGCCGCACGCTGCTGACCTTCGCCGACGGCTTCGAGGCGACGGTCGGTCGGATCATCGGCCTGGTCTCAGCCTCGGTCGCCACCCTGCAGGCCACCGCCCGGACCATGACCGACACCGCCGCGCGGACCGCCGATCGCTCGACCCATGTGGCGGCCGCCGCCGAGGAGGCCGCCACCAACGTCACCACGGTGGCGAGCGCGGCCGAGGAGCTGGGCTCCTCGGTGCTGGAGATCCGGCGGCAAGTCAGCGGCTCCGCCACGCTCGCCCAGAATGCCGTCGCGGAGGCCGATCAGACCGCAGCCCTGGTGCAGGACCTCAGCGCCGCCGCCGGCAAGGTTGGCGCCGTGGTCGAGCTGATCGCCGCCATCGCGAGCCAGACCAACCTGCTGGCGCTCAACGCCACGATCGAGGCGGCCCGCGCCGGCGAGGCGGGACGCGGCTTCGCCGTCGTGGCGGGCGAGGTCAAGGAACTCGCCGCCCAGGCGGCCCGGGCGACGGGAGCGATCTCGGAGCAGATCGGGCAGATCCAGGGGGCGACCGGCCAGGCGGTCTCGGTCATCGCCACGATCACGGCACGGATCCGCGAGATCGACACGGTGGCCACCTCGATCGCGGCCGCGGTCGAGCAGCAGGGGGCGGCCACGCAGGAGATCGTGCGCAACGTCACGCAGGCCGCCACCGGCGCCAGCGAAGTCACCAGCAACATGGCGGGCGTCGCGGAGGCCTCGGAGGCGACCGGTGCGGCGGCCCATCAGGTCCTCGCCGCCACGGCCGCGCTGGCGCGCCAGTCGGAGGATCTCGGCGGCGAGGTCCGGCGCTTCCTCGCCACGATCCGGGCGGCGTGACGCCATCTCCCTGATGGCAGCCCTGCATCCGTCCCACTGACGCCGTCACCCTACCCGGGTTAAAGCCCCGGCTCCCGGCCGCCCGACCGGGTCGCCCGGGAGAACACCGTGGGCCTTGTCTACGCGCTCGCCGCCTATCTGAGCTGGGGCCTGGTGGTCCCGATCCATTTCCGGTTGCTCGGGGCCTACAGCCCGAACCACATTCTGGCCGAGCGCATCGTCTGGTCGAGCCTGTTCGCCGGCACCCTGGCCCTGATCCTGGCGGCGCGCCACCGCCTCATCCTGCCGCTGCCCCTGCGCCCGCGCCACGCCCTGCTTCTGCTCTCGGCCGCGATGATCGGCGTGAACTGGCTGATCTACCTCTACGCCGTCAGCAGCGGGCATCTGCTCGACGCGAGCCTCGGCTACTACATCAACCCGCTGGTCAGCGTGGCGCTCGCGCGGGTGGTGCTCGGCGAGCGGCTGCGGCCGATGCAGGCGGCGGCCGTCGCGGTCGCGGCAGCCGGCGTCGGGGTCGCGGTGATCTGGGCCGGCGAGTTGCCGCTCATGTCCCTGTCGCTGGCGGTGTCCTTCGCGCTCTACGGGCTCGTCCGGAAGATCGTCGGGGTCGACGCGCTGGTCGGCTTCCTGGCCGAGACTCTGCTGCTCCTGCCGGCGGCGATCGTGTGGCTCGTCCTCACGCCGGAGCCGTTCCTGCCTGCGGAAACCGCAAGCCGCGCGCTCCTGATGCTGACGGGGCTCACGACGGCGCTGCCGCTGATCTGGTTCGCCGCCGCGGCGGTGCGGCTGCGCCTCACCACCCTCGGCCTGCTGCAATACGTCGCCCCGACCTGCCTGCTCGGCCTCAGCGTTTTGGCCTACGGCGAGCGCGTGGAGCCGCACCGCGCCCTGATGCTGGCCCTGATCTGGGTGGCGCTCGTCCTCTACACGATCGATGCCTTCCGGGGCCGGCGCAATCCGGCCTCCGCACCGGTGCGGTCGGATCCAGACGCGATGCGTGTATAAGGCATACCGGTACGGGTCTTTCGGGGCCGATAGGGGATGATGCGCAGCCGATGAGCGACAGAGAGGGCGGCGCCGAGGCCGTCACGGATGCCGACTACCGGATCCTCGCCGAGACGCTGCCGCAGCTCGCCTGGATCGCCGAGGCCGACGGCACGATCATCTGGTACAATCAGCGCTGGTACGACTATACTAGCACCTCCCTCGAGGAGATGCGTGGCTGGGGCTGGAGCAAGGTCCATCATCCCGACCATGTCGCGGCGGTGACCGAGCGCTATCAGGCCGCCATCGCCCTCGGGACCTCCTGGGAGGACACGTTCCCGCTGCGCGGCCAGGACGGGGTCTACCGCTGGTTCCTGTCGAAGGCCCGGCCGCATTGCGACGCATCCGGGCGGGTCCTGCGCTGGTACGGGACCAACACCGACATCTCCGGCCGCCGCGCCATCGAGGAGCGCCTGCGCCACTCGGAGCAGCGCTTCCGCGCGCTGGTGGATGCCTCCGCGGCCGTGATCTGGAACACCAACGCCGCGGGCGAGCTGACCCCGCCGCAGGTCCGCTGGAGCATCTACACCGGGCAGACCGAGGAGGCCTACCAGGGCTGGGGCTGGCTCGATGCGGTCCATCCCGACGACCGGGGCCACGCCGCCGACGAATGGGCGGCCTGCGTGGAGGCGCGATCCACCTACGAGGTCGAGTATCGCCTGCGCCGCCACGACGGGGCCTGGCGTGCGATGGAGGTGCGCGGCGTTCCGGTGCTGGCCGAAGACGGCTCCCTGCGGGAATGGGTCGGCACCTGCGTCGACGTCACCGAGCGCAAGGAAGCCGAGGAGGCGGTGGAGCGGGCGCGCCAAGCCGCCGAGGCCGCCAACCTCGCCAAGAGCCAGTTCATCGCCAACATGAGCCATGAACTGCGCACGCCGCTCTCGGCGGTGATCGGCTATTCCGAGATGCTCGGCGAGGAACTGGAGGATATCGGCCAGGCCGCCCTCCTGCCGGACCTGCGCAAGATCGAGGCGGCCGCCCGCCATCTCCTGTCGTTGATCAACGACGTGCTCGACATCTCGAAGATCGAAGCCGGCCGCATGACCGCCTCGGCCGAGACCTTCGCGGTCGCGGACCTGCTCCAGGACGTCGCCGATTCCACCGGCTCCCTGGTGGAGAAGAAGGGCAACCGCTTCGTTCTGGTTGCGGGTGCGGGGGCTGGGGCCGAACTCGGCTCGATGCACCAGGACCAGACCAAGATCCGCCAGTGCCTGCTCAACCTGATCGGCAACGCCGCCAAGTTCACCGAGCAGGGGACCGTCACCCTGACGGTGCGCCGCCACCTTGAGGACGGAGCCGACTGGCTGTCCTTCGCGATCGCCGATACCGGCATCGGCATGAGCGAGGAGCAGATCGGGCGCCTGTTCGAGCGCTTCGTGCAGGCCGATGAATCAACCACCCGCCAGTTCGGCGGCACCGGCCTGGGGCTCAGCATCACCCGCGCCTTCTGCCGGACGATGGGCGGCGATATCGCCGTCACCAGCAACCCGGGCGCGGGCTCGACCTTCACGATCCGCCTGCCTGCGACGCTCGCCCCCGAGGACGCGCCGCTCGCCGAGGCCGAGGCCCACGCGGTCGAGCCGCACGAGCAGCACGAGACGGTCCTGCTGGTCGACGACGACCCGGCCGCCCGGGAACTCCTCCAGCGCTTCCTGGAGCGCGAGGGCTTCCATGTCCGCAGCGCCAACGATGGCCGCGCCGGCCTGACGCTGGCGCGGGCCCTGAAGCCGCGGGCGATCCTGCTCGATGTCGAGATGCCGCGCATGGACGGCTGGGCGGTGCTGCACGCGGTACGCAACGACCCCGACCTCGCCGGGACGCCGGTCATCATGACCTCGGTGGTGGCCGAACAGGGCCTCGGCCAGGCGCTCGGCGCCACCGACTACTTCGTCAAGCCGATCAACTGGGACCGGCTCAAGGGCCTGATGGAGCGCTACCGGCCCGCAGCGCCGGACGAGGCCCGCATCCTCGTGGTCGACGACGACGCGGATGCGCGCGAACGCCTGCGCCGGTCGCTCGGTCGCGAGGGCTGGACCGTCGACGAGGCGGAGAACGGCCGGATCGCCCTGGAGCGGGTCAGCCAGGCGCGGCCGAGCATGATCCTGCTCGACCTGATGATGCCCGAGATGGACGGGTTCGGATTCCTGCGCGCCCTGCGCGCCCGGCCCGACGGTGACGTGCCGGTGGTGGTGCTGACCGCCAAGGAGATCACCCATGCCGAGAAGGAGAGCCTGACCCGGCAGGCCGACCGGGTGATCGCCAAGGGCTCGATGAGCCTCGCCGAGATCGGCCGGCAACTGCGGGTGCTCTACGCGCGTTCGGCGAACGAGCCGGTGCCGGGACAACTCCAGGGCCTGATCGCGCGGCTCGCCGAGCAGGAGACGGGGGACAGGCCATGAGCGACGAGGGTATCGATCCCGACAAGGCGGTGGCGATCCGCCTGCGGGCGCGGCTGGCGGTGGTGGAACGTGCGGCGTGGTTCGGCATGGTCCACGCCATGAAGACGCGGCCGGCCGAGACCGAGGCCTACATCGCCTCCGAGCGGGCGCGCTGCGCTGAGGGCTTTGGCGGCACCACCTGGGCCAAGGATCTCAGCGATGCCGAGCGACGGATGCTCGGCGCGGAGGTCGACGCCGGGTTGGCACAGCTGCTGGAGGATGCCCGCGGGGACGTGTGAGCCGCCCGGGCAGAAGACTGAATCTCCGGCCTAGCGAGAGGCGTCCAAGCAGGCACGAGGTGGGATCGAGGCCAGCCCGCACCCTTTTCCCGGACAGGTGGAGCGCCAGCGGAACCTGATCCGGGACCCAGCATAAAAAGTGCCGCGTTAGCAGCACAGGTTGATCAGACGGACGCTGCGCGATGTCTCGTGCTGGGTCCCGGGTCGCATTCCGCTGACGCTGCACGCGCCCGGGCGGAGTAGAACCAGGATCAATCCCTGTTCCCGATTCAACCGCCGAGAAACACCTCGCCCCAAGCCGGCGGCAATCCCGTCAACGATTGAGCCGGCGCCGCAGCCTGCCCCGGCAAACGCCTAGCGGAAAACACCCCCCGCGCCACGGCCCGCGCCAGCACCCGCGCGGCGGCGTCGCCCAGACGCGCCATCGCCACCACCGGGTCGGCCAGCGGCACGGCACCGGTCGCCGCGGCAAACACCAGATCACCGTCCAGTGGCGTATGCGCCGGGACCAGGGCGCGGGCGAGGCCGTCCTGGGCCGCCACCGCGAGGCGTCGGCACTGCGCCTTGGTCAGCACCGCGTCGGTCGCCACCACGGCGAGCGTCGTGGCCGCACCCGGCAGCGCCCGGGCCGGGAAGGCGAGGGCCTCGGCCGGCACCCGGGCCGGGGAGCCGAGGCCGCCGAACTCGGCCCCTTCCTCGAAGGGCGCGGCCCAGAAATGCGGCCCGTCGCCGATCGTCGCGTTGCCGAAGGCGTTCACCGCCGCGAGCGCCCCGACCCGGAAGCCCGTGCCCGCCACCAGCGCGGAGGCCGAGCCGATCCCGCCCTTCAGGCGCCCGGTGCGCGCGCCGGTCCCGGCTCCCACCGAACCCTGATCGAAATCCTCGGCCGCCGCGGCGGCAGCCTGGAAGCCGAGTTCGCGATAGGGTGGGAAGCGGCCCCATTCCTTGTCGCCGCCGTTGAGCAGGTCGAACAGGATCGCCCCGGGCACGATCGGCACCCGCATCCCGCCGACCGGGAAGCCGCGCCCGGCCTCGGCGAGCCACGCCGTCACGCCCGCCGCCGCGTCGAGCCCGAAGGCCGAGCCTCCGGACAGGACCAGAGCGTCGATCCGCTCCACGGTGCGCTCGGGATCGAGCAGGTCGGTCTCGCGGGTCCCCGGCCCGCCGCCGCGCACGTCCACGGAGGCGACGACGGGCGCGTCGAACAGGATCGCGGTGACCCCGCTGGCAATCCGCAGGTCGCTGGCGTGGCCGACCCGCAGGCCGGGAATATCCGTGATGCGATTTTGCAGCATCGGCGGAGCTTGCCACGCCGTGCGTTCGGGGCAAATCCCAGCCTGTGCCGCGGACCGCCCGGCCGGTTTCCCCGGTTGATCAGGCGGCAAAGGGAATCGAGGAGCAAGCCATGGACGTCGGATTCATCGGATTGGGGCGGATGGGCCGGGCCATGGCCGGCAGCCTCGCGCGGGCCGGCCACACGGTCCGGGCCTGGAACCGCACGCCGGCGGGCGCTCAAGGCATCGAGGGGGTGACGCCAGTCGGCAGCGCCGCGGAAGCCTTCGCGGGCGACGCCGTCATCACCATGCTGGCCGACGACGCGGCCCTCGAAGCCGTGATCGTGGCCGGCGGCTTGCTCGACAACGCGGAGCGCCCGGGCCTGCATATCGGCATGAGCACGATCTCGGTGGCCCTGGCGAAGCAGCTCGCCGCCGTGCACGAACGGGCAGGCGTCCCCTACATCTCGGCCCCGGTCTTCGGCCGTCCGGACGTGGCCGAGGCCGGCAAGCTCAACATCGTGGCAGCCGGCACGGCAGAGCAGATCGACCGCGCCGCCCCGCTGCTCGACGCCATGGGCGCAAAGACCTGGCGGTTCGGCGAGGAGCCGGTGCGGGCGAACGCGGTCAAGCTCGCCGGCAACTTCATGCTGATCTCGGCGATTGAGGCCATGGCGGAGGGCTGCGCGCTCACCGAGGGCCATGGCGTGCCGGGCGCCGAGTTCCTCGACCTGATGACCACCACCCTGTTCGCCTCGCCGGTCTACAAGGGCTACGGCGCCTCGATTGCCCAGAACCGCTATGAGCCGCCGGGCTTCATCCTCAAGCTCGGCGCCAAGGACGTGCGGCTGGCCCTTCAAGCCGCCGAGGGCGCAGGCGTGCCGATGCCGTTCGCCAGCGTCCTGCGCGACGGCCTGATCGAGGCGATCAGCCACGGCGACGGCGACAAGGATCTTGCCGCGCTGGCCCGCGTCTCGGCCCGGCGCGCCGGGCGGTAGCGGCGTTCCGAAGGGCCCCGTCTCAGAGCCCGAACCGGGCGAAGGCCGCGCGCTCCTCGACGGCGGCCATCGCCCCCTCGGCGAGGGCGATCCCGCCCGGTGCGCCGCCCCGGCGCAGCAGGCGGGACAGGAACCCGCCCCGGGCCTCGGCGACCAGCCGGAGGTCCACCTTCTCGCCGAAGCGGGTGCGCATCACCGTACGCACGTCGCCCAGCGCGTCGACGAGGCCGAGCGGCAACGCCTGCCGGCCGGTCCAAACTGCCCCGGTGAACAGGTTTTCGCCCTTCGACAGGGTCGGGCGTCGGGCCGTGACGAGGCCCGTGAACAGGTCCTGCACGTCGGCCTGGATCCGCTTCAGCCGCTCCACATCCGCAGGGTCCTCGGGGCGGAACGGGTCCAGCATCGACTTGGCTTCGCCCTGGGTGTGGACCCGGCGCTCGACGCCGAGTTTCTCCAGAAGGTTGTGGAATCCGAACCCCGCCGAGACCACGCCGATCGAGCCCACGATCGAAGTCGGGTCGGCGATGATCTCATCGGCCGCGCAGGCGATCATGTAACCGCCAGACGCCGCGACATCCTCCACGAAGGCGATCACCGGCAGGCTCTTCTCCTCGGCCAGCGCGCGGATCCGGCGATGGATCAGGTGCGACTGTGCGGGGGATCCGCCGGGCGAGTTGATCACAAGCGCCACCGCCTTGACCTCGGGCATCCCGAACGCCCGCTCCAGGCTGCCGGCCACACCGCCGATCGAGAGACCCGGGCGGAGCGGCGAGACCGCCCCAATGGTTCCCGACAGCCGGACCACGGCGACCCGCGGGCGGCGGTCCCGGAAACGGCGCGGAAGGAAGGCGCGGACGGAATCGGACAACGCGAACGCCATGGGGATCTTGCGCGGCTCACTGGAGATTCGGGTCAGAACGGCCCGGACGGATCTACCGCAAACTGGGCCTTCCTTAACCCCAAGCAAGGGTGGTGCGTCTGCGCAGTCCCATGGACCGAACCGTTTGCCGACCTTGGCCGTTCCTGCCGTCGGTGCGGTTGTCGCGCCGGCCCGGATCCGCAGGCTCATCCGGGCGCCAACACGGGAGAGAGACGATGCGACCCTGGCCTATCCTGGTCCTCCTGGCCGCGCTGATCGGCGGCCTGGCAGGCGCGCCCGCCCGCGCGGCGCCCCTTCCGGTTCCGGCGACCGCCGAGGCTGCGGCGCCCGCCCCGGCGATCCAGCTCGCCCGCTGGCACTACCGGCGCCATCACTGGCGGCGCCACTGGCATCACCGCCGCCACCATTGGCACCGGCGTCACCACTGGCATCGGCACTACGGGCACCGTCGCCATTACGGGTACCGCCATCACGGCTACCGGCACCACGCTGTCCGGGGCCGCGCGCTGGGTCACCGCCACCTGACGTTCTACTAGAGTGCTCTCCGCCGAAGTGGACACCGGTTCGGCGTGAGAGAGCGCGCCAAAACAAGGGCTTAGAGCCGTGCTCGATGGCGACGCGATCGGGCATGGCTCTGAGCGAACCGGTCTGCGGCACGGCCCCGACCGGCCGGGCCGCAGCGTCCTGGGAACCCCCGCCTGCACGCTTGCGGGCGGTCTCGGAAAACCTTATTTAACCGTCTGATATCACTGCTCTTCCGAGAGGTCGTTCCGGCGCATCGCGCGCCACCCGGGAGCGGCCGAGAGCATCGCCCATCCGGGCTTCAGAACGGAAACCGACTTGGCCGAGAACGATCCGACTGGCGCAGCCCCGCCCGCCAGCGACATCCGCCCCGTCTCCATCACCGACGAGATGCGCCGCTCCTACCTCGATTACGCGATGAGCGTGATCGTGAGCCGGGCGCTTCCCGACGCGCGCGACGGCCTGAAGCCGGTGCACCGGCGCATCCTGTATTCCGCCTTCGAGTCGGGTCACCTACCCGAGCGGAAATACGTGAAGTCGGCGCGCATCGTCGGCGACGTGATCGGTCTCTACCACCCGCACGGCGACCAATCGATCTACGACGCCTTGGTGCGGATGGCGCAGGACTTCTCCATGCGCCTGATGCTCATCGACGGGCAGGGTAATTTCGGCTCGGTGGACGGCGATCCGCCGGCCGCCATGCGCTACACCGAATCACGGCTGGCCAAGCCCGCCACGGCGCTGCTCGCCGACATCGACAAGAACACCGTCGATTTCCAGCCGAACTACGATGAATCGCGCGAGGAGCCGAAGGTCCTTCCGGCCCGGTTCCCGAACCTCCTGGCCAACGGCGCCGGCGGCATCGCGGTCGGCATGGCGACCAACATCCCGCCGCACAATCTGGGCGAATTGATCGACGCCTGCGTGGCGCTGATCGACGATCCCGGGCTGACCATCGAGCAGCTCACCGAGATCGTCCCCGGACCGGACTTCCCGACCGGCGGCCGGATCCTCGGCCGGGCCGGCACCCGGCAGGCCTACGCCACCGGCCGTGGTTCGGTGATCATGCGCGCCAAGTCGCATGTCGAGGAGCTGCGCAAGGAGCGCGAGGCGCTGATCTTCACCGAGATCCCGTATCAGGTGAACAAGGCGACGTTGGTCGAGAAGATCGCCGAGCTGGTCAAGGAGAAGCGCGTCGAGGGCATCTCGGACCTGCGCGACGAATCCGACCGGACGGGCATGCGCATCGTCGTCGAGATCAAGCGCGACGCCATGGCCGACGTGGTGCTGAACCAGCTCTACCGGTTCACGCCGCTGCAATCCTCGTTCGGCTGCAACATGGTGGCGCTGAACGGCGGCCGCCCCGAATTGATGAACCTGAAGGACCTGCTCGAGGCCTTCGTGGACTTCCGCGAGGAGGTCGTCTCCCGCCGGACCAAGTTCCTCCTCGGCAAGGCCCGTGAGCGCGCCCACGTCTTGTGTGGCCTCGCCATCGCGGTCGCCAACATCGACGAGGTGATCCGCCTGATCCGGACATCGCCGGACCCGAACTCGGCCCGCGAGGCCCTGATGGGCCGCGACTGGCCGGCCCACGACATCGCGCCGCTGATCGCTCTGGTCGATGACCCGCGCCACCGGGTCGCCGAGGACGGGACCTACCGCCTGTCCGAGACCCAGGCCCGCGCCATCCTCGACCTGCGCCTGCAGCGCCTCACGGCGCTGGGCCGCGACGAGGTCGGCGACGAGTTGAAGACGCTCGCCGACGAGATCGCCGACTATCTCGACATCCTGCGCTCGCGGGTGCGCATCCAGACCATCGTGAAGCAGGAGCTGATCGAGGTCCGCGAGCAATTCGCCACCCCGCGCCGGACCGAGATCGTCGACTTCGACGGCAGCGTCGAGGACGAGGATCTGATTGCCCGCGAGGACATGGTGGTGACCGTGTCGCACGCCGGCTACGTCAAGCGCGTGCCGCTCTCGACCTACCGGGCCCAGCGCCGCGGCGGCAAGGGCCGCTCTGGCATGGCGACCCGCGACGAGGATTTCGTCACCCGGTTGTTCGTGGCCAACACCCACACGCCGGTGCTGTTCTTCTCGAGCCAGGGCCAGGCCTACAAGGAGAAGGTCTGGCGCCTGCCGATGGCCGCCCCGAACGCCCGCGGCAAGGCGCTGGTCAACATCCTGCAATTGCAGGACACTTCTGAGCGCATCACCACGATCATGCCGCTGCCGGAGGACGAAGCCTCCTGGGAGACGCTCGACGTGATGTTCGCGACCGCGAGCGGCAATGTCCGGCGCAACAAGCTGTCGGACTTCACCACGGTGAACCGCAACGGCAAGATCGCCATGAAGCTCGATCCAGGCGACCACATCGTCCATGTCGAGATCTGCCGGCCGGACCAGAACGTGCTGCTCACCACCGCCAAGGGCCAGTGCATCCGCTTCCCCGTGGAGGATGTGCGCGTTTTTAAGGGCCGCGATTCGACCGGCGTGCGCGGCATCCTCCTCGCCCCGGACGATCGCGTCATCTCGATGACGATCCTGAACGCCTTCGACGCCACGGCGGAGGAGCGAACCGGCTACCTGAAGATGCGCCGGGCCGTCACCGGCGACACGGAGGACGGCGCTGAGATCGAGGCCGAGGACGGCGCCGAGGCCGCCGCGATCTCACCGGAGCGTTACGCCGAGATGGGGGGCGCCGAGCAATACGTGCTCACTCTGTCGGAGCGGGGCTTCGGCAAGCGCTCGTCGTCGTTCGAGTACCGGACCTCGGGCCGCGGCGGCAAGGGCATCACCGCGATGCGGGTCAACGAGCGCAACGGCAACCTCATCGGCTCCTTCCCGGTGGAGGCCTCGGACCAGATCATGCTGGTCACCGATGGCGGCCAGCTGATCCGCGTGCCGGTGGACGACATCCGCATCGTCGGCCGCGCCTCGCAGGGCGTGACGGTGTTCAACACCGCCAAGGATGAGAAGGTCGTCTCGGTGGAGCATATCGAGGGCGAGGACGAGGATGCCGAAGCCGGCATCGAGGGCGGCGAGGAGGCGTAAGGCGCCGCCCGGTTCCGTCCGGGGCGAAAATGCTCTAGGTCGGGTCGCGATGATCCGCACTGCCCTCTACGCCGGCTCGTTCGATCCGGTCACGAACGGCCATCTCGACGTGGTCCGCCAAGCCTGCCGGCTGGTGGACCGCCTCGTGATCGCCATCGGCGTGCATCCCGGGAAGGCGCCGCTCTTCTCCGCCGAGGAGCGGGCGGCGCTCCTCACCGAGACCTGCGGGCCGGTGGCTCAGGCCGAGGGCGCGACGCTGGAGATCGTCACCTTCAACGATCTTGCGGTTTCGGCCGCCCGGCGTTGCGGCGCCGCGATCTTCATCCGCGGCCTGCGGGACGGCACCGATCTCGATTACGAGATGCAGCTCGCCGGCATGAACGGCGCCATGGCGCCGGAGGTGCAGACCGTGTTCCTGCCCGCCTCGATTCAAGCGCGTCCGATCACCGCGACGCTGGTGCGCCAGATCGCGGGCATGGGTGGGGATGTCGCGCCCTTCGTGCCCGCGCCCGTGGCGGAGCGCCTCCGGCAGCGCTTCGCGGCCCGTTCCTGAGATTCGCAATTCCTCAACCCGGAAGGACTCCAATGAACCGACGCCACGCACTCCTCGCGCTCGCCCTCACGCTCGGTACCGCAAACGCGGCCTGGGCCGCGGATGCCAACACGGTCTATCTTCAGACCAAGGACGGCCGCATCACCATCGAGCTGCGTCCGGATCTGGCACCCAAGCACGTCAAGCAGATCAAGACACTCGTGGGGCAGGGCTTCTACAACGGCCTGAAGTTCCACCGGGTCATCGATGGCTTCATGGCCCAGACCGGCGACCCGAAGGGCAACGGCACCGGCGGCTCCAGCCTGCCCAACATCCCGGCGGAGTTCTCGCAATCGGCACAGTTCCGCCGGGGCACGGTGGGCATGGCCCGCTCGCAGGATCCGAACTCGGCCAATTCGCAGTTCTTCATCTGCCTTGCTGACGCGCCGAACCTGAACGGCCAGTACACGATCGTCGGCAATGTCACCGACGGACTGGACGTGCTCGACAAGATCAAGCGCGCATCCCCCGGCTCGCCCGGCGGCACCGTGCAGGATCCCGACAAGATCGTCAGCATGACACTCGCCGAGAAGGCGAAGTAGCGGCCGCATGCCGGGCTGGCGCGCCGCCGCAATCCTCCTGCTGAGCTTGGGTCCGGCAGCCGCCGCGACCTATGAGGGCAGCCCCTTCTACGGCTATGCCTTCGAGCCCGGCGGCGGCTATCCCTTGAGCCTGCCGCAGACGCTGCGGGCCACGATCGTGGTGCCGGTCTCGCGAATGGCGACGAAGCCCGCCAATACTTTGGCGGAGCTGTACCCGGCGCTCGCCGCCTGCTGGCAGGTGCCGGCGGAACTCGGGGCGCCGAACGCGGGAGCGGACGACATCGAGATCACCCTGCGGCTGTCGCTGCGCCGCGACGGCAGCCTGATCGGGCCGCCGCGCGTGACTTACGCGGCGGGGGTCTCGGGCTCGCAGCGGACAATACTGGTGCGCGGAACCCTCGACGCCCTGGCGCGCTGCACCCCCGCCCACATCACGGCCGGCCTCGGCAGCGCCATTGCAGGCCGCCCGGTGGCGCTCCGCTTCGTCTACCGCCCGCCGGCCTGAACGCCGGCGATACCATCACGGGCGCTGGCCGGATCCGGCATGCGCCGATACAATTCCCCCAACCGGAAGGATGAACCATGGCCGACAACGAAACCATCGTGCTTGAGACCACCAAGGGTCGCGTCGTGATCGCGCTGCGTCCCGACCTCGCCCCGGGCCACGTCGAGCGCATCAAGACGCTGGCGGGGCAGGGCTTCTACGACGGCGTGCCGTTCCATCGGGTGATCGACGGCTTCATGGCCCAGACCGGTGACCCGACCGGCACCGGCTCGGGCGGTTCGGACCTGCCGGACCTGAAGGCCGAGTTCAACGCCGAGCCGCACACGCGCGGCACCTGCTCCATGGCGCGGACCAACTTCCCGCACTCGGCGAACTCGCAGTTCTTCATCTGCTTCGACGACGCCCGCTTCCTCGACAAGCAATACACCGTGTGGGGCAAGGTCGTGGAAGGCATGGACGTGGTCGACACGATCAACAAGGGCGAGCCGCCGCGCTCGCCGGACAAGATCGTGAAGGCGACCGTCGGCGAAGCGGCCTGAGGCCTGATTGAAACTTCGCGTGCCTCAGAGCGTTTTCGGTTGAGGTCACCGCGGCTCCGCCGACTTTGCGAGCGGAGCGAAGCAATTTAGCCAGCGCGACGATTTCCGATGTCGCGCTGGACTGCATCACTTCGCTTCGCTCGTGATGACGGCGGACCCGTTTCAGCCTAAGTCGAGCACTTCGGCTGCCACCAGATCTGCCGGCGTGTTGACGTTGAGAAACGGATCCACCGGCGCGACCGGCCAGCATGCCACCGCCGCCCCGTGAAGCGCGATGAAGGCGCCGACCCGCCGCTCTCCGCGTTCAAGATAACCCCTGAGTGCACTGCGCAGGGCCGTTGGCCAAAGCGCGATCGTGTAGTGCTGGCGCTCGCCGGAGGCTGCGAGCGCGATGCCGGTCTCGGAGGTAGCCGCACGTAGACGTGCCACCAGATCCTCCGGCAGGAACGGCGCATCGCCCGAAACGCTGACAACCTGCGCGATGCCTTGCGCGGCAGCGTGCTCCAGCCCGGCGAGGATGCCCGCCAGCGGCCCCAGCCGATCCGGCAGCGGGTCCGGCAGGATCGGCCCTGGAAACCCAGCAAACCGCGCCGGATCGCCGTTGGCGCTGAGCGCCAGCCCCGCCCCACATTGTGGCGCGAGGCGTTCGACGACCCGTTGCAACAGGGTCCGGTCGCCGAGCCGCATCAGCGGCTTGTCACCGCCGCCCATCCGTCGCGCCTGCCCGCCGGCCAGGATCAGGCCGAGGACGGGCGGCGCCACGGGCTTACTCGAACACGATCTTGGGCGCCGTCCGCCCGGCCGGCGCGCTGGACAGGTTCGACCAGAGCTGGGCGGCGATGTCCCGATAGACCTTGGCGTGCGGCCCCTCGGGATCCGTCGCCACCACGGGCTGACCGGAATCCGACGTCTCGCGGATGGTCATGTCGAGCGGCACCTCGCCGAGGAACGGCACACCGAGGCGCTGCGCCTCGATCCGCGCGCCGCCATGCCCGAAGATGTGCGAGGCGTGGCCGCAATTCGGGCAGACGAAGGTCGCCATGTTCTCGATCACGCCGAGGATCGGCACCGCGACCTTCTTGAACATGGTCACGCCGCGGCGCGCATCGATCAGCGCAAGATCCTGTGGCGTCGAGACGATCACCGCGCCCGAGAGCGGCGTCGCCTGCGCCATGGTGAGCTGCGCGTCGCCGGTGCCGGGGGGCATGTCGACGAGCAGCACGTCGAGTTCGCCCCAGAGGACGTCGCGCAACATCTGGGTGATGGCGGACTGCACCATGGGCCCGCGCCAGATCATGGCGGTCTCGGGCTCGATCAGGAAGCCGATCGACATGACCTTGAGGCCATAGCCGACCATCGGCTCCATGGCCTTGTTGTCGACGACGGTGGGCTTGCCCGACAGGCCGAACAGTTTTGGCACCGACGGGCCGTAGATGTCGGCATCGAGCAGCCCGACCTTCAGTCCCTGGGCCTGAAGGGCGAGCGCAAGGTTGCACGCGGTGGTGGACTTGCCGACACCGCCCTTGCCGGAGGCGACCGCCACGATGTGGCGCACGCCCGCGATCTGCGGGCCCTGGTTCGGCGGCGCGCCGGGCCGCGGTGGCGCCACCGGCGGCGGCGTCACGGGGCGCGGAGCGGCGCTGCTCTGAGCCGGATGGCTCTGGCTCCGCTCCGACGTGAGGCTCGCGAACACGCCCGAGACGCCCGGCATTTGCAGGACCCGGCCCTCCGCTTTCTGCCGCACCGGCTCGAACCGCTCGGCCTCGCTGGGATCGACCAGGATCGAGAACATCACGCGGCTGTTCGGATCGACCACCACCTGGGAGAGCCGCCCCGAGCCGGGCAGGGTGGTGCCGGCAGCATCGACGGTGACGTCGGCAAGCGCCTTCAGCACGTCGTCGCGGGTGATCGCCAAAATCGTTCTCCACCGGGGCAAGTCAGGTATGCCAGAGCATGTAACCCAGCGCGCTCAGAACACCAGACCCCGGATCTGTGATTGCCAGCCTCGCGGGAAGCCTGCGTCCCTGTACCGGTCCTGACCGCTTGAGCAACCGCGAACAGCCGCGGCATCGAGACCGGCCGTATCGCCTCCTATCGCGGCCGCGCGATCAGATTGCATTCCTCCATCGGCCCGCGCACCACGGTCCCGTCGCCGCGCCGGTTGGAAAAATCGTGCCCGCCGATGCGTACGCCCGGGCCGAACCGCACTTCGGCCGCGGCCGGCAGGACTGAAGGTGCCAGTGCGCCGATGGCCAGCAGCACGGCGGCCGGCCGCCTCGCCCATGACTGCGTCATCCGAACCTCCGCCTCCGCACGCGCAAGCTGAACCAACGGCAGATTGATCCGTTGTCGGGTCACCCTTCCGGCGGGGACCCCTCCGGCGCGCCTCCGCGCGCCTCTGGAATCACCGCCCGAACCGACGATCAGGAGACCAAGTTCATGCATCAGGGCAACCACCGCGACCACGAGGGCGCGAAGAAGCTGTTCGAACTCATCAAGGACGTGAAGATCGCCATGATGACGACCGTCGATTCCGACGGTACGCTCAACAGCCGCCCGATGTGGAACAACGACGTCGATGAGAACGGCGACCTGTGGTTCTTCACCAAGCTGCACTCGCCCAAGACGGCCGAGATCAGCAAGGACAACCAGATCAACCTCGCCTATTCCGACCCGTCGAGCCAGAACTACGTCTCGGTGGCCGGCAAGGCCGAGATCGTCCGCGACCAGTCGATCATCGACGCGAAGTGGAATGAGAGCCTGAAGACCTGGTTCCCCAACGGCAAGGACGATCCCGAGGTCGCGCTGATCCGCGTCCACCCGGAGAAGGGCGAGTACTGGGACAGCCCGAACAGCACGATGCTGCACCTCTACGGCTACGTGAAGGCCTCGCTCACCGGCGAGAGCCCGAAGACCGAGACCAAGAAGGTCGATCTGGCCTGACTCTTCGGTTTCGGAACGCTGTACGTCCGCGGGCGGTCTCCATCGGGAGCCGCCCGTCTTCTTGACGGGGCCGGGCCCGGCATGCGCTCTGCGTCGGCGAAGCGCAGCAGAGTCCCGGAAGAATGCTCGATCTGGCGAAGCGGGTTTACGATCACAGCTTCCGCATCGACCCGGTCGTGCGGTCGCTGCTCGACACGGATTTCTACAAGCTGCTGATGGCGCAATCGATCCTGCGCCGGCATCCGGACATCCGCGCCACCTTCGGCATCACCAACCGGACGCACCGGATCCGCATCGCCGACGAGGTCGATGCCGGGCTGCTGCGCGAGCAGCTCGACCACGCCCGGACGCTGCGCCTCAGCAAGGGCGAGGTCACGTGGCTGCGCGGCAACGTCTTCCGCGGCCAGGGGCGCATCCTCGGGCCGGAATTCGTCGATTGGCTGGAGAACTTCCGGCTCCCCGAGTACGAACTCGCCGTCCACGACGGCCAGTACGAGCTGACCTTCCACGGCCCCTGGGTCGAGACCACGTTGTGGGAGGTCCCGGCCCTCGCGATCCTCAACGAATTGCGGGCGCGGGCCGTGCTGCGGGGCATGGGCAAGCTCGAGCTTCAGGTGCTTTATGCCCGGGCGATGACTCGGGTCTGGGAGAAGATCGAGCGGCTGCAGAAGCTGCCGGACCTGTCGGTGGCGGATTTCGGCACCCGGCGGCGGCACGGCTTCCTGTGGCAGGACTGGTGCGTGCAGGCGATGGCCGAGGGCCTGGGCGGCGCGTTCCTCGGCACCTCGAATTGCCTGATCGCCGCCCGGCAGGAGGTCGAGCCTGTGGGCACGAACGCCCACGAGTTGCCGATGGTCTACGCGGCGCTCGCGGAGGACGACGCGGCGCTCGCCGCCGCGCCCTATCGCGTGCTCGCCGACTGGCAGGAGGATTACCAGGGCAACCTCCTGGTCGTCCTGCCCGACGCCTACGGCACGACGGGCTTCCTGGCCAACGCCCCCGACTGGGTCAGCGACTGGACTGGGATCCGCATCGATTCCAAGGACCCGATCGAGGGCGGCGAGGAGGCAATCCGGTTCTGGCAGGCGCGCGGACGCGACCCGCGTGAAAAACTCGCGATCTTCTCCGACGGGCTCGATATCGACGAGATCGAACGCATCCACACCCGGTTCCACGGGCGGATGCGCATCGGCTACGGCTGGGGCACGCTGCTCACCAACGACTTTCGCGGGCTGCTGCCGGACGGCAAGCTCGATCCGGTCTCGATCGTCTGCAAGGTCACGGACGCCAATGGCCGGCCGACCGTGAAGCTGTCTGACAATCCCACCAAGGCGCAGGGGCCGGCCGAGGAAGTCGCCCGCTACAGACGCGTGTTCGGCGTCGGCGATCAGGAGGCGCTGCCGGTTGTGGTGTGAACAGGTGTCAGACCCGGCAGGGTGAAACACGGAGGCTGACGGGCCCCGACTGAATTCATTATCATGTCGTCCAACCGGAGCCGCCACGGGCGGCCCTGTCTGGGAGAACGCCATGTCGATGAATCGCCGCTCGCTGATCGGGGCCGCCGGGCTCGCCCTCACGACGCCAGCTTTGCCCGGCGCCCAAGCTGCCGAGGCGGTGAAAGCCGCCGCCAAGTCCGCGCCGCCGCACGTCACCAAAATTCTGGCGCAGTGGATCCTGTCCTCCTCCTACGACACGCTGCCGGAACCCGTCCGCCGCGAGGGCGTGCGCAGCTTCCTCAACTGGGTTGGCGTGGCGATCGGCGGCTCGCACCACGAGACCGTGGATGTCGCAGTGTCGGCGCTGCAGCCCTTTTCGGGGCCGCCGCAGGCCGGGTTGTTCGGCCGGACCGAGCGGTTCGACATCATGAACGCCGCCTTCCTCAACGGCGTGGCGAGCCACATCTTCGACTTCGACGACACCCATCTGAAGACGATCATCCACCCGGCCGGACCAGTCGCCTCGGCGATCCTGGCCTACGCGTCGATGAAGCCGGTCTCCGGCAAGGACTTCCTCGACGCCCTCGTGGTGGGGATTGAGGCCGAATGCCGGATCGGCAACGCCGTCTATCCGAACCACTACGATGCCGGCTGGCACATCACCGGCACCGCGGGCGTGTTCGGATCGGCCGCCGCCGCCGGCAAGCTGATGGGGCTGACCGAACAGCAGATGGTCTACGCGCTGGGGCTCGCCGCCTCGCAGCCGGTGGGCCTGCGCGAGTCGTTCGGCTCCATGAACAAGAGCTTCAATCCCGGCCGCGCGGCCTCGAACGGCCTGTTCGCGGCGATCCTGGCCGCCAAGGGCTTCACCTCGTCGGACGGGATGATCGAGGCCAAGCGCGGCTGGGCCAACACGATCTCCACCAAGCAGGACTGGTCCGAGATCACCGATGGGCTCGGCACCCGCTACGAGGCGCGGCTCAACACCTACAAGCCCTTCGCCTGCGGCATCGTCATGCATCCGACGATCGACGCTGCGATCCAGATCCGCGATGAGGATCACGTCAAGCCGGAGGACATCAAGCGCGTCGACCTCAAGGTCCACCCGCTGGTGCTGGAACTGACCGGCAAGACCGCGCCAAAGACCGGACTGGAAGGCAAGTTCAGCATCTACCACGCCGCCGCGGTCGCGTTCGTGGAGGGCGCGGGCGGCGAGAAGCAGTTCAGCGACCGTGCCGTGAACGATCCGCGGGTGGTGGCGCTCCGCCAGAAAATCATGCCGGTGGTCACCCCCGGCATCGACGCCGCGCAGGTCGACATGACCGTGACGCTGAACGACGGACGGACTTTCCACCGCTTCATCGAACACGCGATCGGCAGCGTGGAGAAGCCGATGTCGGACGCGCAGTTGGAGGCGAAGTTCACGGATCTCGCGGCGGGCGTGCTGCCGGACGCGCAGGCCAAGCGGGTGATGCACCTGTGCTGGTCGCTGCCGGAGCTGAAGGATGCGGGTGAGGTGATGCGGGCCGGCGTGCAGGGGGCGTGATCCCTGCACGCCGTGCGGGATCGTTTTCCCGTCCCATGCCGTTCCCCGAGCGCGCGGCCTCGTCCGACCCCGGCGGGCGCCCGCCTGTAGCGTTCGGGGCGCGGATCGCGGCATGGCAACAAGAACCCCGGTCGGGGGTGAACCGGCGGCGCGGCAGGGCGCGCCCCTGATCCCGCCGCGCCCCACGCGCGTCGCCGCCGCCGAGACCCCACGGGCCGCCATGGCATCGCCCGTGGTGGTCGGCGCCACGATCATCGCGGCGCTGTATTTCGGCCGCGAAATCTTCATCCCGATCGCGATCGCGCTGCTTCTGTCCTTCGTGCTCACGCCGCTGGTGAACCGCCTGCGGCGGCTGCGCCTGCCGCGGCTGGTGGCGGTGGGCGTCAGCGTCCTCCTGACCCTCGGCGTCGTGGCGTCGATGGCGACCCTGATCGGCATCCAGGCGGCCGACCTGGCTGGGGACGTCCCGCGCTACCGGTCTACGATCGAGCATAAAATCAACGGCCTGCGCGACTCGCCCGTGGGGCACGCCACCGAATACGTGGCCAATATCGGGCGCGCCCTGCACACCGGTGGCAGGGAGGCGGGAAAGGAGGTGGGCGCCGCGGAGGAGCCAGCCGCCACGCCGCCGCAGCCGGCGCCGGACCAGACGGGATCGCAGCCGAAACCCGTGGTGGTCGAGGTGGCCTCGACCCCGCCGGGCTCGCTGGAAATGCTGTCCACGGTGCTGACGCCGGTCATGCATCCGCTGGCCACCGTCGGTATCGTGTTCGTGGTCCTTCTGTTCGTACTGATGCAGCGCGAGGATCTGCGCGACCGCATGATCCGGCTCGCCGGATCGAGCGACCTGCACCGTACCACCGTGGCGATGGACGACGCGGCCAAGCGCCTGAGCCGCTACTTCGTGGTCCAGCTCGCGCTCAACGCCGCCTTCGGCATCGTGGTCGGCATCGGGCTCTACGTGATCGGTGTGCCGAATCCGGTGCTCTGGGCGATCTTTTCGGCCCTGATGCGCTTCGTGCCGTATCTCGGCGCGGTCCTGTCGGCGATCCTGCCGATGGCGCTCGCGGCCGCGGTGGATCCCGGTTGGAACATGATGATCGCTGTGGCGATCCTGTTCGTCATCCTGGAGCCGCTCACCGGACAGGTGGTCGAGCCGATCGTCTATGGCCAATCCACCGGGCTCTCGCCCTTCGCGGTGCTGGTTTCGGCCCTGTTCTGGACTTGGCTGTGGGGACCGGTCGGCCTGCTGCTCTCGACGCCGCTCACCGTCTGTCTCGTGGTGCTCGGCCGCCACGTGGAGCACCTCGAATTCCTCGACGTGCTGTTCGGCGACCGGCCTGCGCTGACGCCCGTACAGAACTTCTATCAGCGGATCCTCGCGGGCGATTCGGAGGAGGTGCTGGGCCATGCCGAGCTGATCCTGCAGCAATGCGCACTCTCGTCCTATTACGACGAGGTGGTCCTAAAGGCGCTCGAACTCGCCGCCCGGGACGCGGCACGGGGGGTGCTGACCGCCCGGCAGAAAGCCGCGATGCGCACCGCTTTGGGCGAGCTGATCGCGGATCTCGCCGACCGGAGCGACATGGTCGCGGAGGCGGCGGGGCAGGGCGGTAGCGGCTCCGGCGAAGGTACCTGCAGCCCGCTGCCGATGGGCCCGGCGCCGGACGGGCTCGCCGCGGCCTGGAGGCGACAGGGCGCTGTGCTCTGCATCTCCGGGCGCGGCTTCCTCGACGAGGCCGCTGCCGCGATCCTGACCCAGATCCTGGAGAAGCGTGGGATTGGCGCCCGTACCGTCTCCTTTAGCGAGGCGTCGGCGGCGCGGATCGGGCGGTTCGAGCCCGGCCCGGCGCAGATGACCTGCGTCATCTCCCTCGCCCTCGACGGCGAACCCACGCATCTGCGCCGTCTGATCCGGCGCTTGAAGGAGCGGATGCCGGGTGTGCCCGTGCTGCTCGGGCTCTGGCTCGTTCGGGACGATGACCGGGCCGTGGCCGCCGCGGAGCGGTCGACGGGGGCCGACGCGCAAGCCGGCTCGCTGCGGGCGGTCGTCGAGGCGGTCCTGGCTGCCGCGCAGGAGCCGGACACGAGAGACGCCCGAGCGGTGCAGGACCCGAAAAGCAGGGAAGATGCCCTGCCTGCGCCTGTCGCAGCCGGCGCATGACGCCGTCGTTCCGGTCTCGGGGGCTTGACGGCCGGGGGGACGCCCCGGTTTCGTCGGGTGCCGGCCCTTCGCGTCGGCCAGCCGCAGATGGACAGGGAGTGATCCGATGAGCGTCGTCGAACTCGGGCGATTCCTGGACGATCTGGCGGATGCGTCCGGGAAGGCGATCCTGCCATTCTTCCGCGCCCAGTTCGGGCTCGACGACAAGGCCCGCGGCGGCGCGCCGTTCGATCCGGTCACCGAGGCCGACCGGGCCGCCGAAATCGTGCTGCGCAAGCTGATCGGCCAGACCTTCCCGGGCCACGGCATCCTGGGCGAGGAATTCGGCGCTGAGCGCACTGATGCCGAATGCGTCTGGGTGCTCGACCCGATCGACGGCACCCGGGCCTTCATCGCAGGGCTGCCGACCTGGGGCACCCTGATCGGGCTGACCCGCAACGGCGTACCCGTCCGCGGGATGATGCATCAGCCCTATCTCGGTGAGCGCTTCACCGGCGACGGAAAGAGCGCCCGCCTGCGCGGGCCTACGGGCGAACGCCCCCTGCTTACCCGCCGCTGCGGGGACCTCGCCCAGGCGATCCTGGCCTCGACGGACCCGCGGCTGTTCGCGGCCGGGGAGGAGGCGGAGCGCTTTCGAGCGCTGGAGGGACAGGTGCGGATGTCGCGCTACGGCGCCGATTGCTACGCCTACTGCATGCTGGCGGCCGGCCAGATCGATCTGGTGGTGGAGGCGGGGCTGAAGCCCTACGACATCGTGGCCCTGATCCCGATTATCGAGGGCGCGGGCGGGCGGGTCACAACTTGGGACGGCGGCCCGGCGCCCGGCGGCGGGCGTATCGTGGCGGCGGGCGATCCGCGGCTGCACGCGGCCGCGCTCAAGGTGCTGAACCCGTGACGGCAGGGTCGGGGGGCCCGATACCCGCGCACAGGAGCGCAAGACCGTGCGGCCTTGCGGCCGAAGGATCGGGCTCACACACATATGACAGGCGCTTTGCCTCCCCCCTTAGCGGGGGAAAGCGCCTCAAGGTGCAGAGCGGGTCGGGACGAAATCCGGCAAGAGCGGAGCGACGGCGCAGGAACTGGCGCTGGCCTTTAAACCTGCTCTGCTCCGTCCCGAAGCGTTGCTTTCCTCTCCTGCCCCCTGCTGACGCAGGGGCTTCTCTCTCCCGCAGAGGCTACCGGATTCGCACTTCGGCACCGGCGATCCCGCTTCAGTATCGGGCGCGGGTCCCCTCTCCCGTGCGGGAGAGGTCTGCTATCTCGGAGAGCCGGGTGAGGGTCGAAAACTGTCCGAAAGAGGCGCGCTCTGTCGGAGCATCGATCACCTGCTGCCCTGTCCTGGGAGTTCTCGCTCCTCACCCCAACCCTCTCCCGCATGGGAGAGGGGGCCTGCCGCGTTCCGTCATCGACCCCAGTGCCAAACGGAGATGCGTGACTATCGCAGCTGGCAGAGCGGCGAGAAAGGGCATTGCGCTTGCACAGGCGCTTAAAGGCCGATCCGCGTGCTGTTGAACGCGCTCGTCCTGCTCACCACCCTGATGCCTTTCACAGCGGAGCGCATGGATGCCGTCCTGCGCGCGCCGTTGGCGGCCCCGGTGATCGCCACGCCCATCGAACCGGCCCCGCGCTTCGACCCCGCCACCCGCTCCGTCTCGAACTGGCACACTGAGACCGGCGCGCAGCTTCTGCCGCGGGCGCTGGCTCTCACGGCCTCGCTGACGGCGGATCCGCCCTACGTCGCCCGATGCGTGCGGCTGAACAACGGCTGGTGCATCAAGTCGGCGCGCTGGCCGGGCGAGATCGGCGCGGACGCCGAGGGGCATACCGCCTTCGCCACCCTCGATGACGGGGCCGACGCGGCGGCGAGCCTGCTGCGGCGCTACTACCGCGACTATAACCGGCACACGGCGCTCGCCATCGTGCGCCGCTGGGCGCCGGCCGAGTGCCGGGTCGCGTCCCCGGGAGCGGGCGGAGGGGTAAAGGCGGCCGCCGTCGCGACGGCGCTGGCGCCGCGCGGCCTGGGACGGACGCTGCGCGCCCGCTTCCTCGCGAAGCACCGCCCCGGCGGAGCGCCCCGGGGTCGGACAGTCCTGCGCGTGCAGCCCTGGTCGCCCCTCGCGCGCATGGCCGGCCGGCCGACCCGTCGCCCCGCCCTTCCGCGCGTGGCGGCGCTCCGGCCCGTACCCGACATCGCGTCCGACATCTCCCCGTCCGCACGCCCCACCCGGAGCGTCGCCGATCCATCGGCGCTCCTCGATCGGAAGGCGGACGGCCGGGTGCCGAACCCCGACCGGATGGTGGCCGAATCCGCGCTCCTGCCTGCCATCGCGGCTGGCTTGCCGCTTCTCGACCTGCGCCTACCGGCCCCGCTCTGCACGGGCGACGAGACACGGATCCAGGCCTACGCCGCCCGGATCAGCGGCAGCGTCGGCCTGAAACCCGGCGACGATCTCAACCTGTTCGAGTCGGACGGAACCCCACGCGCCAACCTCGCGCCGGTGATGCTGGCGATGTCGGCGGTGGAACTTGGCACCCTCCGGGCCGGTCCGAACCTCGTCGCCGGGGCAATCGCCCGGCTGCGCCCGCTCACACCGGCCGCTGGGGGCACCCCGCCGTAACGACAAGCCTTGCGGTTCGGCCCGCGCCGCGCCACCTCTGCGGCGCGACTTCCACCCCGCCCGTTCCCCTCACCACGAGCCCGCCCGTGCCCCTGACCGACCTTGCCGCACGCGCCGGCTCGGCCGTCAAAGCCTTCGCCGAGGCCTCGCACGACCTGTTGATCCAGCCGACCCTTCGGCTCGGGGTCACCGGGCTCGCGCGCTCGGGCAAGACCGTGTTCACCACGGCGCTGATCCACCACCTCGTGGAGACGCATGCCCTGCCGGCCTTCGCCCCCGCGCAGGAGGGCCGCCTGCGCCGCGCCAAGCTGGTGCCGCAGCCCGACGACGACGTGCCGCGGTTTCCCTTCGAGGAGCATTTTGGGACGCTGACCGAGGCACGGCGCTGGCCGCGCTCGACCGACCGGATCAGCCAGTTCCGCCTGGAGATCGCCTACGAGCGCGCCGCCGGCTGGCGCACCGGACCGGCGACCCTGATGCTCGACGTGGTCGATTATCCCGGTGAATGGCTCCTCGACCTTGCGCTGATCGAGACGAGCTACACGGCGTGGTCGCGGGCGACGATCAACGGCACCCGGCGTCCGGGCCGCGCGGCGGTCGCCGCCCCCTGGCTCGACGCGCTCAAGGGGTTCGACCCGAACGGCCCCCTCGACGAGATTGCGGCCGAACGCGCGAGTGACGCGTTCAAAAACTACCTTGAGGGCCTGCGCGCCGGACCGGAATCGGTGGCGACCACGCCTCCGGGGCGCTTTCTGATGCCCGGCGACCTCGCGGGCTCCCCCGCGCTGACCTTCGCGCCGCTCGACCGCCTGGGCGAGACGATCGCCCCCGACAGCCTCGCCGGGCTGATGGAGCGGCGGTTCGAGGCCTACAAGAGCAAGGTCGTAACGCCGTTCTTCCGCGACCATTTTCAGCGGGTCGACCGGCAGATCGTGCTGGTGGACGTGCTCTCGGCGGTCGATGCCGGGCCCACCGCCCTGGCGGAGCTGGAAGAGGCGCTGGATGCAGTGCTGCTCAGCCTCAACATCGGCCGCAACACGGTGTTGTCGCGCCTGTTCGCGCCGCGGGCCGACCGGGTGCTGTTCGCTGCCACCAAGGCCGATCACCTCCACCAGACGAGCCACGACCGGCTCGACGCGTTGCTGAGGCTCCTCGTGTCGCGGGCCATGCGGCGGACGGAAGCCGCGGGCGCCCGGGTCGGCACGGTGGCGCTGGCCTCCGTACGGGCCACCCGCGAGACCACCGTCCACGACGGCGCCGAGACCCTGCGTGCGGTCGCCGGTACACCGGAGGCCGGCGAGGTGGTGGGCGACGAGATGTTCGACGGCAACAGCGAGGCCGCGATCTTCCCGGGCGAATTGCCCGCCCGGGCCGAGGCCGTGCTGGAGGGTGCGGTGGAACCGGGTTCGCTCCGCTTCCCGCGTTTCCGCCCACCGCTCGTGCGCCCCGACGGTCTCGGCCGGCCGGGACACCTGCCGCAGATCCGGCTGGACCGGGCGATGCAGTTCCTGATCGGGGACAAGCTGGCGTGACGATGTCTGTGTGTCTGCGGAGCTCTCAGCCATGACCTCGGGCCAGAAACCCCGCGCCTTCCGGATCACAGCGGAACCGCCGCCGAACGAGAGCGTGACCACCACGCCCCTCTCGGCCGGGCCGCAGACGCGGATCGTCGAGGAGCCCTTCGAAATCGTCGATGCCGCCGATGGCGTAGCGGTGCCGGTGGCGCCCAAGCGGCGCTCTCCTTGGGGGGCGCTATTCCTGTCGGCGGTCGGCGGCCTCGTCTCCCTCGGGGTCGGGCTCTCGGTCGAGCGGATGATCTCCGACCTGTTCCAGGCCGCGCCGTGGCTCGGTTGGGTGGCGCTCGCGCTGCTGGGCCTCGCCGGGCTGGCGCTGCTCGCCATTGTCGTGCGGGAACTCGCCGGCCTGCGGCGCGAGCGGAAGATCGAGCGCCTGCGCCAAGCCGCCCTCGACGCCGTGAGCACGCGCGACCACACAGGCGCGCAGTCGGTGGTGCAGGCGCTGTCGGCCTTCTACGCCGATCGCGACGCCCTCTCGGCGGGCCGCGCCCGGATCGACGCCGCCGCCGACGCGATCCTCGACGTGGACGACCGAATCGGCCTCGCCGAGCACGAATTGCTGTCGGGCCTCGACCGGCAGGCCTGCAACGCCATCGCGGCTTCGGCCAAGCAGGTCTCGGCGGTGACGGCTTTGAGCCCCAGGGCGATCGTGGATGTGGCCTTCGTAGTCTTCGCCGCCGTGCGGCTGCTGCGCCGGATCGCGGCGATCTACGGCGGGCGACCGGGTTTCCTCGGCTTCCTGCGGCTAGGGCGTGCGGCGCTTGCGCATCTCACCGTCACCGGCGGAATGGCGGTCGGCGAGAGCGTGATGCAGCAGGTGCTGGGTCTCGGGATCGCGGCCCGGATCTCCGCCAAGCTGGGGGAGGGGGTGCTCAACGGGCTGATGACCGCCCGCTTCGGCCTCGCCGCCCTCAATGTCTGCCGGCCGCTCCCCTTCGTAAGGGAAGCGCCGCCGCGGCTCGCCGACGTTGCCGGGGAGCTGCTGCGCGCGGTTCAAGCGGAACCGAAATAACGTTGCGTAGCGCGCTACTTGGCGCCCGCGGCGCGGCGGTTGGCGATGCGGGTGAACATGTTGCCGGTGTAGTCGGCGACTTTCGGCTTCTCGGCCTCACCGACCTTCGCCTCGAAGGCTTCGATGCGCTTGAGCAGCGCCACGTCGTTGAACAGCGAGCTGTTGAAGTTGGCCTGGGCCCGCTGCCCGAGGGCGGTCTGAACCACCTCGAGTCGTTCCAAAAGCTCTTTGCGCGTCACGATTCTCTCCCGGGGCGGCCTCGGGCCGAAGCACCGCCCGCGGCCCCCACTGAAGGGGGCGGTGGTAAACGGCGCGTTAACGCAACCTGCGTCTACCGCTGGTTCCGGGCCAGAGGCGTGCGGCGTTCAGCACGGCCAGTTGGACGGCGCTGCAATGCCGAGCACAACTCAGTCTACAACCCCTTCAAGAACCCCGCGAGCCGCATCAACCCCTCGGGCCACGGCCCGTGCCCGCTCGCGACGTTGATGTGGCCGGATTCGCCCGCATCGACCGTCAGTGAGCCCCAGGCATGGGCGAAATCATCCGCCCGGTCGTAGCGGCAATAGGGGTCTGTGCGGCTGGCAACGAGCAGGGAGGGGAAGGGCAGGGGGTCCCGCGGCACCGGCGCGAAGGCGCGCACCGCATCGGGCAGGCCCAACGCCTCCTCCACGTCGGGGACGGAGACCAGCAGGGCGCCACGCACCACGCCCGCGGGAAACAGCGGCACCGCCTCGACGCTCGCCACCACGCCGAGGCTGTGGGCGATCAGGATCACCGGCCGGGTCGCGGCCGAGACCGCCTCGGCGATCCGTCCGCACCACGCTTCGGGCGTCGGCGCGTGCCAGTCGTCCTGCGCGACCACGCGCGCGGTGGTGAGCCGGCTGGCCCAGCGGGCCTGCCAGTGGTCTTCCTCGGAGCCCCCGAGGCCCGGGACGATGAGGATGTCGCAATCGGCGGTCTTCATGCCGGATTGCCTAAAGCGGTCCGGCGGAGGCGTCGAGACCGGGCGTCATTCGGCGGCGATCGCGGCGGCCTGCTCGCGTTCGGTGATGTAGCGGGCGATCTGCATTGAGGCGCGGTTCTTCGCCTTGGCCTCGATCTCGAAGTCCGCCCAGACCAGGTGGCGGGCCACGAGATCGTTCACCGCCCGGTTCCACATCAGGTCGGAATGGGCGGCGAGGTCCCGGACCGCGTGGCCGGCTTCGCGCAGCGCCGGGAAGTCGGGGAGGGCCTCCGGATTGGAATCCGCGATCACGGCCTCGCGCGATACGCTGATATGGGCGATCGGCCGGACCCCGCGCCAGGACTCCTTCACCCGGGCGATGCGGGGATCGTCCGGTTCGAGATATTCGCCGCCGCTCTGGACCCAATGGTGGTGGAGATCGAGCACCACCGGCACGATGTCGGCGAGTTGCAGCACGGCCTCGAGGCCGAACACGTTCTCGTCGTTCTCCACGGTGATGAGGTCGCGCGCGACCTGGCTCGCCCTGGGCAGCGTCTCTCGGAACCCCGCGACGCCGGGGTCACCGGCCCCGACATGGATGTTGATGTGGGCGCCGTGCGGATGCCAGCCGCCGCCATAGCCCATCCGGTCGAAGATTTCGGCGTGGTAGTCGAGTTCCGACAGGCCGTTGGCGATGGCCGCCGGATTCCGGCTCGCCAGCAGGCAGAACGGGCCCGGGTGGAAGCTCAACCGCACCCCGAGCCGGCGCGCCAGGGCGCCTGCCTCCGCAAGCCCGCGATCGACCAGCGCCACCATCTCGGGCTCGGCGTAGATCGGCTGCGCGATCGGGTGGGTGTAGCCCGGCAGGACGTTGCTCGCCATGCGCAGCAGGCGCTCCATCGGCGGCCGGGCGCCGACCCAGGCGATCTGGCGGGCCAGCGCGTCGAGGTTATGCGCCACCAGTCCGGAGAGCTTCGTCCGCCGGGCCGCAGGCTCCAGCTTGGCGAGATACGCCATCGTCACGCTGGTCAGGTTCATGTGGAGCGTCGCCTCCCGCTCCGCCTTGAGGGTGGCGTGGGTGCCGGGCGGCTCGTCCAGAATGAACTTGCAGCAGAAACCGAGGCGGGGCTGATCGACCATAAGACGCACAACGCGCGGAAAGCGCTTGCGTCCCCGCCGGAAGGGCCGAGATTGGCGGAACGGCGGCGGCGCGGCGACGTTTGGCCCCCTGAGCGCGGCAGTTCCGCGCGCACGGCCCGTTCCGACCCATGACCCCGCCGCCCTCACGCTCGACCGGACCCTCTGAGACCGGCTCGATCCTGTGGATCCTGATGCTCGGATCGGCGCTGGTGACCCTGGCGGCGGCCCGGCGGGGTGAGCCGGTGCCCCGTGCAACCGCTGAACCGCCGGCTGATCCCGAACCCGCCCGCGCGGTGACCGCGGACAAGGATCCCCGCAGGAACGTCGCCCCCGGCGCGCGCTCGATCTCGGGCCGCGCCGCGCAGCTCACGGTGGCGACCCAGCCCGAGCGCGGCCGCACCGCCGAGACCCCCGCCGAGATGACGCGAGCCGGCTGGAAGGACATCGCGGTTCGGGTCTACCTGGAGTTCAACAAGGACCGGGTCCTGGCGGTCGCCGCAGGCGTCACGTTCTACACCCTGCTGTCGCTATTCCCCGCGATCGCCGCGCTGGTCACCTGCTACGGCCTGTTCGCGGACGTGAACGCCATCAACGAGCATCTCGCGCAGCTCCACGCCGTGCTGCCCGCCGGGGCGGTCGAGCTGATCGGCGATCAGGTCAAGCGCATCGCCGCCAAGGGCAGCGGCTCGCTCAGCATCACGTTCTTCTCGAGCCTGCTGCTGTCGCTCTGGAGCGCCAACGCCGCCATGAAGGCGATGTTCGACGCGCTGAACGTGGTCTACGAGGAGGAGGAGAAGCGGAACTTCTTCTGGCTGAACCTCCGCTCCCTGACCTTCACGATCGGGGCCCTCCTGTTCATCATCATCGCGCTCAACGTGATCGTGGTGGTGCCGGTGGCGCTGAACTTCCTGGGCCTCGGCTCGACCGCGTGGCTGCTCGCCGCTTTGCGCTGGCCGGCGATCCTGATCGTGCTGCTGGGCGGCCTCTCCGTGCTCTACCGCTTCGGCCCGAGCCGGGAGCACGCCCGCTGGCGCTGGGTCGGCGTGGGAAGCGTCGTGGCGGGCCTGCTCTGGCTCGTCGCCTCGCTGATGTTCTCCTGGTACGTCGCGAATTTCGGCACCTACAACGAGACCTACGGCTCCCTCGGCGCGGTGATCGGCTTCATGACCTGGATCTGGATCTCCTCAACGATCGTGCTGCTCGGTGGCGAGATCAATGCCGAATTGGAGCACCAGACCGGGCGCGACACCACAACGGGGGCGCCGCTCCCGATCGGGCAGCGGCGGGCCAGGATGGCCGACACCGTGGGTGCGGCGGCCTGACTGTACGGGGCGGGACTGCCGAATACCCCGGTTTGCACCTATATGACGGTGCGACAAGGGAGATCACCATGGCGGACACGTCGACCACCAGCCCGGATACCCGCAGCGACACCGAGTGGCGCGAGTCTCTCACGCCCGAGCAGTACCGGGTCCTGCGCGAGCACGGCACCGAGCGGGCCGGCACGAGCTGCCTGCTCGCCGAGAAGCGTCCCGGCACCTTCACCTGCGCCGGCTGCGGCCAGCCGCTGTTCGAGCAGGGCACCAAGTTCGAGTCCGGCACCGGCTGGCCGAGCTTCTTCGAGCCGATCGACGGGTCCGTGGAGACCACGGTGGACCGCAGCCATTGGATGGTCCGCACCGAGGTGCATTGCGCGCGCTGCCAGGGTCATCTCGGCCACGTCTTCGACGACGGCCCCGCCCCCACCGGCCTGCGCTACTGCATGAACGGCGCCGCCATGAATTTCGAGCCGGCGGACTGACGCTCCGAATTTCCTTTAACCTGGGTTGCGAAAGCTGGGCGTAAAGTCGGGATAGCGGGGACAGGACGGTCGGCGACCGAGTCTTGTCCACGGATCGGTCTTGATTTCGGCACGTTTTTGCTTAGCGATTTATTCTCTCATGTTGTCGCCGCCCGGAGTTTGGCGACGGAAGCGATTGGGTACGGGTGAATACGGCGTTGCAGCACAGCTTAGACGTCGTACGCCGCCGTTCCATTTGCTCCCGCGTGTCCGGGCAGGCGATCCGAAGGGTGTCCGCCGGATCGGCGCGCCGCCGACCACGCGGAGGGGTATTGAGTTCATGAGCACCGTTCGCCGATTTCTGGTCGCCCCATCGCTGGTCCGGCTGATCCGCAAGGAGCGCGGTGGCGCCCGCATCACCGAGGGCCACTTCGCGGCACAGGGAGGCCGGTCCTCCTTCGTGCGGGTCGACGGGCAGCAGTGCCAGCTGGTGCTCCTCAACAAGGGGCCCGACGGGGTCCCGGTCGAAGAGCGGACCGACGTGCCGCGCGCCCATGGCGATGCGCTGCTCGACGTGTGCCCCGGCAAGGCCGCCTACGACCGCACCACGCTGACGATCGGCGGGCGCGAGATCGCCATCGACCGCTACGTCACCCCCGGCAGCCTCGATCTGGTCAGCATCGCCTTCGACAACGACGGCGATGCGGCGGGCTTCCAGACGCCGACGTGGTTCGGGCGGGAGGTCAGCAGCGATCCGGCGTTCGAGCGTCAAGCGCTGGCGATCCAGGGCGTGCCGGCCCAGGAAGAGGTTCCCCTGAACAATGCGGCCCTCGACGCCGTGCTCGACCTGATCGAACCCCGGTTCGGCTTCGGCCGCTATGGCAGCAGCCCCCGGTCCTCCGAGTCGGACGAAGGCGCGCTCGGTGCAATGCGCCGTATCGTGGCGCCGCCCCCGGCACCGCAAGCCGCCCCGGTTCCCGTTCCCGTTCCGGCCGCCCCCGTCGCGCCGCCACTTGCGCCGGAGCCCGTCGAGGCCCTGCCGGTCGCCGCTGAGCACATCGCACCGGAGCCCGAGCATCACGCCGAGCCGGAAGCCCCACCGCCCGCACCGGAGCCCGTCGTCCATCAGTCGGTCCACCAGGAGGCCCCCGCGGCACAGGCCAGTGCGCCGGACTCGCTGCACGGCGACACCCGCATCGACGATGTGATCGAGAGCCTGTCGCAGGCGCTCGGCGCGGCGATCCACCAGCAGCCGGAGCACGGCGGCGAGGCCAAGGACGGAAAAAGTGAGGATCCGGGTTCGATGTTCGAGCGCTGGACCGTGCGCCCCCGCCGCACCCAGCAGCAGACCTGAGGCGCCGACCGGCTAAGCCGGTACGACGGTGATATCCGGGCCGTGGCGCATGATGCGCCGCGGCCCTCTTTGTATGTGGGAGCCCGGTCCGCCCGGCCTTAGTTGCGGATCACCACCGCCGCCCCACCCCGGTTGCGCGCCAATTGAAACAGGGCGGCCGCGTGACCCGGCGACAGGCGGATGCAGCCGTGGCTGGCCCGGCGCCCGAGCGAGCCCGTCGCGTAGGTGCCGTGGATCGCGTAGCCGCCCCGGAAGAACATGGCGTGTAGCATCGGCGCGCCGTGATATTTGCGCGAGCGCCACATCGGGGCCATCAGCCCGACCCGGAACCGGCCGTTGGGCGTGACGTAGCCGTTCCGGGCGGTGGACACCGGCCAGTCATAGGCGGGATAGCCATCGACGAAGACGCGCATCCTTTGGCGCCCCTGGTCGATCTGGACGACGATTCCGGCCGAGGCCGGAGCGGACAGGACGCAGGACAAGAGACCGCCGAGCAACGCGGCCCCGGCCCAATGACGCACAGCCACGGAAAACCTCCGGAATGTCTCTGAACGCCGTTGGACGGAAGGCGAAATCCGGCGGCAGTCAAAAAATAGCCGCGCTTCATGGGATGAGCGCGAATGTCGGTCGGGAGAAGTACTTTACTGGTGGGATCGACAGGTTTTTGTCACGGTTGGTTCCCGGTAGATTACCGACCTGCCGTTGAGGCGCGGGACGAGAGTCGCTAGCGTGCAACCAAATCGGGAGGGTGCGCGGCAGTCGCACGGGATGGACATGGCACAGGCAATCCACGCGACAGGTCCGGCCGCCGCGCCGCGCGAGCCCTGGTACAAGGTGCTCTACATCCAGGTTCTGATCGCCATCGCGCTCGGCGTGCTGCTCGGCTGGTACGACCCGGCCACCGGCAAGGCGATGAAGTGGCTCGGCGACGCCTTCATCGCGCTGATCAAGATGATGATCGCGCCGATCATCTTCTGCACCATCGTGCACGGCATCGCATCGGTGGGCGATCTCAAGAAGGTCGGCCGGGTCGGCGTGAAGGCGCTGTTCTATTTCGAGGTGGTCTCCACCCTGGCGCTGCTGGTCGGCGTGCTGGTCGGTGAGGTGATCAAGCCTGGCGCCGGCTTCAACGCCGATCCGTCGAAGCTCGATGCCAGCAAGGTCGCCACCTACGCCAACAAGGCAGCGGCCGATTCCACCGTCGCCCACATCCTGGCGATCATCCCCAAGAGCTTCTTCGATCCCTTCGCCACCGGCGACCTGCTGCAGGTGCTGCTGATCTCGATCCTCACCGGCGTCGTGGTGACGAGCCTGGGCGAGCGTGCGGCCTCGGTGAACCACGCGATCGATACCGCCGGGCAGATCTTCTTCAAGATCATCGGCATCGTGGTGAAGCTCGCCCCCGTCGGCGCCTTCGGCGCCATGGCGTTCACCATCGGCGAGTACGGCATCCAGAAGGTCTACGACCTCGCGTGGCTGGTCGGCACCTTCTACGTCACCGCGATCCTGTTCGTCCTCGTGGTGCTCGGCTCGATCGCCCGGGTGGCGGGCTTCTCGATCCTGCGCTTCCTCGCCTACATCAAGGACGAATTGCTGATCGTGGTCGGCACCTCCTCGTCCGAGACGGTGCTGCCGCAGCTCATGACCAAGATGCGCCGGCTCGGCGCCTCCGACTCGGTCGTCGGTCTGGTGGTGCCCACGGGGTACTCCTTCAACCTCGACGGCACCAACATCTACATGACGCTCGCCACCCTGTTCCTGGCGCAGGCGGTGGGCGCGGATCTGACCTTCTCGCAATACGCAACCATCATCCTGGTGGCGATGCTGACCTCGAAGGGCGCCTCGGGCGTGACCGGCGCGGGCTTCATCACCCTGGCGGCGACGCTGTCGGCGATTCCCAACAGCCCGGTCCCGGTGGCCGCCATGACCCTGGTGCTCGGCATCGACAAGTTCATGTCCGAGTGCCGCGCGCTCACCAACCTCGTGGGCAACGGCGTCGCCTGCGTGGTGATCAGCCGCTGGGAGGGTGAGCTCGACATGGCCAAGCTCAACGAGGTCATGGCCCATCCGGTCGCCATCGGCACCCACATCACCGATCAGCCGCCCCAGCCGATGGGCACGGACAGCAAGGTCGCCGCCGCCGAGTGATGGCGGCTCCTGCGGGCCGGGCACGCCTCGGCATCGATCTCGGCGGCACCAAGATCGCCGGGATCGTCCTGGACCGGGCCGGCGCGACGCTGACCGAGGCCCGGATGGCCGCCCCGCGCGGCGACTACCGGGCCACGATCGAAGCGTTGGCAAGCCTCGTCCTGAAGCTTGAGGCTGCAGCGGGCACGCCCTGCACCGTCGGCATCGGCATGCCGGGGAGCCTGTCCCCCGCCACCGGCCTCGTGCGCAACGCCAATTCATACTGGCTCAACGGACATCCGTTCGCCGCGGACCTCGCCCGACGGCTCGAGCGGCCGCTGCGGATCGAGAACGATGCCAACTGCCTTGCCGTCTCGGAGGCGATCGACGGCGCGGGCGCGGGCGCGCGGGTCGTCTGGGCAGTGATCCTCGGCACCGGCGTCGGCTCGGGTATCGCCATCGACGGACGGGCGCTCACGGGCCGCAACGCGATCGCGGGCGAATGGGGCCACGGCCCGCTGCCGGGAGCCCGGGACGACGAGCGGCCGGGCGCCCCCTGCTATTGCGGCCGGCGCGGCTGCGTCGAGACCTGGCTGGCCGGTCCCGGCCTCGCAGCTGACCATGCGCGGCGGCACGGCGGGGACATGTCCGCCGAGGCGATCGTAGCCGCCGCCCGCGCCGGCGACGCCGCGGCGCAGACCACGCTCGCCAACCACCTCGACCGGCTCGGACGAGCGGCCGCCCAGGTGGTGAATCTGCTCGATCCGGACGTGATCGTGATCGGCGGCGGCCTGTCGCGGATCCCCGAACTGATCGCCGGGCTGCCCGCAGCGATCGCCCCGCACGTCTTCTCCGACGCCTTCGACACCCCGGTGCGGGCGAGCCTGCACGGCGACGCCTCGGGCGTGCGCGGGGCGGCGTGGCTGTGGGACGCCGAGCCGGTCTGACGTCTGCGTCCCGACGGATCATATCATCCCGAGCTGTCTGCGCGCGGCCGAAGCGGCCCCCGGCGTCCTCAGCGCGCCCCGTTCGTTCGAAGGCCCGCCGCACGGCAAAGCTTGATCAAAGTCGTTCCATAGCATAAATCGCGTTTACGCTGATGTCCTGATCGATTCGACGCGCATCTTGCCTGTCAAATCCGTTTTATTGATCCAGGATATATTCGAACGACAATAACATACTGGGAAGAAACCCGAGATTGGTTTGGTTGCAGCCGAATTGATATCGGGTATCCTCATGCGTGTGCTTCTGGTCTCGTCCGCGTTCAACAGCATGACGCAGAGGTTCTTCGTCGAGCTATCCGATGCCGGCCATGAGGTCGCGGTCGAGGTCTATGCCGGCGACGAGGATCGGCTCGCCGACGCGTTCGCGGCCTTTCGCCCGGATCTGACGATCGCCCCGTTCCTGACCCGCGCCATCCCGGAGCGGCTCTGGCGCACCTATCTCACGCTGATCGTCCATCCGGGGATCGAGGGCGACCGCGGCCCGTCGGCGCTCGACTGGGCCATCCAGGAGCGCTGGGACATCTGGGGCGTGACCCTGCTGCAGGCCGAGGCCGAGATGGATGCCGGCCCGATCTGGGCGACGCGGACCTTCCCGCTGCGCCAAGCGCCCAAGAGCAGCCTCTACCGCCGCGAAGTGATCGACGGCGCGGTTTCCTGCCTGCGGGAGGCGCTGGCCAATTTCGAACGGCCCGACTTCCGCCCGCGGCCGCTCGACTATGCCGCCCCGACCGCCCTCGGGCGCCTGCGCCTGTCGATGAAGCAGGCGGACCGCCGCATCGACTGGAGCCGGCATGGGACGGCCGAGATCCTCGCGCGCATCCACGCGGCCGACGGGGTGCCGGGCGTCCTCGACGAGCTCTATGGCCGGCCGGTCTACCTGCACGCCGCCAGCGCCGAGCCGCGCCTGCGGGGCGAGCCGGGCGCGGTGATCGCCCGGTCGGAGAGCGGCGCGATCTGCCGGGCGACGGTGGACGGTGCGGTCTGGATCGGCCGGCTGAAGCCGAAGCAGGAGGGCGGCATCAAGCTCGACGCCGTTCAGGTGCTCGGCGACGCGCTTCCTGCGGACCTGCCGGTGGTCGGCTCCTCGGAGGATCTCGCCTATCCGAACCCGGTCGAGGAGGTGCGCAGCGAGCGTCAGGGCGACGTCATCCACCTGCGCTTCGACTTCCACAACGGCGCGATGAGCACCGCCCAGTGCCGCCAACTCCAGGCCGCGTTCGAACAGGCGCGGGCCCATGCGCCCAAGGTGATCGTGCTTGCGGGCGGCGAGGATCTCTGGTCGAACGGCATTCATCTCAACGCGATCGAGGCCAGCGCGGACCCAGCCGCGGAATCCTGGGCCAACATCGTGGCCATGGACGATCTGATCCGCGCGATCATCCTGGCGACCGACTCGGTCGTGGTGGCGGCGGTCGGCCGCAATGTCGGCGCCGGCGGGGCGATCCTGCCGCTGGCTGCGGATTTCGTGCTGGTCCGCGAGGGCGTGGTGCTCAACCCGCATTACCGCAACATGGGCTGGCTCTACGGCTCGGAATACTGGACCTATCTGCTGCCCCGCCGGGTCGGGTGGGAGCGCGCGGTCGAACTGACCGAGTCCTGCCTGCCGATCAGCGCCCGCCGGGCCGCGGAAATCGGCGTCGCCGACCGTGCGGTTGCCGGTGAGGCATTCGAGCTGGCCGTGCAGGCCTTCGCGGCCGCGAAAGTGGAGGATCACGCCGCGATCACCGCGCGCAAGCAGGCGGCGCGGGCCGCCGACGAGGCGCATCGGCCGCTGGCGCAGTATCGGCGCGCCGAGCTGACACAGATGTACCGGAACTTCTTCCAGCCGGACTCGCCCTACCACCGGGCGCGCAACGCCTTCGTGTTCAAGCGTCCCGCCTGCTGGTCGCCGGCCTCCGTCCGCCTGCTCACCAGCACGGCGGAGGCTGAGGGAGCCACGCCGCCGGCGCTGTCCGACACCTGCCACGTGCGGGAGGCCGTCGGCTTCTGAAGCCAGACGTCCGCGAAGACGGGGCAAAGGCACCCGGCCTGCACGTCTGACGCAGACGTGTTGAGCCGGGTGCCTTGCGGGCCTGGGTCAAGCGGGGCACGAGGGCCGCGCCCTCAGCTCCGATGCCCGCATGATCGTCCGCCCCCGGCCCAACCTTCTGACCCTGCTGTTCACCCTGCACGGCTCGATCCTGCCGCGGGTAGCACCGAAGCTCGTCGGCATCGTCGCGGTGTCCTGCGCGATGGTGTGGACGGAGGCGCGCTGGCCCGCCTTCTTCCCGGTCAGCGCAGGGGTGACGCCGTTCACCGTGGTGGGCCTCGCGCTTTCGATCTTCCTGAGCTTCCGCAACAACGCCTGCTACGAGCGCTGGTGGGAGGCCCGGAAGCACTGGGGTAGCCTGATCGGCGAGGTGCGCAACCTCGCCCGCGCCCTGCCGGCTCTGCTCCCAGACCGGGAGGCAGCGCCTCAGCTCCGGCGCCTGTCAGCCTTCGCGCACGGCCTGCGGGCCCGCCTGCGCGCCCTCGACGAGGCCGCGGCCGTGGACGGCAGGGTCCCCGGGTCGGACCTGTCCGGCCCGAACCCCACGGACGCCGTGCTCGCCGCCATGACCCGTGATCTGGCCGTTCTCCTGCGGGCGGGGCAGCTCACCGACATCCAGTTCGGCCTCTTGGAGGCACGGATCGAGGCGCTGTCGGGCGTCCACACCGCCTGCGAACGGCTGGCCAATACGCCGCTCCCCTTCGCCTACACGCTCCTCGTCTACCGGACCGCATGGCTCTACTGCCTGCTCCTGCCGGTAGGGCTCGCAGGCTCCCTGGGCTGGGGGACGCCGATCGTGGTGGCGCTCGTCGGCTACACGTTCTTCGGCCTCGACGCCCTCGGCGACGAACTGGAGGAACCCTTCGGCACCGAGCCGAACGATCTGCCCCTCGACGCCATGGTCCGCACCGTGGACCGGATCGTCCACCACGCGCTCGGCGAGCCGATGCCGGAGCCGCTGCGCCCGGACGGGTACTGGCTTCGCTAGAGGCAAAGACGGGTTTCCATAGGGCTACGCACTTTGGCGAGGTACCGGGGCGGAGTTCTGGTGAATGGGGCGTCGCCCGACAGCAGGGCGCTGCCCTGCACCCGCGAAAGGTCTCAGACCTTTCGAAACCATGACGTTTCGCGCTTGCGCCGGGGGCGAAACGCACATAAACATATCTTTATGTCTATCGAAGCAGTGCGAGAGGCGGGAGCGATCCCCTTTCCGGAAGCCCTGGGCGTCCTGCGCGCGGCTGCCGAGGAGACGCGCCTGCGTATCCTGGCGCTGCTCGTCGAGGGGGAGCTTTCGGTCTCCGATCTCACCGACATCCTGGGTCAGTCGCAGCCGCGGATCTCGCGCCATCTCAAGCTTTTGGTCGAGGCCGGGCTGGTCGAGCGCCACCGGGAGGGTGCCTGGGCGTTCTTCCGCCTGTCTGAAGCCCGCGCCGGATTGGCCGATCCGCTCCTATCGGGGCTGGACCGAACCACACCGCCGCTCTCCGAGGACCGCGCCCGACTCGATGCCGTACGGGCGCAGCGGGCCGATACCGCCCAGACCTTCTTCGCGCGGCTCGCGCCCAAATGGGACGAGCTGCGTTCCCTGCACATTTGCGAGACCGTCGTCGAGGCAGCGGTGCTCGTTGCGCTCGGCGACCGCCCGATCGGCAGCCTGATCGATCTCGGCACCGGCACCGGCCGGATGCTCGGCCTGCTGGCCCCCCTCGCCGGGCGCGCCACCGGGCTCGATTCGAGCCACGCCATGCTGTCTGTCGCCCGGGCCAACCTGGAGCGGCGGGGTCTGTCGCGGGTGGACCTGCGGCAGGGCGACATCCACGCCCCGCCCTTCGCCCGGGCGAGCTTCGATCTCGTGGTTGTGCATCAGGTGCTGCATTATCTGGATGATCCGGCCCGGGCCCTGCGCGGGGCCGCACGGCTCGTGGCACCGGGCGGTCGGCTGCTGGTGGTGGATTTCGCCACCCACGAGCTGGAATTCCTGCGGACGGGTCAGGCCCATCGGCGGCTCGGCTTCTCGGCCGAGCAGGTGTCGGGCTGGCTCGCCGAGGCCGGGCTTGCGACAATCACCACCCGCGATCTGGCGCCGCGCGAGTCGGGCCAGCTCACCGTCACACTTTGGCTGGCTCAGGACGGGCTCGCCGACGACATCACCGAACAGCCCCGGCGCGCCGTCGCCTGAGGCTCAGATCCATCGTCTGAACCGACCGACATAGAGGACGAGACCCCGATGCGCCGTTCCACTCACCGCGCCAGCCGCGACGGCTACCACCCGATCCGCGTCTCGATCGAGTTCTTCCCGCCGAAGACCGACGAGATGGAAAAGATCCTCTGGGCCTCGATCGAGCGCCTCGCGCCGCTCCAGCCGAGCTTCGTCTCGGTGACGTACGGCGCCGGCGGCTCAACCCGCGAGCGGACCCACAACACGGTGGCTCGGATGGTCCACGAAACCAGCCTCAAGCCGGCCGCCCACCTCACCTGCGTGGACGCCAGCCGCGAGGAGATCGACGCGGTGGTGCAATCCTACTGGGACGCAGGCGTGCGCCACATCGTGGCTCTGCGCGGCGACCCGGCCGAGGGCGTGGGCCACGCCTACCGGCCGCATCCGGAGGGCTACGCCTCGACCGCCGAACTGGTCGAGGGGATCAAGCGGATCGGCGACTTCAAGGTCTCGGTCTCGGCCTACCCTGAGAAGCACCCCGAGGCGTCCTCCCTGGAGGCCGACATCGATGCCCTGAAAGCCAAGGTCGATGCCGGGGCCGATCAGGCGATCACCCAGTTCTTCTTCGAGAACGAGATCTACCTGCGCTACCTGGAGAAGGTCCGGGCCGCCGGGATCACGATCCCGATCATCCCGGGCATCCTGCCGGTGCAGAACTTCAAGCAGGCGGCGAACTTCGCCCGCCGCACCGGCGCCTCGGTGCCGTACTGGCTGGCCGCCCGATTTGAAGGGCTGGAGAGTGATGTGGAGACCCGCCGCCTTGTGGCCGGCGCGGTGGCGGCCGAGCAGGTACTCGACCTTGTGGACGAGGGCGTCAACGACTTCCACTTCTACTCGATGAACCGCTCGGATCTGGTCTACGCGATCTGCCACCTGCTCGGCCTGCGTGCCCAAGCGCCGAAGCTGGCGGCGGCGAAGGCGGCAGCTTAGATTTCAGCTGCGCCCCGTGCGGGTGCGGCAGGGGGGTTCATCGCGATGGCTGAGCCCCAGGATATGATCGTTCCGCTCCTTCGGGAGCTGCGGACGGAGATGCAGACGAGCTTCGCTGACGTCCGTCAGCAGTTCGGAGCGGTCAATGCGCGTTTCGACAGGTTGGAAAGTCGGTTCGACAATCTGCGCGAAGCTGTGAACGGCGAATCGGTCCTTGGCCGCTACGCCGCCGCGGAGGTCGAGGACCGGCTCGAAGCGATCGAGAAGCGCCTCGCAGCCCTGGAAAAGACGGGTTGACCGCGCCCGGCCCGAAACGCCGATCGATGTCACCCTCCACCTCATCCTGAGGTGCCGCGAAAGCGGCCTCGAAGGAGGGTTACAGAGAACACCGAGACATCTGGAGGCCTCCCGCGAGGCCTCCGCTTCGCTCCGGCACCTCGGATGAGGTGATCTGACAGGACGCATGATGACCGCTTTTGCCCCCGTCGACGGCCCCGAGATCGCCAAGGCCCTGCGCCAGCGCGCGGCGGAGAAGATCCTCGTCCTCGACGGGGCAATGGGCACGGTGATCCAGCGGCTCAAGTACTCGGAAGAGGACTTTCGCGGAGACTGGTTCAAGGATCACAGCCACGATCAGAAGGGCAACAACGACCTCCTGATCCTGACCCAGCCCGACGCGATCCGGCAGATCCACCTCGACTACTTCCTGGCCGGCGCCGACGTCTGCGAGACCAACACCTTCTCGGGCACGACCATCGCCCAGGCCGATTACGGCATGGAATCGATCATCCACGAGCTGAACGCCCAAGGCGCGCGGCTCGCCCGGGAGGCCGCCAAGCTTGCTGAAGAGAAGGATGGCCGCCGCCGCTTCGTGGCCGGCGCCATCGGCCCAACCAACCGCACCCTGTCGATCTCGCCGGACGTGAACGATCCGGGCTTCCGGGCCGTGACCTTCGATCAGGTCAAGCAGGCCTATGTCGAGCAGATCCACGGCCTAATCGACGGCGGCGCCGAGTTGATCCTGATCGAGACGATCTTCGACACGCTCAACGCCAAGGCGGCGGTGGCGGCGGCGTGGCAGGTCTTCGACGAGACCGGCATCCGGCTGCCGATCCAGATCTCCGGCACCATCACGGATCTCTCGGGCCGCACCCTGTCGGGCCAGACCCCGGCGGCCTTCTGGCATTCCCTGCGCCATTCCGAGCCGCTGACCTTCGGCCTCAACTGCGCGCTCGGCGCCCGCGAGATGCGTGGCCACATCGCCGAGCTGTCGCGGATCTGCGACACGCTGGTTTGCGCCTACCCGAATGCCGGTCTGCCGAACGAGTTCGGCCTCTACGACGAGAGCCCGGAGGCGATGGGCAAGCTGGTCGGCGAGTTTGCCGAATCCGGCCTCGTCAACATGGTCGGCGGCTGCTGCGGCACCACCCCGGACCATATCCGGGCGATCGCGGAGGCGGTCGCCGGCAAGGCGCCCCGGCCGATCCCCGAGGTACCGCGCCTGATGCGGCTGTCGGGCCTCGAGCCCTTCGTTCTCACGAAGGAGATCCCCTTCGTGAATGTCGGTGAGCGCACGAACGTCACCGGCTCGGCCAAATTCCGCAAGCTGATCACCAATGGCGACTACGCGGCGGCGCTCGACGTTGCGCGTGATCAGGTGGCGGCCGGCGCCCAGGTGATCGACATCAACATGGACGAGGGCCTGCTCGACTCGCAGAAGGCGATGGTCGAGTTCCTGAACCTCGTCGCCGCCGAGCCCGACATCGCCCGGGTGCCCGTGATGGTCGATTCCTCGAAGTTCGAGGTGATCGAGGCCGGGCTGAAGTGCATCCAGGGCAAGCCGATCGTCAACTCGATCTCCATGAAAGAGGGCCCTGAGAAGTTCATCGAGGCCGCCAAGGTCTGTCGCTCCTACGGGGCTGCCGTGGTGGTGATGGCCTTCGACGAGCAGGGGCAGGCAGATTCCTACGAGCGCAAGGTCGAGATCTGCACCAAGGCCTACCGGATCCTGACCGAGCAGGTCGGCTTCCCGCCCGAGGACATCATCTTCGACCCGAATATCTTCGCCGTCGCCACCGGCATCGAGGAGCATAACGGCTACGGCGTCGCCTTCATCGAGGCGACCCGCACGATCCGCGAGACCCTGCCGCACGCCCATATCTCGGGCGGCGTCTCGAACCTCAGCTTCGCGTTCCGCGGCAACGAGCCGGTGCGCGAGGCGATGCACGCGGTGTTCCTGTTCCACTGCATCCAGGCCGGCATGGATATGGGCATCGTCAATGCCGGCCAGCTCGCCGTCTACGACGAGATCCCGGCCGAGTTGCGCGCGCTGTGCGAGGATGTGGTCCTCAACCGCCGCGACGATTCCACCGAGCGCCTGCTGGACTCGGCCGAGCGGTTCAAGACCGGCGCCTCGGCCCAGGCCAAGACCGCCGACCTGACCTGGCGCGAGGCCCCGGTGGCCAAGCGCATCGAGCACGCCCTGGTCAACGGCATCACCGAGTACATTGTGGCCGACACCGAGGAGGCCCGCCAGGGCGTCGAGCGCCCGCTCCACGTCATCGAGGGCCCGTTGATGTCGGGCATGAACGTGGTCGGCGACCTGTTCGGCGCGGGCAAGATGTTCCTGCCGCAGGTGGTGAAATCCGCCCGGGTGATGAAGCAGGCGGTCGCCTATCTCGAGCCTTACATGGAGGCCGAGAAGCTCGCCAATGGCGGCGACGGTAAGCGGCAGGCCGCCGGCAAGGTGCTGATGGCCACCGTGAAGGGCGACGTCCACGATATCGGCAAGAACATCGTCGGCGTCGTACTGGCCTGCAACAACTATGAGATCATCGATCTCGGCGTGATGGTGCCGGCCGCCAAAATCCTGGAGACCGCCAAGCGCGAGCAGGTCGACATCGTCGGCCTGTCGGGCCTGATCACCCCGTCGCTGGACGAGATGGTCCATGTGGCCGGCGAGATGGAGCGCGAGGGGTTGGACGTGCCACTGCTGATCGGCGGCGCCACCACCAGCCGCGTCCACACGGCGGTGAAGATCCACCCGGCCTACGCCAAGGGACAGGCCGTCTACGTCACCGATGCGAGCCGCGCGGTCGGCGTGGTGTCGAGCCTGATCTCCAAGGAGACTCGCGGCGCCACGATCGAGAAGGTCCGGGCCGAGTACGCCAAGGTCGCCGACGCGCACAGGCGCTCGGAGGTCGACAAGCAGCGGCTGCCGCTGGCCAAGGCCCGCGCCAACCCGTTCAAGATCGACTGGTCGGGCTACAAGCCGGCCAAGCCGAGCTTCACCGGTGCTCGGGTCTACGGCTCCTACGAGGTCGCCGACCTCGTCCCCTACATCGACTGGACGCCGTTCCTGCAGACCTACGAGTTCAAGGGCCGCTTCCCGGCGATCCTGGACGATCCCGAGCAGGGCCCGGCTGCCCGCGCCCTCTACGAGGATGCGCAGGAGATGCTGAAGCAGATCGTGGCGGAGCGGTGGTTCAACCCGAAGGCGGTGATCGGCTTCTGGCCGGCCAACAGCATCGGCGACGACATCGCGCTTTACACGGGCGAGAGCCGGTCGGATCGGCTCGCCACCTTCCACGGGCTGCGCCAGCAGCTCTCGAAGCGCGACGGGCGTTCGAACACCTGCCTGTCGGACTTCGTGGCCCCGGCCGAGACCGGCATCGCCGATTACATCGGCGGCTTCGTGGTGACGGCCGGGCTGGAGGAGGTGCGGATCGCCGAGCGGTTCGAGCGGGCCAACGACGATTACCGGGCGATCCTCGTAAAGGCGCTCGCCGACCGCATCGCCGAGGCCTTCGCCGAGCGGATGCACGAGCGGGTGCGCAAGGAGTTCTGGGGCTACGGGGCCGCGGAGACCTACACCCCAGAGGAGCTGATGAAGGAGGACTACGCCGGAATCCGCCCGGCCCCCGGTTACCCGTCCCAGCCCGATCACACCGAGAAGACGACGCTGTTCGATCTGCTCAAGGCCGAGAGCCGGATCGGCGTGAAGCTCACCGAATCCTACGCGATGTGGCCGGGCTCGTCCGTATCGGGGATCTACATCGCCCATCCGGAGTCGCACTACTTCGGCGTCGCCAAGGTGGAGCGCGATCAGGTAGAGGATTACGCCGTCCGCAAGGGGATGGATGTCCGCGAGGTCGAGCGCTGGCTCGGGCCGATCCTGAACTACGACCCGGCGCGGTATCTGGCGGAAGCCGCGGAGTAGAGGCGGGGAAAAAGGCGGAGCCGCTGCGCGTCGCTTCTTGCGCTGGATCCCGGATCAGGTTCCGCTATGCGTCACCTGCCCGGGAAAGGGCCAGTCTAGAATAAGACTTGTCCCTTTCCCGGACGCATGCAGCGACAGCGGAATGCGTCCGGGACCCTGCGCAAGACTCACCGCGTAGCGATCTGCATCACAAGACCACTTTCAGCAGGTCCCCGCGCCCCGCGTGTTCACGTACAGCGCATAAATCGAATGCACCGCCGTCATCAGCAACAAATTGCGGTTGAGGCCGCCGAAGCACAGGTTGGCGCAGCGTTCCGGCAGGCGGATCCGGCCGATCGGCTTGGCCTGCGGTGACAGCACGAGGACCCCGTCCTCGGCCTCGCTCATCCCCCAGCCGCACCAGAGATTACCGTCGACATCGACCCGGAACCCGTCCGGCGTGCCGGTGCCGGCATCGTAGAAGACGCGGCCGTTGGCGGTTTTGGTGCCAGTCTCGACCACATCGTAGACGCGGATCAGGCGATTGGGCTTCGCCCGGGCCTCGATGACGTAGAGCTTGGACTCGTCCGGCGAGAAGCACAGGCCGTTCGGCCCCGCCACACCCTCGACCGCGACGCTGGCCTGTCCCGTCTTCGGATCGATCCGGTAGACGTTGCCCGGCAATTCAGGCGCCGCCATCGACTCGTGCGGGTTCGGCCCGAAGGCCGGATCGGTGAACCAGATCGCCCCGTCGGAATGGCACACCACGTCGTTTGGCGAGTTCAGCGGCTTGCCGTCGAACCGGTCGAGCAGCGTGGTGAGGCTGCCGTCGTGCTCGGTGCGGGTGACGCTGCGGGTCTTGTGCTGGCAGGTGATCAGCCGGCCCTGCCGGTCGCGGGTGTTGCCGTTGGCGTAGTTCGACGGCTTGCGGAACACCGAGAGCGCGCCGGACGCCTCCTCCCACTTCATGATCCGGTCGTTGACCACATCGCTGAACAGCAGCGACCCCATATCGCCGAACCAGACCGGCCCCTCGGCCCAGCGGAAGCCGGTGGCGACCCGTTCCACCGTCGCGGAGGCGAGGCGGTACTTGGCGAAGGCCGGGTCGAGGATCTCGACGGCCGGGTCGGGCACCCGCTGCGACGGCTCCCAGGCCGCCCCCGCGGCCCGCGCGGCGCCCATGAGGGCCGCCCCGGCGAGCAGCCCCCTGCGTGCGATCATCGTCATGTCGCCTCCCTGCGATGCAGGCCTGCCGCTCTCCGGCGGCTGGCCCGGTCAGTGAATCTCGGGTTCCGGGATGCCGCCCGCGCCCTCCAGGAAATCGAAGTCGCAGCCCTCGTGGGCCTGCCGCACGTGCTGGGCGAACAGGCGGTTGTAGCCCCGCGGATAGGCCCGGTCCGGCGGGCGGAACGCTTTCACGCGCTCGGCGATCTCGGCATCGTCGAGGTGCAGGTGGATGCTCCGTCCCGGCACGTCCACGGTGATCAGATCGCCGTTGCGGACCGCCGCGAGCGGCCCGCCGGCCGCCGATTCCGGCGACACGTGCAGGATGCAGGCACCGTAGCTCGTGCCGCTCATCCGGGCGTCCGAGATCCGGACCATGTCGCGCACGCCCTGGCGGAGCAGCACCTTCGGGATCGGCAGCATGCCCCATTCCGGCATGCCGGGGCCGCCGATCGGCCCGGCATTGCGCAGGATCATCACGTGGTCGGCCGTCACGTCGAGGTCGAGGTCGTTCACCGCCGCGCTCATCGCGTCGTAATTGTCGAAGACCAAAGCCGGGCCGGTATGCTGGAGGAAGCGCGGGTCGGCGGCCGGCGGCTTGATCACGCAGCCGTCCGGGGCAAGGTTGCCGTAGAGGATCGCGGTGCCGCCCATGGCGACGATCGGCTGGTTCAGCGGCCGGATCACGTCGTCGTTGAAGACCCGGATGCCGGCGAGCCCATCGCCGATCGTGCCGCCGCTAACCGCACGGGCATCGAGGTGGAGGAGGGGCGAGAGCCGCGCCATCAGGGCCCGGATCCCGCCCGCGATGTGGAAATCCTCCATCAGCCACTGACCGGAGGGGCGCAGGTTGGCGATCACCGGCACACGCTGGGCGAACTCATCGAACTCGGTGAGCTTCAGCGGGATGCCGGCCCGCCCCGCCATGGCCACGAGATGGATCATCGCGTTGGTCGAGCCGGCGAGCGCATTGTGGACCACCAGCGCGTTGTCGACGGAGCGCCGGTCGAGGATGTCGGAGGGCTTCAGGTCCTCCCAGATCATCTCGACGATCCGCCGGCCGCAGGCGCCGGCCATGCGCGGATGGTCGGCATCCGCCGCCGGGATCGAGGCCGCGCCCGGCAGGGTGAGCCCCAAAGCCTCGGTGATCGACGTCATGGTCGAGGCCGTGCCCATGGTCATGCAGGTGCCGGCCGAGCGAGCGATCCCGGCCTCCATGTCGTTCCACTCCTGGGTGGTAATGTTGCCGGCTTCCTTCTCGGCCCAGTACTTCCACACGTCGGAGCCCGAACCGAGGATCGTGCCGCCGGAATGCCCGCGCATCATCGGGCCGGCCGGCAAAAAGATCATCGGCAGGTTCATGGAGATGCCGCCCATCACGGTGCCGGGCGTGGTCTTGTCGCAGCCGCCCATCAGCACCGCGCCGTCGACGGGATGCTGGCGCAGCAGCTCCTCCACCTCCATGGCGAGGAGGTTGCGGTAGAGCATCGTGGTCGGTTTGACGAAGTTCTCCGACAGGGAGAGCGCCGGCAGCTCGATCGGGAAGCCTCCCGCCTGCCACACGCCGCGCTTCACGTGCTCGACGCGCGCCTTGAAGTGCTGGTGGCAGGGGTTGATGTCGCTCCAGGTGTTGATGATGCCGATGACCGGCTTGTCGCTGAAGTCGGCGCGCTCGTAGCCCATCTGGAGCATGCGCGAGCGGTGGCCGAAGCTGCGCAGGTCGGTTGCGCCGAACCAGCGCTGGCTGCGCAGCTCGCCCAAGGTCTTCTTGTGGGCGGTCATCGCGATCTCTCCGGTCTCACGCGTTCGGGCGGGCGGGGCGGACGGCGCCGGCTGGGTCCGTCGAAGCAGCCTGCCCGCGGACCGTCGCGAAGGCGAGGGCCGCGGAGGCCAGGGCGCAGCCCGCCAGGAAGTACAGGCCAGCCTCGTAGGTGCCGGTCGTATCCTTCAGCCAGCCCAGCACGTAGGGGCCGACGAAGCCGCCGAGATTGCCGATCGAATTGATCAGCGCGATGCCGCCGGCCGCGGCCGGTCCCGACAGGAACTCCGCCGGCAGGGGCCAGAAGGCCGGCTTGGTGCCGTAGAGGCCCACGGTGGCCACCGACATCGCCACGAGCGCCCAGAGGCTCCCCAGCAGCGGCCCGGCGGCGATCAGCCCGATCGCCGCCACGATCGCCGCGATGACGAAGTGCCAGCGCCGCTCGTTGCGCCGGTCCGAGGACCAGCTCCACGAGACCATGCCGATCGTGCCCACCACGTACGGGACCGCGGTCGCAAGACCCGTTTCCCAGTCGGTGAGCTTCAGGCTCTTGAGGATCGGCGGCAGGAAGAAGGTGATGCCGTAGGTCGCCGTGACGATGGTGAAGTAGATCCCCGCCAGGGTCAGGACCCGGGTATCGGTCAGCGCCTGCCGGAGCGTGAAGTGGCCGTGCGCCTTCACGGTGCTGCGGCGCTCCGCCTCCAGCGTCTCCTCAAGCCAGCGGCGCTCGTCTTCGGCGAGCCAGGTCGCCTTGGCGGGCCGGTCGGTCATCAGCGCCAGTACCACGAAGGCCAGGATGATGGCGGGCACCGCCTCGACCATGAACAGCCATTGCCAGCCGTGGAAGCCGAGCACCCCATCGAGCTGGAGCAGCGCCCCAGAGATCACCGCCGTCAGGGCGTTCGAGCCCGGCACCGCCAGGAACAGGGCCGCCACCACCCGGGCCCGGTATTTCCGGGGGAACCAGTAGGTGAAGTACAGGATCATGCCGGGGAAGAACCCGGCCTCGGCCACGCCGAGCAGGAAGCGCATCACCAGGAAGCTCACCGGCCCGGCGATGAACGCCATGCCGCCCGCGATCAGCCCCCAGGTGATCATGATCCGGGCGATCCAGATCCGCGCCCCGGTGCGCTCCAGCAGCACGTTGCTCGGCACCTCGAAGAAGAAGTAGCCGAGGAAGAAGATGCCCGCGCCCCAGCCGTAGAGCGTCGCCGAGAAGCCGAACTCCCGGTTCAGCCCGAAGGAGGCGAAGCCGACATTCGTCCGGTCCATGTAGGCGACGAAGTAGATCACCACGATCAGCGGCAGGAGCCGCCACGAGACCTTGGACACCGTCCGCCGCTCGATCTCCGGCGCCGCCGTGACCGTTGGAATGCCAGCCGCCATGGCGCCCTCCCTGTTCTGAACGTGCTTGTTGGCGCCCGCGAACGGGGGCCGGCTTTCAGCGGCCGGTCTGCTTCCGCCATGCGGCGAAGTCGGCGAGGCTCTGCTCGTCGGTTGCCGGGTAGAGGCCGAGGATCGAGCGACCCTTGCGGACCTCCTCGGTGACGAAATCCTCGTAAGCCGTCATCTCGACCGCCTCGTCGGCGACCGCGTCGGCGATGTGGGCCGGGATCACCGCGACGCCGTCGCCGTCGCCCACGATCACATCGCCGGGGAAGACCGGGGCGTCGCCGCAGCCGATCGGCACGTTGATGTCGATCGCCTGATGGATGGTGAGGTTGGTCGGCGCCGAGGGCCGCGCGTGGTAGCTCGGCATCTCGAGGGCGGCGATCTCGGCGGCATCGCGAAACCCGCCATCGGTCACGAGGCCGGCGCAGCCCCGCACCATCAGCCGGGTCGCCAGGATCGAGCCCGCGGAGGCGGCCCGTGCATCCTTGCGGCTGTCGATCACGAACACGGCGCCGGGCGGGCATTCCTCCACGGCCTTGCGCTGCGGATGCGCCCGGTCGCGGAACACCGTGATCGGGTTCAGATCCTCGCGGGCCGGCATGTAGCGGAGCGTGAAGGCCTCGCCGATCATGGTCGGGCCGCCCGTCTTCAGGGGGAGCACGCCCTGGATCATCTGGTTGCGAAAACCGCGCTTGTAGAGGGCGGTCATCAGCGTCGCCGTGCTGACGGTCTTCAGCTTGGCGCGCGTCCCTTCGGACAGCCCAGACATCGGTTTCCTCCCTGGATTGTCGTGTCGCTCCACCGCACGGTTCTTGCGGAACCGCCGTGAGCGCCGACTGATATCTCAGAGGTTGAGTAGCACGCCGTTCCTCGCCATTGTCAATGCCTCGACATGGCGTCAGACAAATCCTGAAACCCATGCAGCATGTATTGGCTGGAGAGAAACTTGTGTCGGCAGGATCGGGCTTGAACGGCCTCGCAGTGACGGAACGGCCGCGCTCCCTCGCGGAGACCGCCTACGACGCCATCGAGCAGATGATCATCAGCCGCCGGCTCGCCCCCGGGGCGATGGTGTCGGAGGGCGAGTTGGGCGAGGAACTGGCGCTCGGCCGCACCCCGGTCCGCGAGGCGCTGGCGCGGCTGAAGACCATCGGCTTCGTCGAGGTCCATCCGCGCCGCGGCGTGCTGGTGACGCCCGTCGACATCATCACGCATCTCGAACTGCTCGAAGTCCGGCGCCCCCTCGACGAGACGGTGGCGCGCTGCGTGATCGCGCGCGGATCGGACCAAGAACTCGCCGCCCTCGAAGGCGGTGTCGCCGGGTTGCTCACCGCCGCCGGGGCCCGGGATCGGGAGACCTATTTCCGCAGCAAGCGGACGCTGCACGAGGCAATGGTCAAAGCCGCCCACAACGCCACCCTGACCAGCACCATGGCGGCGCTCCACGCCCAGTCCCGGCGCTTCTGGTACACCTACGAGCCGACCGCGAGTTTCCTCGACTGCGCCCGGATCCATGCGGGGATCGTGGCCGGCGTGGTGGCCCGCGACGCCGAGACGGCGGTTGCCGGTATCGGCACCCTGTTCGACTTTCTGGACCAGATGACACGCAAGGCCCTCGACCGTCGTCCGCTCGTCTGACAGGTTGACGGCGACCGCCCGGCCTCTATCCTCAGCTGAGATATCACCGGCATTTCAGACCGGATCATGGGCCTTCTCGGCCAGGGGCCGCACGGCGGAATCGCCAGGGAGGACGGCTTGAGCGGATTGCCCCCACGCACCGGCGCGCGGATTCTCGTCGACCAGCTGCTCGCGCAGGGCGTCGAGCGCGTCACCTGCGTCCCCGGCGAGAGCTACCTCGCGGTGCTGGACGCCCTGCGCGACAGCGGCATTGACATCCTCGTCTGCCGCCAGGAGGGGGGCGCTGCCATCATGGCGGAGGCCGCCGGCAAGCTCACCGGACGTCCGGGCATCTGCATGGTCACCCGCGGCCCCGGGGCGACCAACGCCTCGGCCGGGGTCCATATCGCCCGCCAGGATTCGACGCCGATGATCCTGTTCGTCGGGCAGATCGCCAGGAGGATGCGCGACCGGGAGGCGTTCCAGGAGATCGACTACCGCCAGATGTTCGGCGGCGTCGCCAAATGGGCGGTTGAGATCGACGACGCGGCCCGCATCCCGGAGATCCTCGCCCGGGCCTTCCGGGTGGCGATGCAGGGCCGGCCTGGCCCGGTCGTGATCGCCCTGCCGGAGGACATGCTGGACGACGTCGCTTCGGTCGGCGACGCCCCTTGCGTGGAGCCGGCCGAGCCTGCCCCGTCCCGGGCCGATGCGGAGCGGCTGCGGGCGATGCTGGCGGAGGCCCGGCGGCCGGTGGCGCTGCTCGGCGGCTCGCGCTGGAGCGCGGAGACCTGCACGGCGTTCGCCGCCTGGGCGGAGCGCCACGATGTGCCTGTGGCGGTCTCGTTCCGCCGGGCGCAGCTCTTCCCCGCTGACCACCCGAATTTCGCGGGCGAATTGGGGATCGGCCCGAACCCAGCGCTCCTCGCCCGGATCAAGGAAGCCGATCTCCTGCTGATGATCGGCGGGCGCCTGTCCGAAATGCCGGCGCAATCCTACGGCCTGCTGGGCATCCCCGATCCCGGCCTGCCGCTGGTCCATGTCCACCCCGATCCGGCGGAACTCGGCCGGGTCTATCAGCCCACCCTTGCGATTCAGGCGAGCCCGGCGGCGTTCTGCGCGGGGTTGCCGGATTTCGCGCCCACCGGGTCCGGCCGCGCCGCCGAGGCCCACGCCTCCTACCGCGCCTGGTCCGAGACCCCGGAGGCGAAGCCGGGGGCGTTCCAGTACGGTCAGGCGATCACGTGGCTGCGGGAGCGGCTGCCGCCCGACGCCGTGATCTGCAACGGCGCCGGCAACTTCGCCACCTGGATCCACCGCTACTACCGATTCCGCGCCTTCGGCACGCAGCTCGCACCGACCTCGGGCTCCATGGGCTACGGTTTACCGGCCGCCGTGATGGCCAAACGCAGCCACCCCGACCGGATCGTCGTGGCGCTCGCGGGCGACGGCGATGTGATGATGACCGTGCAGGAATTCGCCACCGCCGTGCAGTACGACGTGCCGATCGTGGTCGTCGTTCTCGACAACGGCATGTACGGCACGATCCGGATGCATCAGGAGCGCGAGTATCCCGGCCGGGTCTCGGCGACCGAGCTGCGCAACCCCGATTTCGCGGCCCTGGCCCGGGCCTGTGGCGGCCATGGCGAGAGTGTCGAACGCACCGAGGATTTCGCCCCGGCCTTCGAGCGGAGCCTCGGTTCGGGCCTGCCGGCTTTGATCCATTGCCGCGTCGATCCCGAGGCGCTCACCCCGACCATGACCCTCGCGGCAATCCGCGAGAAGGCGCTCGCGGCGCAGCGGAGCTGATCCGCCAGCCTGCATCGAGACGAAGAGGACCAGCCCATGACCCTGCGCGGCGAGAACCTGATTGGCGCCGAGGCCCGGCGCGGCACGGAAGCCTCTTTCCGAGCCGTGGAGGCGGCCACAGGGGAGGCTCTTGAGCCCGATTTCCCGAGCGCCAGCCACGCCGACCTCGACCAGGCCTGCGCCCTGGCGGAAGCTGCCTTCGACACCTACCGCGAGACCGATCCGGAGACCCGGGCAAATTTCCTCGAGACCATCGCGGCCAACATTCTCGAAATCGGCGATGAGCTCGTGACCCGCTGCATGGCGGAGACCGGGCTGCCGCGCCCGCGGATCGAGGGCGAGCGTGCCCGGACCGCCGGGCAGCTACGCCTGTTCGCCGGCGTGGTGCGTGAAGGCAGCGACGTGGGAGCCCGCATCGACCCGGCTTTGCCGGACCGAAAGCCCCTGCCGCGACCGGATCTGCGCCTGCGGCGGATCGCGGTCGGGCCGGTAGCGGTGTTCGGCGCCTCGAACTTTCCGCTCGCCTTCTCGGTGGCGGGCGGCGACACAGCGTCGGCCCTCGCGGCCGGATGCCCGGTGGTGGTGAAGGCGCATCCGGCCCATCCCGGTACCTCGGAACTGGTCGGGCGCGCCATCCAGAAGGCGGTCGCGTCCTGCGGCCTGCCGGAGGGGGTCTTTTCCCTGCTGTTCGATGCCGGCCAGTCGATCGGGCAGGCGCTGGTGGCCGATCCCCGGATCGCGGCCGTGGGCTTCACCGGATCGCGCCGGGGCGGCACAGCCCTGATGGCGATCGCAGCCGGGCGCCCGCACCCGATCCCGGTCTATGCCGAGATGAGCAGCATCAACCCGGTCCTGCTGTTCCCCGGCGCCTTGGCCGAGCGCGGCGCGGCGATCGGAAAGGCCTTCGCGGCCTCGCTGACGCTCGGTGCCGGACAGTTCTGCACCAATCCCGGCCTGATCCTGGCGCAGCCGGGCCCCGGCCTCGACGCCTTCCTGGAGGCTGCCGCCGCGGCCCTGACCGAGAGCCCGGCCGCCACCATGCTGACCCCGGGCATCCAGCGGGCCTATCGCGAGAGCGTCGCCCGGGTGGCGGGCCACGATGCCGTCACGCTGCTGGCGGAGGGGCCGGAGGGCACGGCGACCCAGGGGCGGGCCGCCCTGTTCGCCACCGACTCGGACGTATTCCTGGCGGATCCAGTGCTGCAGGAGGAGATGTTCGGCGCCTCGGCGCTGGTCGTCCGGTGCCCGGATCTGGCAGCGATGCGCAAGGTGCTGGAGCAGCTTGAGGGCCAGCTCACCGCCTCGCTCCACCTCGCTCCAGCGGACCACGCGGATGCCCGCGCGCTGCTGCCGCTCCTGGAACGGCGGGTCGGCCGCATCCTGGTGGACGGGTTCGGCACCGGCGTCGAGGTGGCGCACGCCATGGTGCATGGCGGCCCTTATCCGGCGACCTCGGACGGGCGCACGACCTCGGTGGGCAGCCTTGCGATCGATCGGTTCCTGCGCCCGGTGAGCTATCAGGACGTCCCGGACGCCCTGCTGCCGCCCGCGCTCCAGGCCGCCAATCCGCTGGACCTGCCCCGCCGGATCGACGGCGTCCCCGAACGCCACTGAGGCCCCCGGCGAAACGCTTGCCAGGCGGGGCCGCGCCGTCTAGACAGCGACCGCCTGCCTTGGGGCGTCGCCAAGTGGTAAGGCAGCGGTTTTTGGTACCGCCATTCCCAGGTTCGAATCCTGGCGCCCCAGCCAAATTCCCGACGGGACACGAGCCCTTTGGGGCCGGGTCACGACGGCCGGCGCGGACCGGTCGGCGATCTCCGGCGAACCGGAGACGGCGCCGCCTTCGAGAACCACCGCCCTACGGCGGACATTGTCCGCGCTACTGCCCGCAGTGTTACCGCCTGCAGGTGGCGGCACTCTGCTCCTGAAAATCCCTACGGCGCTGATCGGCAGCCTCGCCCGGGCATGCGATGGACGTGGCGGACAGTCGTGATGATCGGCGGCACCGATCCGCGCGCGGTGCCGGTGCCATTGGCACGATCGGCGGACGCGATGGTGCGTACCCGTCAGAATCAGGCCCGGTTGCTGGGTCGTCAGGCCATCGCCGCGATGACCGATGCCAAGCCCAGCAACCCGGCCGCTTCGATCCCGGCCTCCGTCAGAGTCCGGATCTGAACGTCATCGGGATCCGCAGGAACCGCTTCCGCAGATTCTGAAACCGGGCGGACAGGTTCATGGAGGCGGGTACGGAGCCGCTTGCGCGCCACACGTCGCGCCAGAGCCCGCTTCTGATCGTCACATAAAAGGTCAGAATCGTTATGGCGACTTCCGCAATCACGCGGCTGATCGCCATGCCCATGGCCCCGTTCTGCGGTGTCAGAACGATCGCGCACAGAAGATTGAGCGCACCGCCCACGATTGCGATGACCGTGACCGCCTTATCTTTTCGTGCGGGAAGAAGCAGGAGCATACTCAAGCAATAGCTGATGGTCCCGAGCGGCAGAGTCAGGCTCAGCACGGAAAAGATGTTGCCCGCCTCCGCGTAGGCATGCCCCAGGAAGATCTTCATGATGAAGGGCCCCAGGAACAGGATCGCGATCGATGCCAAGGTCGAGCAGAGCGTCAGCACGAAGGTCGTACGCTTGAG